>NZ_JBFRGM010000016.1:0-131069 GCF_052115345.1 Mesorhizobium sp. 2RAF21 | reverse complement strand
CCGGCGAGGAGCGGGCGGTGGTCAAGGGCGGCGAAGTGAAGATCGCCACCGTGATGTCCGTTACCCTTTCGACCGACCACCGTGCCGTCGACGGTGCGCTGGGTGCCGAACTGCTCGGTGCCTTCAAGCGCATCATCGAAAACCCGATGGCTATGTTGGTTTAGGCGGCCGGGTTGGGCCGCATGAAAACCATCCTCTGCTACGGCGATTCCCTGACCTGGGGCTACGATGCCTCAGGTCCGGGGCGCCATTCGCTCGAAGATCGCTGGCCGAGCGTGCTGCAAGCTGAGCTTGGCGCCGATGTCCATGTCGTCGCCGAAGGGCTGAACGGCCGCACCACTGCCTTTGACGACAATTTTGCCGAGGCCGATCGGAACGGCGCTCGCACTTTGCCAACGGTTCTTGGCACGCATGCGCCGCTCGATCTCGTCATCATCATGCTCGGCGCCAACGACATGAAGCCGTGGATCCACGGCAATCCGCTGGCGGCCAGGCAAGGCATGGCGCGACTGGTCTCGATCGTACGCGGCTATGATCACGGCATGGGCTATCCGCCGCCACGGGTGCTCCTGGTTTCGCCTCCGGTGCTTAGCCACACGACCAATTCCGAATACAAGGAAATGTTCGCCGGCGGCGACAAGGCCTCGCAGCACCTTGCGCCGCTCTATGCGGCGCTCGCCGAGGAAGTGGGCTGCGGCTTTTTCGACGCAGGTACGGTGGCACGAACGACACCGCTCGACGGTGTTCATCTCGACGCCGACAACAGCCGCAGGATTGGTGCGGCGTTGGTGCCGAAAGTGCGTGAGCTGCTGGGGTTGTGATGGCAGCGGCGACAACCATTCGCAGGGCCGAGAAGCGCGATGCCGCCGAGCTCGCTATTCTGGTCGATGTAAGCTCGCACGGTTTCGCGTCGTGGTTCTGGTACGGGGCGGTGCTTGACGGTTCCAAGGAAACCGCCTTTGAACAGGGGCGCTCTTTCATGCGTTCCGACACCGAACAGGCCGCGTGGAAAGACGCCAGCCTGGCCGTGATCGGCGAGGAAGTTGCTGGCGTCGTCATCGGTCATCCGATCGAACCGTCGATCGTCGACGCGGAGGCGCCGCATCCGGTCATCGAGCCGATCCTGGCCTTGCAGAAAACGCTGGTCGGCCACTGGTTCCTCGACAGTCTTGGCGTATACGGGCACCATCGCGGCAGGGGGCTCGGCAAGCGGCTTCTCGACCACGAAATCGCACGCGGAGGCGGCAGGCCGATGAGCCTGATCACCGAAAGCCACAACGAGACGGCGCTCGGCCTCTACGGGTCGCGCGGATTCGTGGAAGTGGCCCGCAAACGCGCTGTACCGCTGTTAGACAACAGCAAAGAACATGGCTGGGTGCTGCTGACGCGCGGCGCCGCTTGATGAGAAGGCAGGAAGAACATGGCTGACAATTACGACGTCATCATCATCGGTTCCGGTCCGGGTGGCTATATCGCGGCCATCCGCTCGGCGCAGCTCGGCTTCAAGACGGCGATCGTCGAGCGCGAGCATCTGGCCGGTATCTGCTCCAACTGGGGCTGTATCCCGACCAAGGCGCTGTTGCGTTCGGCCGAAATCCTCCACTACGCCGAACATGCCAAGAATTACGGCCTTAAGCTCGAAGGCACGATCACGCCGGACATCAAGGGTATCGTGGACCGTTCGCGCGGCATCGCCCAGCGCATGAACAATGGCGTCGGTTTCCTGATGAAGAAGAACAAGGTCGACGTGATCTGGGGTGAAGCCAAGATCACCAAGCCGGGCGAGATCGTCGTTGGCAAGACCTCGAAGAAGCCGATGGAGCCGATGGGGCCGATTCCGAAGGGCACCAAGGGCGAGGGCACTTATACGGCCACGCACATTGTGATCGCCACGGGTGCGCGGCCGCGCGCGCTGCCGGGCATCGAGCCGGACGGCAAGCTGATCTGGACCTATTTCGAGGCGATGGTGCCGCCGCAGATGCCGAAATCGCTGCTGGTGATGGGCTCCGGCGCCATCGGCATCGAATTCGCCTCCTTCTACCGCACCATGGGTGTCGATGTGACCGTGGTCGAGATCATGCCGCAGATCATGCCGGTCGAAGACGCCGAGATTTCCACCTGGGCTAAAAAGCAGCTCGAGAAGCAGGGCATGAAGATCCTGCTTGAGACCAAAGTCACCAAGGTTGAGAAGGGCGCTAATTCCGTCACTGCAACAGTCGAGGGCAAGGACGGCAAGACACAGACGATTACCGCCGACCGCATGATTTCGGCTGTCGGCGTCCAGTGCAACACCGAGAATCTCGGGCTGGAGACGGTGGGCGTGAAGATCGATCGTGGCGCCATCGTCATCGACGAATTCTGCCGCACCAATGTTCCAGGTATTTATGCGATCGGCGATGTCGCCGGGCCGCCCATGCTGGCACACAAGGCCGAGCACGAGGCCGTTATCTGCATGGAAAAGATCGCGGGCCTTCATGTCCACCCGATGGACAAGCTGAAAATCCCCGGTTGCACCTATTGCAGCCCGCAGGTCGCGTCCGTCGGCCTCACCGAGGCCAAGGCCAAGGAGCAGGGCAAGGATATCCGCGTCGGCCGCTTCCAGTTCGTGGCCAACGGCAAGGCGGTTGCGCTCGGCGAAGACCAGGGCCTGGTCAAGACGATCTTCGACAAGAAGACCGGGCAGTTGCTCGGTGCCCATATGGTGGGAGCCGAAGTGACCGAACTCATCCAGGGTTTCGTGGTCGCCATGAACCTGGAAACCACCGAGGAAGAGCTGATGCACACCATCTTCCCTCACCCGACCCTGTCGGAGACGATGAAGGAAAGCGTGCTCGATGCCTATGGACGGGTTCTGAACGCGTGAAAAAGCGCTCATCCGCGCTTCTGACCGTGGAACCGGAACGCTGCGGGAAACGTTGGCTTATGCGAATTTGTTCGCCAAGCAGCAAGGAGGGTGCAGATGAGCGTCAATGGCGTTGGCTGGATTGCGGCCATCATCATCGGAGGTCTGGCGGGGTGGCTGGCCGAGATGGTGATGAAGAGCAACACCGGCATTTTCATGAATATCGTTCTGGGCATTGTCGGCGCGGTCGTGCTGAATGCCATCCTACAAGCGCTGAATCTCGGCGTGTTCGGTGTCGGCTGGGTTGCCTATCTGATCACCGGCTTCATCGGCGCCTGTCTGCTGATCTGGGCCGGCCGCCTCGTGCGGCGCTGAACGCCCACACGATCCGCCATGCAAAAAAGGCCGTCGCGGCATGCACAGCGTCGGCCTTTTTCTTTGCCGCGAAAAGTCTTAGATGAAGCGCACAGCGCTTGCCGCAGGAAACAGGTTTCAGATGGTCACCGTTCTCGATCTCGTCGCCAACAAACCACGTCCCCGTCATCCTGAGAAGGCGCATCGGCCGGACCAGGAGGTGCTGCGCAAGCCGGACTGGATCCGCGTCAAGGCGCCGGTTTCCAAGGGCTATGCCGAGACGCGCGAGATCGTGAAGTCGCACAAGCTGGTGACCGTGTGCGAGGAGGCCGGCTGCCCCAATATCGGCGAATGCTGGGAAAAGAAGCACGCCACATTCATGATCATGGGCGAGATCTGCACGCGGGCATGCGCCTTCTGCAATGTCGCCACCGGCATTCCGACCGCGCTCGACGCAGACGAGCCGAACCGCGTGGCTCAGGCCGTCAAGACGATGGGCCTGACCCATGTTGTCATTACATCGGTCGACCGCGACGATCTGGCCGACGGCGGCGCCCAGCATTTTGCCGAGGTCATCCAGGCCATTCGCGCCGCAGCACCGACCACGACCATCGAAATTCTGACCCCGGATTTCCTGCGCAAGGAAGGCGCACTGGAGATCGTCGTGGCGGCCAGACCCGACGTCTTCAACCACAATCTGGAGACAGTGCCGTCCAACTATCTGACGGTGCGCCCCGGTGCGCGCTATTTTCACTCGATCCGGCTTCTGCAGCGCGTGAAGGAGCTTGATCCGTCAATCTTCACCAAGTCCGGCATCATGGTCGGGCTCGGCGAGGAGCGTAACGAAGTACTGCAATTGATGGATGACCTGCGCTCGGCCGACGTCGACTTCATGACCATCGGCCAATATTTGCAACCGTCGAAGAAGCACCATCCGGTGAAGAGCTTCGTCACGCCGGAAGAATTCCAGTCCTATGCCATCGTCGGCAAGAGCAAGGGCTTTCTTCTCATGGCTTCGAGCCCGCTGACGCGTTCCTCGCACCACGCTGGCGAGGATTTCGCCCGCCTGCGCGCGGCACGCGAGGAGCAGCTCAAGAAATCCGCTCAATAAGCCGGTTTCATGCCGAAATTCGAGGCGACGCGGCGTGTATCGCACAGTCCGGACCAGATGTTCGCGCTGGTCGCTGACGTTGAGCAGTATCCGCAATTCCTGCCGCTGTGCGAGGCGCTTTCGGTTCGCTCGCGACGCGAGCGTGACGGGCGTACCGTTCTGATCGCCGATATGAGCATCGGCTACAAGGCCATTCGCGAGACGTTTACCACCCAGGTGTTGCTCAAGCCGGACGAGCACATCATCGATGTGAAATACATCGACGGCCCGTTCAAATATCTGAGCAACATTTGGGGCTTCGAGCCGGCCAGCGACGGTTGTTTCGTCCGATTCTTCATCGACTACGAGTTCAAGAGCCGCATTTTGGGCGTGATGATGGGCACGATGTTCGACCGTGCCTTCCGCATGTTTTCCGAGGCGTTCGAGAAGCGCGCCGATGTAATTTACGGACGAAATCCTCCCGCCTGAAAAGCTGAAGCCCCTCGGCGATCCCTACAGGAGACCACCCTTGGTCAAGATAGCCGGTCTTGCCGTTGCCGTCGCTTTGCTTGCCGTCTCGCTGCCGGCTCGAGCCGAGAAGCCCCGCAATTTCATCTATACGAGTGCAGGCGATCTCGATGAGGCGATGAATGTAATTAGTCGGCAAGATATAGAAGGGGCGCAAATCGTCTACAATTGGCGGGCGTTGGAGCCGGAGAAGGACAAGTATGATTTCTCCGCGATCGAAAAGGACCTTGCCGCTCTCGATGGTCTGAAAAAGAAGCTTTTCATCCAGATCCAGGACCGTTTTTTCGAACCAGATGCGAAATACGTCCCCGGCTATCTGATGAGCGATCCGGCGTATGGTGGCGGTTTGTCTCCGCAATTCGACAATCCGGGCGAAAACAAGCCAATTGGATCCGGCTGGGTGGCGCAACAGTGGAACCCCGCCGTTCGCCAACGGTATCAGGCATTGCTCGCGGCTCTTGCAGCGCGCTTCGACGGTCGGGTTTTCGGCGTGAACCTGCCGGAAACCGCTATCGACCTCGACGAAAAAGCGCCGCCCAAAGGCTTCAGTTGCGACAATTACTTTGCCGGCGAATTAGAAAACCTGTCTTTTGCGCGAAAAGCGTTCACCAAGTCGCATGTGGTGCAATATGTGAATTTCTGGCCATGCGAATGGGACAATGATCACAATTACATGGGGCGTATGTTTGAATTCGCCAGCGCCAATGGCGTCGGGCTCGGCGGTCCCGACATCGTCCCAGGCCGCAAGGCGCAGATGAAGAACTCCTATCCGTTCTTCAACAAATACAAGGGGAAACTGTCGCTTGTCGCCATGGCGGTGCAGGAACCGACTTTAACCTACAAAAACCCGAAAACCCACAAGCCGTTCAGCAAGGGCGAGTTCGCGCGCTTTGCAGAAGATTATCTTGGCGCCGACATCATCTTCTGGAGTACCGCCACGCCTTGGCTGAAGACGAAGTAGGCTTCAGACAGCGAGCGCCTTCAATCCCATCTCAAGAGCGTGCCTGACGGTCTCGCGGCGGATGAAGTCGCGGCCGCGATTGTCGAAGATGCGCTGTTCGGCGACTGCGGGGCGGCCAGACAGCGCCATCCCGAACCAGACTAGTCCAACCGGCTTTTCCAGCGAACCGCCGTCCGGCCCGGCAATACCGGTGACGGCAAGGGTGATGCCGGCCCGCGATCGGGCGAGCGCACCGGCGGCCATTTCCCGCGCGGTTTCGGCCGAAACGGCGCCAAAGGCCCGCAATGTTGCCGGCTCGACGCCCAACATGTCCATCTTGGCCTCGTTCGAGTAGGTGACGAAACCGCGATCGACCACCGTGGAAGAGCCGGCAATATCGGTCAGATGCGCAACGATCATGCCGCCGGTGCAGCTTTCGGCCGTTGCCGCCATGATCCCGCGCGCCGCGCAGGTTTTCAGGAAACGATCGGCGAGTTCGGTGAGGTCGTTCATTCCGGTACTTCTCCGGGATAGACGACACTTGCCGTGGCGATTGCCGCTATGCCTTCCTGTCGCCCGACAAAACCAAGTTTCTCATTGGTTGTCGCCTTGATCGAGACGCGTTCGGGCGAGATGCCAAGCATATTGGACAAAGCCGCCGTCATCGCCTCGCGATGTGGGCCGACGCGGGGCGCCTCGCAGATCAGCGTGATATCGGCATTGGCGATGCGGCCGCCATGTGTGCGTACCAGCCTGGCGGCGTGCTCTACGAACAGGCGCGAGGCGGCACCCTTCCACTGGGGGTCGGAAGGCGGGAAATGCGTGCCGATATCGCCGGCACCGCAGGTGGCGAGCAGCGCGTCGGTCAAGGCATGCAGGCCGACATCGGCATCGGAATGGCCAGACAGCTTGCGATCATGCGGGATGGCGACGCCACAGAGCATGACATGATCTCCCGGCTCGAAGGCGTGGACATCGTAGCCGTTGCCGGTGCGGATGTCGGGAAAGTTCGACCGTTCGCCGTGAATCCTCTGATCCGCCATCGCGATATCCCGTGCCCAGGTGAGTTTGACGTTGTCCGGCGAGCCGGCGACGATCTTGACCGGGATGCGCGCCCATTCGGCTATCGCTGCATCGTCGGTGAAATCACTGCGGCCGGCCTGATGTGCTCTTTCATGCGCTTCGAGGATCGGCCGGAAAGGAAATCCCTGCGGCGTCTGCGCGGCATGGAGGCCAGCGCGCGGCACCGTCTCGCCGATGGTGCCGTCGCGGCCCTCGCGTTTCAGCGTATCGGCCACGGGCAAGGCCGGCAGCGCGCCCTGGTTGGCGCCGATGACGTCAATCACCCTGTCGATCAGGTCCGCATCGCAGAACGGTCGCACCGCGTCGTGGATGAGAACCCTGTCTGGCGCCTGCGCTACCAGTTCCAAAAGACCGAGACGTACTGAATCCTGTCTTGTCGGACCGCCGGTGACGATTGCGACCCGTTCGAGGTTGTCGCCTATCGCCTTGCGCAGCAACTCCTGGTCGTCGCCATGAATCACGACCACCACCTGGCCGACTTGCGGATGCGCAAGAAAGGTCTCCAGCGTATGGGCAAGGATGGCGCGGCCGCCGATGCGGCGGTACTGCTTGGGCCCCTCGGCCTGCCCGGCGCGTTCGCCGCGGCCTGCCGCCACGATGACGGCGGCAACACGGCGATCTGTGGCGACAGCCTTGATTGCGCTCGGTTCCTTCATGCGCAGACGCTTAGTCGTGGGCGGCGCGGAAGGCCAGCATTTTCCCAAATAAGCCGCAATGCATGTTCATTCTGCATTGCACAATCATTCCGATCTGGCTAGGGAATAGGCAACACTAGATATTGCTTGGTTTTTGTGCATGACCAATCCTGAGAAACTCGCCTTGCCGCTCGATGTGGGTGGGGTGGAGTTGCGCAATCGCATCTTCCTGGCGCCCATGTCCGGCATCACCGACGAGCCGTTCCGCAAACGCGCTTATGCGCATGGGGCCGGCCTTGTGGTTTCGGAGATGGTTGCCAGTGGCGAACTGGCGCGGGGCAGGGCCGGATTCGACCTGCGCATTCGCCATTCCGGCCTGCCTGTACACATGGTGCAACTCGCCGGACGCGAGGCGGCTCACATGGCTGAGGCCGCACGGATCGCTGCCGGCGAAGGCGCCGACATCATCGACATCAATATGGGCTGTCCGGCGAAGAAGGTGACCGGCGGCTATGCCGGCTCGGCGCTGATGCGCGATCTCGATCACGCATTGACCTTGATTGAAGCCGTCATCGGCGCGGTCGAGGTGCCGGTGACCGTCAAGATGCGGCTCGGCTGGGACGAAGACGCGCTGAACGCGCCGATGCTGGCACGGCGCGCCGAACAGGCCGGCGTCAGGATGGTGACGGTGCACGGCCGCACACGCTGCCAGTTCTACCAGGGCAAAGCAGATTGGCGCGCGATCGCCCGCGTGAAAGATGCCGTATCGATCCCCGTCGTCGCCAATGGCGATGTTGCCTCACCAGCCGATGCGGCAGTGATCCTCGACCAGTCGGGCGCCGATGCGGTCATGGTCGGTCGCGCTCATTATGGCGCGCCGTGGACGGCCGGCGCACTCGCCGCTGTCGCAAGTGGTGGCGAATCCGTGAGCTTGCCGGGGAGTGCCGCGGAACTTGGCGAATATGTCGTCGCGCACTACGAGGATATGCTGGCGCATTATGGCATCGAAAGCGGATTGAGGCAGGCCCGGAAACATCTCGGCTGGTATCTTGATCGACACGCCGCTGCGTCTGCTGCCGACCTGCGCAAGGATATCCTCACCAGCTTCGAACCCGAGCGCGTCATCGCCTTGTTGCGTGAGGCGTTTGCGCGCGACAGCGAAGTCGAAGCGATCAGGAGCGCGGCATGACCGTTGCGATGGCTCCAGTCGCGGACATGGCCGATGCCGCGCAGATCCTGCTCAACACCATCCGCCGTCCGGTGATCATGGTGGGGCCGGAAGGCCATATCACCTATGCCAACGCCGATGCCGAGGACTTCTTCCGCTCCAGTGCGACCATGCTGGCGCGCAATACGCTGGCCAAATTGATTCCCTTCGGCAGCCCGCTACTAACCCTGGTCGACCAGGTTCGAGAACGGCATGCGCCGGTCAACGAATACCGAGTGGATGTGTCTTCGCCGCGCCTCGGCATCGAGAAGATCGTCGACCTTTACGCGGCGCCGGTGCCGGAATTCCCGGATTCCGTCGTCGTGATGTTCCAGGAACGCTCGATGGCCGACAAGATCGATCGGCAGATGACGCATCGCGGGGCTGCCCGTTCGGTTACCGGCCTTGCCGCCATGCTGGCGCACGAGATCAAGAACCCGTTGTCCGGCATCCGCGGCGCTGCCCAATTGCTTGAACTTTCCGCCTCCGACGAGGATCGGGCGTTGACCCGGCTGATCACCGACGAAACCGATCGTATCGTGTCGCTGGTCGACCGCATGGAGGTGTTTTCGGACGAGCGGCCGATCGACCGTTATCCCGTCAACATCCATGTCGTGCTCGATCATGTGAAGGCGATCGCCCGGAACGGTTTTGCCAACCGGATCAAGATCATGGAAGACTATGATCCATCGCTTCCTTCGGTCTACGGCAATCGTGATCAGCTCATCCAGGTGTTCCTGAACCTGGTCAAGAACGCGGCCGAAGCGGTCGGTTCCGACCCGCTCGGCGAGATCACGCTGACGACGGCGTTCCGCCCCGGCATTCGCATGTCGGTGCCAGGTACGCAGGATCGCGTGTCGCTGCCGCTGGAATTCTGCGTGCACGACAACGGTTCCGGCGTCTCGGAAGACATCCTGCCGATCCTGTTCGACCCGTTCATCACCACAAAACCGAATGGTTCGGGGCTCGGTCTGGCGCTGGTTGCCAAGATCGTCGGCGAGCACGGCGGCATCATCGAATGCGATTCGACGCCGCGCGGCACCACGTTTCGCGTGCTGTTGCCAGTCTGGAAAGACCCGGCGCCGGAAATGCATGACGACGAAGGAGATCACCGCATATGACCGCTCGCGGCACCATTCTTGTCGCCGACGACGATGCGGCGATCCGCACCGTGCTCAACCAGGCGCTGTCGCGCGCCGGCCATGAAGTGCGGGTTACGTCCAATGCCTCGACCTTGTGGCGCTGGGTGGCTGCGGGCGAGGGCGACATCGTCGTCACCGACGTGGTCATGCCCGATGAGAATGCCTTCGACATGCTGCCACGCATCAAGAAGGCGCGGCCAGAACTGCCGGTTATCGTCATGAGCGCGCAGAACACTTTCATGACCGCTATCCGTGCTTCCGAGACAGGCGCCTACGAATACCTGCCGAAGCCGTTCGACCTGACCGAGCTGCTTAACATCGTGGGCCGGGCGCTCGCCGAACCGCGCCGTCCGAAGGCTGATATTCGACCGGAGGAGCAACCCGAGACCATGCCGCTGGTTGGTCGTTCGGCCGCCATGCAAGACATCTACCGCATGCTGGCGCGCATGATGCAGACGGACCTTACGGTGATGATCAGCGGCGAATCGGGCACCGGCAAGGAGTTGGTCGCGCGTGCGCTACACGAATATGGGCGTCGCAGAGGCGGGCCGTTTGTTGCCATCAACATGGCGGCGATCCCGCGCGACCTGATTGAATCCGAATTGTTCGGTCACGAGAAGGGCGCCTTTACCGGAGCGCAGAACCGCTCCACCGGCCGCTTCGAACAGGCTGAGGGCGGCACGCTGTTCCTGGACGAGATCGGCGACATGCCGATGGAGGCACAGACCAGGCTGCTGCGTGTTTTGCAGCAGGGCGAATACACGACCGTTGGCGGACGCACGCCGATCAAGACGGACGTGCGCATCGTTGCTGCCACCAACAAGGATTTGCGCACGCTGATCAATCAAGGCCTGTTCCGCGAGGATTTGTTCTATCGCCTCAATGTCGTGCCGTTGCGGCTTCCCGGCCTGCGCGAACGCGCCGAGGACATTCCGGACCTGGTACGGCATTTCTTCAAGCTTGGCGCCAAGGAAGGCTTGCAGACCAAGCGCATCGTGCCCGCCGGCATCGAGCTGATGAAGCGTTATCCTTGGCCGGGCAATGTACGCGAGTTGGAAAACCTGGTGCGCCGGTTGGCAGCACTTTATCCGCAGGATGAGATTTCCGCCGAAATCATCGAAGCCGAGCTCAAGACGGCGGAAGCGCCAGTTGTGCCCAGCGCCAACGCGCTGATCCCCGACGACCTGTCGATCAGCCAGGCGGTGGAGCACTATCTGCAGCGCTATTTCGCCTCTTTCGGCGATGAATTGCCGCCGCCTGGCCTCTACCAGCGCATCCTCGAAGAAATGGAGCACCCGTTGGTCTTGGCCGCGATGACAGCGACGCGCGGCAACCAGATCCGTGCCGCCGACCTGCTCGGCCTCAATCGCAACACGTTGCGCAAGAAGATCCGGGACCTCGGCGTCAACGTTTATCGCGGATCGCGACCGAACTGATCGCGGCGAAATCCCGCCGTCGCGAGCTTCGCGACGACGCAAACAAATTTCGGTTGATGAGGTGCCGAAAGATTTTTGTGATCGGGCGTCTTGTTGCATATTCGCCACAATGCGTTGCATAGATGCGACGCAATCATGACAGCAAGCGGCGAAATGGCTGAGCAGGCCATCACATTGAGCGGATCATTGTTTCGACGAACCGGGGTGCAGGAAGCCAGGCGGCTGATGGCGCTGCCTGGCATCGTTGCGATCCTCGGCGCGCTGCTAATGGCCGGCATTTCCTTTGCGATTCTGGTCGGGGCAACGCCGATCGTGCCCGATAGAACGACGACGCTCTGGCTGATCGGCCTCAACGCGCTGTTCATCCTTTTCCTCGCCGCACTGATCGCCCGCGAGGCGCGGCGAATCATCATGGCGCGCCGCACCGGCAAGGCTGCATCGCGGCTGCATGTGCGTATTGTGGCGATGTTCGGGCTGGTGGCAGCGGTGCCGGCGATCCTGGTCGCCATCATCGCCTCGATCACGCTCAACATCGGTCTTGATCGCTGGTTCGAAATCCGCACCAAGACGATCATCAATTCATCGCTGTCGATCGCGGACGCCTATGTGCAGGAGAACGCCCGCAACCTGCAGGGCACGACGCTGTCCATGGCCTATGATCTCGACAGCTCGCGGACGCTTTACGGGCTCGACCGCACCGGCTTCATCGACCTGATGAATAAGGAGGCTGTCGGGCGCGGCCTTGCCCATGCAGCGCTGGTCAATGCCGATGGCGGTTTCGTGCTCAGCGCCAAGACCAGTGCCGACTTCCCGATGCCGGAGCCGCCGAACGGTGCGGTCAAGGAAGCCCAGAATGGCACGCCGCTGCTGATCGAGCCACGCACGCGCAACATCATGGGCGCGATCATCAAGCTGAAGGAGATCGAGGGGCTCTATCTCTACACGATCCGTGTCGTCGATCCGGAAGTGATCAAGGCGCGTGAGATCGTCAGGGCCAATACGAGTGAATATAGTGGCCTTGAGGGCAATCGATCCTTCTCGCAGGTGGCATTCGCACTGCCTTACCTGTCCTTGACACTGATCGTCATCCTGTCGGCGATCTGGACGGGCATCGCGGTGGCCGACCGTCTGGTGCGGCCGATCCGCCAACTGATCGGCGCCGCCGACGAGGTGGCGACCGGCAATCTCGACGTTTCGGTGCCGGTGCGTCAGTCCGACGGCGACGTTGCCTCGCTGGGCGAGACGTTCAACAACATGCTGTTCGAGCTGAAATCGCAGCGCAACGAAATCCTGACGGCCAAGGACCTCGCCGACGAGCGCCTCAGGTTCTCGGAGGCAGTGCTTGCCGGCGTGACATCGGGCGTCATCGGCGTCGATCCGTTCGGCACCATCACCATCGTCAACAAGTCGGCCGAGGCAATGCTGGCCATGTCGTCGGATGCGGCGCTGGGACAGAACTTGTCCGCAGCCTTGCCGCATGTCGGTCGGGTGCTCGAAATCGGTCGCAAGTCCGGCAAGCCGGTCTATCGTGAGCAAGTCACCTTCTTCCGTGCCGGCGCCGAGCGCACTTTCAACGTCCAGGTCACCATCGAGGAAGACCAGGATCAGGACTACGAGAGCGACAAGTCCTACGTCGTGACCGTGGACGACATCACCGATCTTGTCACCGCGCAGCGCACCTCCGCCTGGGCTGACGTCGCGCGGCGCATCGCTCACGAGATCAAGAACCCGCTGACCCCGATCCAGCTCTCGGCCGAGCGCATTCGCCGCCGCTATGGCAAGGTCATCACCGAAGACCGCGAGGTCTTCGACCAGTGCACGGACACCATCATCAGGCAGGTCGAGGATATTGGCCGCATGGTCGATGAGTTCTCAGCCTTCGCGCGCATGCCGAAGCCCGAGATGAAGGCGATCGACCTGCGCGAGCCGTTGCGCGAGGCGTCCTTCCTGGTGGAGGTCAGTCGCTCGGACATCGCTTTCGAGCGCGATTTCGGCGACCGCCCGCTCAAGGGTACCTTCGACAACCGCCTGCTGTCGCAGGCATTCGGCAATGTGATCAAGAATGCCGCCGAAGCCATGGAAGGTATGCAGTTCGCTCCCGGTGGAAGCGGCGTGATCCGTATCCAGGCAACACCCAAGGACGGTTCGATCCGGGTGGACGTGATCGACAATGGCAAAGGCCTGCCGCGCGAGAATCGCCAGCGTCTGCTGGAGCCCTATATGACGACACGCGAGAAAGGCACCGGCCTTGGCCTCGCGATTGTCAAAAAGATCGTGGAAGACCATGGCGGCCGGCTGGAACTGCACGATGCGCCGGCCGACTTCCACGGCGGGCGAGGGGCGATGATCAGCATCATCCTGCCTTCGAGCGGCGCCGCATCAGGTGGCCGCGGCATGGCGGAAAACGAACGAGAAACTGAGAAGGTCGGTAATGGCGTCTGATATTCTTGTCGTCGACGACGAAGAAGACATCCGCGAACTGGTTGCCGGTATCCTGAGTGACGAGGGGCATGAAACGCGCACGGCCCACGATGCCGACAGCGCCTTGGCGGCGATCGCGGATCGCGCGCCGCGCTTGATCTTCCTCGACATCTGGCTGCAGGGTTCGCGTCTCGACGGTCTGGCGCTGCTGGACGAGATCAAGACGCTGCATCCCAACCTGCCGGTGGTGATGATTTCCGGCCACGGCAACATCGAGACCGCCGTCTCGGCCATCCGGCGCGGTGCTTATGATTTCATCGAGAAACCGTTCAAGGCCGACCGGTTGATCCTCGTCGCCGAGCGCGCGCTGGAAACCTCCAAGCTCAAACGCGAGGTCTCGGATCTCAAGCAACGCAGCGGCGAGACGTTTGACCTGATTGGTATGTCGTCAGCGATGAGCCAGTTGCGCCAGACAATCGAGCGCGTGGCGCCGACCAACAGCCGCATCATGATCATCGGCCCCTCCGGTTCCGGCAAGGAATTGGCGGCCCGCGCGATCCATGCGCTGTCGGCCCGCAAAAGCGGACCGTTCGTGACGTTGAGCGCCGCCAACATCACGCCAGAGCGCATGGAGATCGAGCTATTCGGCACCGAATCGAACGGCACCGAGCGCAAGGTCGGTGCGCTGGAGGAGGCACATCGCGGCATTCTCTACATCGATGAAGTGGCCGACATGCCGCGCGAGACCCAGAACAAGATCCTGCGCGTTCTGGTCGAGCAACAGTTCGAGCGTGTGGGTGGCACCAAGCGCGTGAAGGTGGATGTCCGTATCATTTCCTCGACGGCACAGAACCTCGAGGCGATGATCGCCGAGGGTCGTTTCCGCGAAGACCTCTACCACCGTCTGGCCGTCGTGCCGGTCTCGGTGCCCGGGCTTGCCGAGCGGCGCGAGGACATTCCCTATCTGGTCGACACTTTCGTCAAGCAGATCGCCAGGCAAGCGGGTATCAAGCCGCGCCGCATCGGCGACGATGCCTTGGCTGTGCTGCAGGCCCATAACTGGCCGGGCAATGTGCGCCAGCTGCGCAACAACATTGAACGGCTGATGATTTTGGCACGTGGCGACGATGTCGAGGTGCCGATCACCGCGGAACTGTTGCCGTCGGAAATCGGCGACGTGATGCCGCGTACGCCCAACCAGTCGGACCAGCACATCATGGCGCTGCCGTTGCGCGAGGCGCGCGAGCAATTCGAGAAGGACTATCTGATCGCCCAGATCAACCGCTTCGGCGGTAACATCTCCAAGACCGCCGAATTCATCGGCATGGAGCGCTCCGCTCTGCACCGCAAGCTGAAGTCGCTGGGTGTCTGATTATCCGCCGGCCGCTGCCACGGCCGGCTGGACCATGCCATTGTTCGATACGCGACCACCGGAATCGCGTAAGAAAGCCTAATATTTCAGAGGGTTCGCCATGCCGCGCATTGCCTATGTCAACGGACGCTATGTCGCGCACCGTGACGCCGCCGTGCATATTGAGGATCGCGGTTATCAGTTCGCAGACGGCGTCTACGAGGTGTGCGAGGTCGCGCGCGGCTTCATCGTCGACATGACCCGTCATCTTGAGCGCCTCGACAGGTCGTTGCGGGAACTGGCCATGGCATGGCCGGTCGACCGCAAGGCGCTGGCGATTATCGTTCGCGAAGTGGTACGCCGCAATCGCGTGGTCAACGGGCTGGTTTATCTGCAGGTGACGCGCGGCGTCGCTCCGCGCGATCACGTCTTCCCCTCGCCGGATACACCGTCCTCGCTGGTGGTGACGGCGAAGCGGGTCGATCCCGCCGCATCCGCCAGGAAGGCCGAGTCCGGCGTGAAGGTGATCACGGTTCCGGAGAACCGCTGGGAGCGCGTCGACATCAAGACCATTGGGCTGCTGCCCAACGTCCTGGCCAAGCAGAAAGCCAAGGAGGCCGGCGCGCAGGAGGCCTGGTTTGTCGATCCCGATGGTACCGTCAAGGAAGGCGGCTCGACCAACGCATGGATCGTGACCCGGGACGGCGCGCTGGTAACGCGGCCGGCCGACACGGGAATCCTGCGCGGCATCACCCGCACGACGATCTTCGACGTCGCAGCCAAGCTTGGCCTGCGAATCGAGGAACGGGCGTTCACGGTCGATGAGGCGAAAACGGCGCGCGAAGCCTTTGTCAGTTCGGCAACCCTGATCGCCATGCCGGTTGTAGCCATCGACGGTCAGGCCGTTGCCAACGGCCACCCTGGATCGGTAACACTTTCGTTGAGACAAGCGTTTTTTGACGTTGCGGAAAAAAGTCCGGCCTGATAACCGGCACAACAGGAATGGACATCAATATATCTCGTTCTACTTGTCGTTGTTGACGACAAGCATGTCTGCAAGCTTGACATACGCCGAGTATTTTGGCGCATTGGCATGCATACCGAAGGGGATCGGCGAAAGATAAGAACAATGGCAGAGCGTTCGCAAAATCTTCAGGACCTATTCCTGAACTCGGTGCGCAAGAGCAAGAACCCACTGACGATCTTCCTCATCAACGGAGTGAAGTTGACCGGGGTCGTGACCTCGTTCGACAATTTCTGCGTATTGCTGCGGCGTGACGGGCATTCCCAGCTCGTTTACAAACATGCCATTTCCACGATCATGCCGAGCCAACCGGTTCAGATGTTCGATGGTGAGGAAAGCCAAGGCGGCTAATTGACCAAGCAAGGTGACGCGGGCCGCAAAGGCCGCGGACAATCAACAGACGTTAAGGGCGAGGGCGGCGACAAAGCCACCCGCGCCCTCGTCATTGTGCCCGTGCTGCCGAATCATCCCAGGCAGGAGGACGACAGCGGCCGGGTGCGACTGGCACGGTCGCCCGAGGCGCGGCTCGATGAAGCCGTCGGCCTGACCCGCGCCATCGATCTCGATCCAGTCCAGACTTCAATCACCATTGTCGCGGAACCGCGACCGGCGACCCTGCTCGGCTCGGGCAAGGTTTCTGAACTGGCAGAGGCGGTCAAGGACAAGCACGCGGAACTGGCCATCATCGACCATCCGCTCACTCCGGTGCAGCAGCGCAATCTGGAGAAGGAATTGAACGTCAAGGTGTTGGACCGCACCGGTCTCATCCTTGAGATTTTCGGCGAGCGCGCCCGCACCAAGGAAGGCACGCTGCAGGTCGAACTCGCACATCTCAACTACCAGAAGGGCCGGCTGGTGCGCAGCTGGACCCACCTTGAGCGCCAGCGTGGCGGCGCCGGTTTTCTGGGCGGCCCGGGCGAAACGCAGATCGAGGCCGACCGCCGTGCCCTGCAAGAGAAGATCATCCGGCTGAAGCGTGAATTGGAGACGGTGCGGCGCACGCGCGATCTGCATCGGGCCAAACGCAAGAAGGTGCCTTTTCCCGTGGTTGCCATCGTCGGCTACACCAATGCCGGCAAGTCGACCCTGTTCAACCTGTTGACGGGGGCGGGGGTGTTGGCAGAGGACATGTTGTTCGCGACGCTCGATCCCACGCTGCGCCGTGTACGGCTGCCGCATGGCACACCGGTAATTCTGTCTGACACGGTCGGCTTCATCTCCGATCTGCCGACACATCTGGTGGCGGCCTTCCGAGCGACGTTGGAAGAGGTGGTGGAGGCCGATCTTGTAATTCACTTGCGCGATATTTCGGACCCGGACACTGCCGCGCAGGCCGAGGATGTGGAACGCATCCTGGCCGATCTTGGTGTGGATGCCGCCAACACCGACCGTGTCGTCGAGGTCTGGAACAAGATCGACCTGCTAGACGAAGGCAATCGCGACCGCCTGCTGGCGGAGAGCGCCGACGGCAGGCGTCCGCCGGTTGCCATTTCCGCGGTGACGGGCGAAGGCATCGATGCACTTAAGTCGCTGATCGAGACCCGCGTGTCGGGTGAATTGCAGCGGGTCGAAGTCACCTTGCAGCCGGCACAGCTTGGGCTGGTCGACTGGCTCTATCGCAACGGCGACGTTGTTGCGCGCACCGACAACGAGGACGGCAGCGTTTTACTTTCGCTGATGGCGACGGAAAGCGCGCGGGAAGAGATCGAAGGTCGCCTGCATCGCCGGATCCAAGGCTAGCTTGCGCTCGCTATAGCCATTTCGCCAGGATTAGTCGTCGTTTAGGGCTCGCTCTTGGCTTTCTGCCAGAGCGCTTCCATTTCATCCAATGTCGCCTGCTCCAGGCTGCCGCCTGACTGGTCCAGCGTCCGTTCCACATAGTGAAAGCGTTTGCGGAATTTATCGTTGGTGCCGGCGAGCGCGGCCTCCGAATCGACCTTGAGATGACGGCCGAGATTGACGACGGCGAACAGCATGTCGCCGAATTCGTCCTTGATCGAGGCGGTGTCGCCCTTGGCAAGTGCTTCGCGCAGTTCGGCGACCTCTTCCTCGATCTTGTCGAGGATCGGAGCGGCCTCGCTCCAATCGAAACCGACACGGGCCGCTTTCTCCTGCAGCTTCAACGCCCGGGTGAGAGCGGGCAGGGCGACCGGCACGGAATCCAGGAACCCGTTGCCATGATCCTCGGGGTCCTGCCCGCGCTCCAGTCGGGCGGCGCGACGCTCCGCCTTCTCCTCGGCCTTGATCTTTTCCCACATGCCCTTGGCCATGCCGGCATCGCGCGCCTCTTGGTCGCCGAAGACGTGCGGGTGGCGGCGGATCATCTTCCTGGTGATGGCTTCGACCACATCGCCGAAAGCAAATTCACCTTCTTCGTCAGCCATTTGCGCGTGATAGACAACCTGAAGCAGGAGGTCGCCGAGTTCCTCGCGCAGGTTGTCCATGTCGTCGCGGGCGATGGCATCCGCCACCTCGTAGGCTTCCTCGATCGTGTAAGGCGCGATGGTAGAAAAGGTCTGCTCGACATCCCACGGGCAGCCGGTGACCGGCGCGCGCAGCGCCGCCATGATTTCGATGAGGCGGGAGATGTCCTTGGAGGGCTTCATGGCCGGATGCTAGCCCGCGCTCGGCAAAACGGCCAATGCCGGTATGTGGCATTGGCCGTTTGTCCACAGTCTGGCTGACTGTCGCGGCAGCCTAGTCGAGCACTGAAACGATCGCCTTGGCGAGCTTGTCCAGCCCATCCTCAGGTAGACCCGCTACGTTGATGCGGCTGTCACCAACCATATAGACGCCGTGTTCGGCCCGGAGCCGCTCAACCTGGTCTTCGCGCAGGCCGAGGCGCGAGAACATGCCGCGATGCTCGGCGATGAAGTCGAAGCGATCGGAATTGGACTGGCGGCGCAACGCCTCGGCGAAGGCGACGCGCAGTCGCAGCATGCGCTGGCGCATTTCCTCAAGCTCGGCTTCCCAATCGGCTCGCAGGTCCTTGTCTTCGAGGACGATACGGACCGCCGCCGCACCGTGATCCGGCGGCATGGAATAGAGCGTGCGGGCTGCGGCCAGCATGTGGCCTTGGGCCATGTCAGCTTCCGGGCCAGTCCTGCCCATGATCATCGCCGCGCCAACGCGGTCGCGATAGACGGCAAAGTTCTTGGAACAGCTGGCCGCGACCAGCATTTCCGGCACCTTGCCCGCGACGATGCGCAGACCGGCTGCATCGGCCTCAAGGCCTTCGCCAAACCCCTGGTAAGCGATGTCGACGAAAGGCAGCAGGCCGCGCGCTACCAGCAGGTCCGCCACTTCGGCCCATTGAGCCGCTGTCAGATTGGCGCCGGTCGGGTTGTGGCAGCACCCGTGCAAAAGCACGGCATCGCCGCTCTTGGCTTCCTTCAACGCCGCCAGCATGGCGTCGAAGCGCACGGTGCCGCTTTCCGCATCGAAATAGGGGTATTCCCGGACAGTCAGGCCGGCGCCGCGCATCATGGGGATGTGGTTCGGCCAGGTCGGGTTGGAAATCCACACCACGGCATCCGGCCTGGTGCGCTTGAGAAGCTCGGCCGCCAGGCGCAGCGCACCGGAGCCGCCCGGCGCTTGCGCGGAGCGAATGCGTGTGACGTCGGCGCTCTTACCGAATACGAGATCCGCCATTGCGGCGTTGAAAGCAAGGTCGCCGGCCAGACCGAGATAGGTCTTGGTGTCCTGCGTCTCCAGCAGGCGCTTTTCAGCCGCGCGTACGGCGCGCATCACCACGGTCTTGCCCGCGCGGTCCTTGTAGACGCCGACGCCGAGATCGACTTTGTCGGTGCGCGGGTCCGCGCGATAAAGGCCGATCAGGGCCAGGATCTTGTCTGTCGGCGCGGGCTGCAAGTCTTCGAACATCGGAGCGGGTTCCATCGTATAGCGCCGCCGGGCGGGCGCGGCGCTGTGATACGAAAAATGCCCGGGTATCGCCAGAGTTTTTGCATTGGCCGCCAAAGCGAACGGCCAGAAAGGACGATGCGGATATTGGAGCGCGCCTAACCGCGCCGCATGGCAATTTCGCGGAACAAAGTTCGAAGCCGTCGAGGCATCTGAGAAAGCCATGCTATCGCTTCGTCAAAAATAGCAATCGACAAAATCTACTGAGTTTATAGACTAAAGGAAATGGAGGACGCTGTGGCGCATTTCCAAATCCAGACCGCCGGTCGCAAGACCCGCAAGAATAGCAGCCCAGCAGCGCCGGCTCTTGCAGGTGCGTTCGCGCCTTATGCGGTGTTCGCCATATCCTTCCTCTTTGCCGGCGCCTTTGTCCTCGGCCTCGTGCACTGAGGCTCTCGCCAGGCAGCCTGCAAGCGTCTGGCGTTTTGTAGGAGTTGAATCACCCGCCTGTCAGCCACAACAAGGGAGAAGTTGTGATGAGCGTCGTGTTCACTTTCGTGCCCCCCAATAACACTGAACCACTGTCCAACACCGGCGATGCTCGCGTCCGGAGCGGCGATGTAGCGCCGGCGCTCGCCTGGAATGCGGGCTTCCGGTCCTGGCAACTCGAAGAACGGGGCGCGCCACTCGCAGAGCTCGATGAGGCCGTTGCGGCTCGCTTCAAATCGCTGCAACTCGTCGTCACGCATGGGGCCGGAGAACTGGATCCTGTGACGGCCGCGCGTCGCGTGGTTGCCTTGCAAGCACTGAGCGACGGCCGCATCTCGTTGCGCGTACCTGCTCGAGGCTTCGCAGACACTGAGTGGCAACCCAGCCACATCGCATTCTGGCGGCGTACGGACGAGTATCTGATGCTGTTGAAGCGGCTGTGGGCGAATGAAAGGCCGATCGACCATGAGGGGCCGTTCTACAGCGTTGCCGGCGGCTTCGTGCCGCGCAAGCAGCCTCCGAGCGTCCATGTGCCGATCCGCATGAGTGGGCTTTCCGGAACAGCGCTGAACGTTGCCGGCAAGCATGCCGACGTCTTTGAACTGACAGCCGGTTCTCCGGACGAGGCGCGGCTATTGGCAGGCCGGGTCCGCGCGGCGGCGGCAAGGCACGGTCGGCAAGGCAAGGTTCGCTTCGCATTGCCTGTTCATTGGGTTGCAGACGATGCACACGCCAATGCCGGTTTCGCAGACCTGCCTCGGTTGCCGGCGCAGGCAGCACTTTCGCTGCTTGGCTTCATCGATGCGGGCGTATCCGAGTTCATGGTTGCGGGCATCGAGACCACGGCCGATCTCGATGCGTTCGGCCATGTCGCGTCCTTCGTGCGGAACTCGCTGGCACGGCGGGACGCAGCTTGGGCCGCAAGCTCAGCCGTCGCGGCCGGCCGTTTCGATCTGGTTCAAAGATACGGCTTCTGACGCTTCGGGCAACAGATGGAGGGGCGCGGTCTATACGGATCGCGCCGCTTCCGTTTCTGCAATCAGCGAAAGCCCGGCGCGCTTTGCTGCGTCAATCTTCCCGCCAGCCTTGCCGTCTGGTTGCGGATATCGGGGACGGCGTCGATCTCGAAGAATGTGCCGCGCGTCAGCGGGCCGACAGCGAACAGCCGGTCGGAAACCGAGCCGCTTGCGTCGATCACCGCACAGTCCGGCGTGACGTCGAGACCGAGGCGCAACGGGTCAGGGCGTGCCAGGCCGCGATCAGTCAGCGAGCGGATGACGGCAATCGAACCGGTCGACACGTCCTTCACGATGCCGGTGCAGTCATAGACACGACCGACATGCAGTGTTTCCGTTTCGCGCGAGCGGCGCGGCAAGAGCCGCACCTTGCGTCCATGATCACCGTCCGGCTGCGTATCGAGGACGCGCGCTGCAAGGAGCCTTAACCGGCCGGAACGCACAGCTTCGCTCACCTTCGCATGGATCTGCGGCGCCATGCGGTGGCGGTGGATATCCCACCAGGCCTTGGTGTGTTCGAGAAAGCGGCGTTTGGCGGTAGCAGGCCAATTCTGCCAGATGCGCTGGTTGAACGGCCTCAGCCCATCGACGACGTCGCGCCAGTTGCCGCCGGCTTTTTCGGTCTCGCGCACCAGTTTGTGGAACCAGTCCACGAAATAGGAGAGCTCAGTACCAAGTGGGATGTCGGCGCTGTCGAGCTTGATCGGGTTGCCCTTCTGGTGCGGCCAGGGCAGCAGCCCGCGTCGCGATACGGCAACGACTTCGCCCTTGTGTCCACGATGCTGGAGCGTGAGCCACGCGTCGGCCATGCTGAGGCCGGTTCCGAGCACAAGCACCCGGGCGTCAGGGTCCAGTGGCGTATCTTCGGCCGAGCCGACACGGAGCGCGAAATTCTGGTCCGTGGCCGGCGCCTCGTCGTGACCGGTGGCGAGCACGACGACATGACCGACCAGGCTGGTGCCGTCGGCCAGCCGTGCCTCGACGCCGCCCTGCGTGGTGGCGACACCGATGCATTCCTGCTTCACCAGCCGCAGGCGGCCGGTAGCGCTTTCGCGTTCGACGCAAGTGGCCAGAACATGCTCGAGATAACGCCCATAGATGCCGCGTGGCGTGTAGACCGGCCCGGCATTGGCCGCGACGAGCCGGTTTTCCACGAGCCAGCGCCAGTAGTGGCCAGGATCATCGGGAAACGCGCTCATATTGGTGGCGGCGACGTTCAGGAGATGGTCGGGCAAGATGGTGGAATAGGCCATGCCCTTGCCGAAACTGTCGCGACGCTCGACCAGCGTGACACGCAAACCCGGATCGGTCGAACGCAACAGATGTGCTGTGAGAATGACGCCACTGGCGCCACCGCCAATGATGATGACGGAATTGCGCGAACGCTCGATCATCGTCGCTCCTCCCTTAAGTCCATAAGGATAGTGAACTTAAGGACGAATGCGCGAAATGGAATGCTGAAATTCTGACATTGCGTAACAATCGAATGCGCATTCGGAACGGCACGATGGAATGGTGTTGCTCGGTATGGCCGGTTGGCGGATGTCCATTCGTGTCCTTTCGCGGGGCCGGTCTGCGTTGGACGGATTCCGTTCCCGGCAGGTCTCGCAAAATATACCGATGGCGCCTATGTCCGCTTCACTCGATGATTGTGGGAGGTTCGTTTGGTGGGACGGTTTGCAGGGAAGCTGGTCGTTATCACCGGTGCGGGAAGGGGGCTGGGTGCGGCTCTTGCCATATCGCTGGCGGAACTCGAAGCCCGTCTCGTTTTGTGCGGTCGCAACGAACAAGCGCTGGCCGATATCGCGTCGATCATCGTGGAACGCACTGGAAATGCACCAACCTGTATTGCCGTCGACCTGGCTGATGTAGGCAGTGTGACTGAGGCAAGCCGGGCGATTTTAGCTTCCAACCCGACAGTCGACGTTCTGGTCAACAATGGCGCGATGTGGCTGGAGGGGCGGAAAGAGCCCTATACGGCCGATGAAGTCGCAGGCGTGGTCAACGCCGCGATTACCGGCACGTTCCTGTTCACGCAGGCGCTTCTGCCCGGGCTGGAGCGTTCGGAAAGCCCCGACATCGTTACGATCGGGTCGATCAGCGGCCTACTCAACGCGTCGTTGCATACGGTCTCGGTGCCATTCTATGCCGCCAAGCATGGCCAGTCAGCGATTGCCGAAGGATTGAAGCAGATGCTGGTCGGCTCGCCAGTTCGCTCGATCACGATCCATCCGCCCTATCTGGACGATATTTTGCCAACCGATCCCGAATGGGAGGAGGTGGCGCATCGCGCCAAAGGCGGGCGCGGCACCAACCGCGATGTCGTCGAGGCTGTGATCTTCGCGCTGACGCGCCCGCGGCATGTCACCTTGTCGATGGTGTTGGACACGGACAATGGTGGCCAATATGCCGCGCCGTGACGGCGACAAGGTTGGTGCCTTGCCGCCGTTGCCTGTTTCGGATCAGAAATGGTGACGCGTCAGCGGGCGTTCAGCAGACCCGGCTGTTTTTCGATGGCCGTGATGATCTGATATGCAGCCTTGACCCGGATCGGGTTGGGATAGCTTTTGTTGGCCAGCATGACGATGCCGATCTTTTCCGCCGGAACGAAAACGGCGTAGGCACCAAAGCCGTTGGTGGAGCCGGTCTTGTTGATCAGCACGTCATCTCCCGCCTCTTGCGGCGGAACCAGTCTTTCCACCTTGTGTGGCTTGAGAGCCATGTCCGATGAATTGCCGGCAAGCAGCACGTCGAGTGTCGTCGGATAAGAATAGGTCTCCCATCCCAGGCCCTGGGTGGTGTTGTCGACTTTGTAATATCCGGTGTGGGTGGCGACGATCGCGCCTTTCATCGCGGCATCGAGGCTGGAACTGTCCATGTTCAGTTCCAGATACCGCGCCATATCCGTCGAGGTCGTCTTGACGCCATAGGCTTCCGAACCGAACGGACCTGACGAGACTCGGATCGGCTTGTCGGCCTTCGAATAGCCGAAAGCATAATCGGCCATGCGGGATTCAGGGACCTTGATGAAGGTGCTCGTCAGGCCGAACGCGGGGAAAAGCTTCTGCTCCATCAGATCAGCGAAAGGCTTGCCCATGCTCTTGGCGGCCAATTCTCCGAAGAGGCCGATGCTCGGGTTGGAGTACTGGCGGTAGGTGCCGGCAGCATAGTCCGGCCGCCAGCTCTTGAAGAAGGCGACAATTCCATCCTGACCCTTCACGCTGTCCGGAAACTGCAGGGGCAGGCCGCCGGCGGCATAGGTGCCGAGATCAAGCAGACTGACCTTCTCGAGCGCGCTGCCAGCCAAGGCCGGCATGTATTTGACCGCTGGATCCGATAGAGCCATCGTACCGGTTTGCTGCGCATAGGCGGCAAGCGTGGCGGTGAAGGTCTTGCTGATCGAACCGATCTCGAAAATGGTGTTTTCAGTGACCTTCTGGCCGCTTTCCTTCGATGCCACGCCGTAGTTGAAGAAGTAGCGCTTGCCCTTGATGGTAACGGCAACGGCCATGCCGAGAACGTCGTTTTCCTTCATGACCGGTTCGATCGCCTTGGCGACGATGCGGCCGAGTTGACCTTGTTCGCTTTCCGCCGCCTGCGCATTCGCGCCGAGCGCGAGCCAGGCAAAAGCAACAGACCCAAGCCTCGAAAAGGTAATATTTCTCATGGCAGCTACAGCATCCTCGTGGTTGTGCGATCCGCGGCGCCTGGGAGGGCTGCGGTCGTTGATCGCTTTTGTATGTCCAAAGACCCGCATATCGAAATCCGGGCTGTAATTTGAAGCAGGGAAGCCGATCGGGTGAAGCTGGTATAGGTGGCCTGTACGCATCGAACAAACGACGATATCTAGCGCCAGCCATTAGAATAATTTGGGTGTTCCGTGGTTCGACCTCATCTTCCCCTCAACGCGCTGCGGGCATTCGAAGCTTCGGCGCGGCACCTTAGCTTCACCAAGGCGGCGATCGAGCTGTGCGTGACGCAGGCCGCCGTCAGCCATCACGTAAAGAGCCTCGAAGGCCAATTGAACGTCATCCTGTTCAACCGGCTGCCTCGCGGCCTGATGCTGACGCCGGAAGGCGAAACGTTGCTGCCGGCGCTGCGCGAGGCGTTCGACCGCATCGCCGGAACGCTGGAACGTTTCGAGGGTGGCCACTATCGCGAGGTGTTGCGCGTCGGTGCGGTGGCGACGTTGGCGGTCGGCTGGCTGTTGCCGCGCCTCGCCGATTTCCAGGCGCGGCATCCTTTCATCGATCTGCGTCTTTCCACGAACAACAACCGTGTCGACATCGCCGCCGAGGGGCTGGACTACGCGATCCGCTTCGGGGCAGGGGCATGGCATGGTGTCGAGGCGGTCCGACTGCTGGAGGCACCACTTTCGGCGCTATGCGTTCCCAGCATCGCGGAGCAGCTCCACACGCCGGCCGACGTTTCCAGGCACACGCTGCTGCGTTCCTACCGCGCCGACGAGTGGCCGCAATGGCTGGCCGCGGCCGGCGCGCCGGCTAACATGCCGGTGCCGAAGAGCATCGTCTTCGATTCCTCGCTCGCCATGATGGAAGCGGCCTTCCAGGGTGCCGGCATTGCCTTGGCGCCGCCGCTGATGTTTTCCCGCCACCTCTTGGCCGACGCCATTCGGCAGCCCTTCTCCGTTGCCGTGACCATGGGGAGTTATTGGCTGACTCGCCTGCAGTCGCGCGCCGAAACGCCGGCAATGGTGGCTTTCCATGACTGGCTGGTGGAGGCAGCGAACGCCTGATGGGTTCGACCTGCTCGACACATCTTCTCGCTGCCTGAGATCAGCTCGGAATTGGCGCGGCCCCGCGCTTTCGGCGCGAGCCAAGCGCCCACAAGCGGAACCGATCGAGATAAATGTAGATGACCGGCGTCGTATAAAGGGTGAGCATTTGGCTGAGGATCAAGCCGCCGACGATCGCAACGCCGAGCGGCTGTCTGAGCTCGCTGCCTTCGCCAAGGCCGATGGCAAGGGGGACCGCGCCGAGCAGGGCTGCCATGGTGGTCATCATGATGGGCCGGAAACGCAGAAGGCACGCCTGGGAGATGGCGTCGCGCGCCGACATGCCCTGCTTGCGCTCGGCGTCCAGCGCGAAGTCGATCATCATGATGGCGTTCTTCTTGACGATGCCGATCAGGAGGATCACGCCGATCATCGCCATGATCGAGAACTCGATGCCGAAGGCGCCAAGCGCCAGCAGCGCGCCGACACCCGCCGACGGCAAGGTCGACAGGATGGTGAGCGGGTGGACATAGCTCTCATAGAGCATGCCCAGCACCACATAGACCGCTAGCAGTGCTGCCAGGATCAGCATCGGTTCGTTCGCAAGCGATTGCTGGAAGACGTTGGCGGTACCCTGGAATCCACCGTGGATGGTTACCGGCATGCCGATACGGTCCTGGGCCGCGTTGATCGCGGCAATCGCTTCGCCCAGCGCGACGCCCGGCGCCAGGTTGAAGGAAATGGTGGTGGCGACGAACAATCCCTGGTGGTTCACCGACAGCGGCGTGTTGCCTGGGGCATAGCTGGCAACGGCCGATAGCGGCACCATGGTTTCCCGCGCCGTGCTGACGGCGGCCCCGGTCGAACTCGCCGTCTTGCCGACAGCGCCAATGGAATTGTTGGCCTGATTGACCGCGGCATCGGAAACCTGCGCCGACGCGGCGCTCTTCTGACCCGATACGAAGGTTCCAGCCACCGCGTTGGTCTTTTGCGAGCCGCTGACCGAACCGCCCGACTTGCTGATATAGACCTGCTTGAGCGTGTCGGGGTGCTGCCAGTATTCCGGCGCCACCTCCATGATGACGTGATACTGGTTGCGGGCCACATAGATGGTCGAGACCTGGCGCTGGCCGAAAGCATCGTAAAGCGTGCTGTCGATCTGGCTGACGGTGATACCCAGCCGCGCCGCCGTATCCCGGTCTATGGTGAGGTCGATGTCCAGCCCCTTGTTCTGCTGGTCGCTGTTGACGTCGGTGAGCTTGGGTTCGGTTTGCAGGGCTATCGTCAGCTTCTGCGCCCAATCGCGGATTTCATCGGCGTCGTCGCCCTGCAACGTGTATTGGAATTGGGCATTGGACTGGCGCCCGCCAGCGCGAATGTCCTGCACCGACTGCAGGAAGAGCGTGGCGCCGGGTACGACGGCGAGTTGCGTCCTCAAACGCGCGATGACCGCGTCAGCCGAAACGTTGCGTTCGGCCTGCGGCTTCAGCGCCACATACATGGCGCCCGAATTGGTCTGGCCTCCGCCTGTGAAGGCGACCGCGCTGGCGACCGCCGGATCGTTCTTCACGATCTCGGCGAAACGGTTGACCTTGTCAGACATCGACTGGAACGAAATAGACTGATCGGCTTGGACAGAACCGACCAGCAACCCCGTATCCTGCTGGGGGAAAAAGCCTTTCGGGATAATGACATAGAGGTAACCGTTGAGGCAGAGCGTGGCCAGAAGCAGCAGCATGATCAGCCGCGGATGCCCGAGCGTCCACGACAGCGTGCTGCGATAGAAGTTGAACATGGCCTCGAAGGCGGCTTCGCTTGCCCGGTAGAGGCGCCCGCGCGGACCGCGTTCTTCCTTGCGCAACAGCACCGAGCACATCATGGCCGTGGTGGTCAGCGAGACGACCAGCGAAATCAAGATCGCCGCCGAAAGGGTGACCGCGAATTCGCGAAACAGCCGCCCGATGATGCCGCCCATCAACAGGATCGGGATGAAGACGGCAATTAGCGAAACGCTCATCGACAGGACGGTGAAGCCGACCTCCTGCGTACCCTTGATCGCCGCCTGGACGGGAGACAGGCCTGCGGAGCGGTGCCGTGCGACGTTTTCAAGGACGACGACCGCATCGTCGACGACAAAGCCGGTCGCCACCGTCAGCGCCATCAGCGACAAATTGTCGAGACTGAAGCCAAGCAGATACATGACGCCCAGCGTGCCGACCAGCGAGACCGGGACCGCCACGACCGGTATCAGCGTGGCGCGTACGTCGCGCAAGAAGGCGAAGACGACCAGGATGACCAGGCCGAGCGCGATCATCAATGTGAGCTCGACCTCCTTCAGCGAGGCGCGGATCGTGTTGGATCGGTCGACGGCGACCGAAAGATCGATCGCCGGCGAGATCGACGCCTTCAGCGTCGGGATCAGATCCTTCACCCGGTCGACGGTATCGATGATGTTGGCGTTCGGCGACCTGGTCATGACGATGAGAACGGCCGGCTTGCCATTGGCCAGGCCGGAATTGCGGATATTCTCGACGGAATCGACGACCTCGCCGACATCGGTCAGCCTGACCGGGGCGCCGTTGCGGTAGGCGACGATGAGGGGACGATAGTCTTCCGCACGCAGGCTCTGATCGTTGGCATAGATCTGATACCGCTCCGGCCCGACGTCGATGGCTCCTTTCGGCGCATGCGCGTTGGCTGAGCTCAATGCTGCGCGCACGTCTTCCAGCCCGATGCCGTAATGATAGAGGGTCTGCGGCGTTAGTTCGACACGCACTGCTGGCAAAGAACTGCCCGCGACGTCGACCTCGCCGATGCCTTCGACCTGCGAAAGTTTCTGCGCCAGAACGGTGCTTGCGGTGTCGTAGATCTGGCCGCGCGTCAGCGTGTCGGAGGTCAGCGCCAGGACCAAGATCGGCGCGTCCGCCGGGTTGACCTTCCTGTAGGTCGGGTTGGAGCGAAGGCTGGCTGGCAGGTCCGCCCGAGCTGCGTTGATGGCGGCCTGCACGTCACGCGCGGCACCGTCGATGTCACGATCGAGACCGAATTGCAGCGTCACCCGCGTCGAGCCGACACTACTGGACGAGGTCATTTCATTGACGTCGGCGATTTCGCCGAGATGCCGTTCGAGCGGGCTCGCCACCGTGTTGGCCATCACCTGCGGACTGGCGCCAGGCATGGAGGCGCGCACGGAAATGACGGGATAGTCGACCTGCGGCAGTGGCGAGACCGGCAACAATGGAAAAGCCACCAGTCCCGTCGCGAACAGGCCGATAGTGAGCAGCATGGTCGCCACCGGACGCCGGATGAACGGGACTGACAGGTTCATGGCGCGAAGTCCGCGCCACGTCCCCGGGCTATTTCCGGGCCGGCGCCACGCAGGCGGGTCGCCAGCCGGTCGAACCACAGGTAGATGACCGGCGTCGTGAACAGAGTCAGCACCTGGCTGAACAGCAAGCCGCCGACGATGCTGACGCCGAGCGGATGGCGCAGTTCTGAACCGACACCGGTGCCGAGCATCAGCGGCAGTGCGCCAAGGACGGCGGCGACCGTGGTCATCAGGATCGGCCGGAAGCGCAGGAGACACGCCTGGAAGATGGCATCGCGCGGCGACTTGCCTTCGTTGCGTTGTGCGTCGAGCGCGAAGTCGATCATCATGATCGCGTTCTTCTTGACGATACCAATCAGCAGGATGATGCCGATCAGCGCAATGATGGTCAGGTCTTCGCCGGCGATCATCAGCGCAAGCAGTGCGCCGATGCCTGCGGATGGCAACGTCGAGAGAATGGTGATCGGGTGGATGAAACTCTCATAGAGAACGCCGAGCACGATATAGACCGTCACCACCGCCGCCAGGATCAGGAACAGCTCATTGCCAAGCGAGGCCTGGAAGGCACTGGCCGTGCCCTGGAAAGAGGCGGTCACGGACGCCGGCATGCCGATTTCGGCCTGCGCCTGCTGGATTGCGGCCACCGCGCCGCCGAGCGAAGCGCCCGGCGCAAGATTGAATGAAACGGTCGTCGCCGGGAACTGGCCCATATGTGTGATCTGGAGCGGCACCGTGTCGACCCGCATCTTGGCGAAGACCGACAGCGATATCGGGCCACCGCCGGTCGATGTCGGCACGTAGATCGACGAAAGCGATTTGAGGGACTGCTGCAGTTCGGGATCGGCCTCGAGGATGACTCGGTACTGGTTGGAGGCGGTGAAGATGGTCGAGACGATGCGCTGGCCGAAAGCATCGTAGAGCGCGTTGTCGACCGTGGCCGGCGTGACGCCGAAGCGGGCAGCCTGGTCGCGATCGATATCGACGAAGACGGCGAGACCACGATTAGAAAGATCGCTCGCAACGTCAGCCAGTTGCGGCAAGGTGTTTAGTTTGTCGATCAGCTTCGGCGTCCATTCGGCCAGCTCGCCGGCGCTCGCATCCTGGAGCACGAATTGATACTGCGTGCGGCTGACGGTGCCGTCGATCGTCAGATCCTGCACCGGCTGCATGTAGAGGGTGATGCCGGGCAGGGCGGCGGCTTCCTTTTTCAACCGGGCGATGACGGTCGAGATGTCAGCGGTGCGCTGCTCGTGCGATTTCAGATTGATCAGCATGCGGCCGACATTCAGCGTCGTGTTGGTGCCGTCGACGCCGATGAAGGAGGACAGGCTTTCCACGTCCTTGTCTTGCAGGATGACTGCGGCAAGCCGCTGTTGCTGGTCCGCCATCGCTGCATAGGATGTCGATTGCCGCGCCTCGGTGACGGCCTGGATCACGCCGGTATCCTGAACCGGAAAGAAGCCCTTCGGGATTTCGACATAGAGGATCGCGGTGGCCACCAGCGTGGCAAAGGTGACCGCGAGCGTCACTGCCTGCCGGTCGAGCACCCAGTTCAACATGCGACCATAGCCGCGGATCACCCATTCGAAGAAATCGTGGCTGGCGCGCTGGAAGGCGTTTTCGCGCACCTCAGAGATCGGTTGCAGCAGCCTGGCGCAGGCCATGGGCACGAGCGTCAGCGAGACCACCGCCGATATCAGGATGGTGGTGGCGAGGGTGACGGCGAATTCGCGGAACAGCCGCCCGACGACGTCGCTCATGAACAGCAGTGGGATCAGCACCGCGATCAGCGAAACGGTCAGCGAGATGATGGTGAAGCCGATCTGCTCGGAGCCCTTAAGCGCCGCTTGCAGCGGTGTGTCGCCTTCCTCGATGTAGCGCGAGATGTTCTCAATCACCACGATGGCATCATCAACGACGAAGCCGGTCGCCACTGTCAGTGCCATCAGCGACAGATTGTCGAGGCTGTAGCCGAACATGTACATGACGCCCAGCGTGCCTACGAGGGAGAGCGGTACCGACAGGCTGGGGATCAGCGTGGCGCGGGCGCTGCGCAGGAAAACGAAGATGACCAGCACGACCAGGACGATGGCCAGCGACAGCTCGTATTCGACATCGTGCACCGAGGCGCGGATGGTCGTGGTGCGGTCGGTGAGCACAGCGACGTCGACGGAATGCGGCAGCGAGGCTTGTAGCTGTGGCAGCAGCGCCTTGATGCGGTCAACCACGTCGATGACGTTGGCACCGGGCTGGCGCTGCACGTTGACGATGATCGCCGGCGTGGTGTTCATCCAGGCGGCGAGCTTGTTGTTCTCGGTGGCGTCCACCACGGCGCCGACATCGCTCAACCTTACGGGCGCGCCGTTCTTGTAGGCCACGATCAGCGACCTGTACTGATCGGCGCTCTGCAGCTGGTCGTTGGCGTTGACGGTGTAGGCGCGCGAAGGGCCGTCGAAATTGCCCTTGGGCTGGTTGACGTTCGCGCTGGCCAGCGTGGTGCGCAAATCGTCCATGTTGAGCCCGTAGGCGGCGAGCTTGCGCAGATCGGCCTGGACACGCACGGCCGGTCGCTGCCCACCCGACAACGAAACCAGGCCGACGCCGGGAAGCTGCGAGATTTTCTGCGCCAGACGCGTGTCGGCGAGCGCCTGCACGTCGCGCAGCGCCATGTTCGTCGAGGTGAGGCCGAGCGTCAGCACCGGCGCGTCGGCGGGGTTGACCTTGGCATAGATCGGCGGTGCCGGCAGATCGGCTGGCAGCAGATTGCCGGCCGCGTTGATGGCCGCCTGGACCTCCTGCTCGGCGACGTCGAGCGAAATGGCCAGGCTGAACTGCAGCGTGATCACCGAGGAACCGGCCGAGCTGATCGAATTCATCTGCTCCAGATTGGGGATCTGGCCAAGCTGCACCTCAAGCGGTGCAGTGATGGAAGAGGTCATCACGTCCGGGCTGGCGCCGGGATAGAAGGTCTGGACCTGGATGGTCGGGTAATCGACCTGGGGCAGGGCGGAAATCGGCAGGAAACGAAACGCCAGAATGCCCGACAGCATGATCGCGACCATCAGCAGCGATGTCGCGACCGGCCGCAGGATAAACGGGCGGGACGGATTCATGGCGATTGGCCGGTCTGGTTGCGCCGGTGTTTGCCGTCGCCGTGCTTGTGTGCTGAGGCATCCGGCTTGGCCGGGTCGCCTTGCTGCGGCGCGGGCGGCGTGGCTGCGACTGGTGGCGTCGCGGCATCATTGCCCGGTTGCGCCGCGTTGATCTTCATGCCGTCGCGCAACCTGTCGACGCCATCGACGACCACCGTCTCGCTGGCCTTCAAGCCGGAGAGTATCTGGGTTTTCTCGCCATTCATGGTGCCAAGCGTCACGGTGCGCACGGAAACCGTGCTGTCGGCGTTCACCACATAGACGAAGGTGCCCGGCGCGCCGCGCTGGACAGCGGCGGTCGGCGCGATGATGGCGTCGGCATGGGTGTCGACGAGAAGCCGGATGTTGACGAATTGGTTGGGGAAGAGGGCGTGGTCCTCGTTCGCGAAGGTCGCGCGCAACTTGATCGTGCCGGTCGTCGGGTCGATCGCGCTGTCGAAGGTTTCCAGTTGCCCGTCGCCCAGTTTGGCATTGCCGGTGCGGTCGAACGCGGTGACGGGCAGCGTGGCGCCCTGGCCGAGACGCCGGCGGATTGCCGAGAGCTGGTCCTCCGGCACGGTGAACAGCACGCTGATCGGCTGCAGCCGCGTGATGACCACGATGCCGTTGGCATCGCCGGGCGTTACGTAGTTGCCTTCGTCCACCAGGCGCAGGCCTGCACGGCCGTCGACCGGCGAGACGATGCTGGTGTTGGAGAGATTGACCTTGGCCGCCTGCACGGTTGCCAGGTCCGACGCCAGCGTGCCCTGATACTGCGTCACAAGGGCCGCCTGTGTGTCATAAGCCTGGCGCGTGGTGGCGCCGGTCTTGACCGTCGTTTCGGCTCGGGTCAGATCCAGTTTCGCGTTGTCCAGGAGGGCCTGGTCACGGGCCAGCTGGCCCACCGCCTGCCCGAGTGACGCCTCAAAGGAGCGCGAGTCGATCTTGGCGAGCAGGTCGCCTTTCTTGACATCCTGTCCTTCCTTGAAGGCGATCTGGACAAGCTGACCGGTGACCTGGGTACGCACCGTCACGGTGGCGAGCGATGTCACCGTGCCCAGGGCGTCGAGCGTGACGTCGACATTGCCGGTCGAGATCGTCGCGGTGCCGACGGCGGCGGGCGGCGCGGAGCGCCGGCTGAAACTGGGAGCCGGTTGCTGCGTCGGTTGCGACCGCTGCCACCACCAGTAGCCGCCGGACGCGATCACCGCCAGAACGACAAGCCATGCCAGCCAACTGCCCGATCGACGTTGCTCGGCAGCCTGCGCTTCCTTTGGAAGTTCCACACGCTGTTCCAAGGCCGCACTCTCCAGCGATTCGCCTGTTTTTTAAGACGAAGGCCCCGGCGTGTCGAATTAACAGTTCGCAAGGTTGGCTTGTCGGGACCAGTGCTCAGGGACCAATGGCGGCGCGGAAACGGAACGCGAAATCCTCCATTACGCTCGGTTCCGCATCCGAAACGGCCCAGTAGGAGAAGGCCCCGTCGTCCCATCGCAGCATTGAGAAGCCTCCACCTGTCGGCTTGGAGGGCATCGGCGTGGCGGTTCCTTCACGGGGGATTGCAACCAGCGTGATCAGGTGTTCGCGATAGCGGTAGACGAGTGCAGGCACCGGCCGATTGCCGACGACTTCGACGCGCCCGCCGACGAGCGAGAAACCGTCCTTGGTCAGATCCGGCGCAGGAGGAGACACACCGATCCTGGCATCCAGCCACGGTTTCACCGTATGGCGATCCGAAGAGACGACATCCACTGGCGCGGCTGCCAGCAGGCTGCGGCGATGGTCATTGGCGATCGCCGTGGCAAAATCCTCCTGCATGCCGGGCGCCATCATCCAGTAGGTTGCTCCGCTCGCCAGCCCGGCGGTGACAACGACCGACGCGGCAAGGGCGCGCCAATCGTCCCACCGAGCTTTCCATGAGATGTTGTTGTTGGCTGGCGAGGGTGCCTTTTCGCCTTCCTGCGCCAACGCCGCCATGCGCGCGGCAAAAGCGGGATCGGCTTCCGTTCGAGGCAATGCGAGAACTGCCCGCCGCAGGGCGACGATGCGCTGATGTTCCGCAGCAAGCGTTGGGTCTTCGGCGAGCCGCCGCTCGAGCGTCATGGCCTTCGCTGCGTCGAGTTCGCCATCGACAAGCGCGTGAAGGAGCAGGTGCAAATCCCGAGAATCTCTGGGCAATCCGTCCTTGTCAATCATGACTTGCCCCCGAGCTTCGAGATCAGCGCGGCACGTGCCCGCGCGAGGCGCGACATGACGGTGCCCAGCGGCAGATCAAGCACCGCCGCGATCTCGCGATAGGCCAGATCGTTGACATCGCGCAACACGATCACCTCGCGAAACGGATGTGGGAGTGCCGCGATGGCAGCCTCTAAGGCCGCGTGGTCGCTCTTGGCGATGAGCGCTGCCTCCGGACCATTGGCGAACGGAGCGTCGTTGCCGTACCCCGTCGCCAATTCATCAAGGTCGGTCATGTCGCCGACCACGACGACATTGCGCGGACGATTGCGTGCAAGCCACGAATAGGAGGTGTTGCGTACGATCGTCAGCAACCAGGCCCGGGCGTTGCCGCCGGCATAGGTGCCAATACCGGCATGGGCCTTGAGACAGGCCTCCTGGACGACATCTTCCGCGTCGGTTGCGTTGCCGGTGAGCCAGCGAGCCAGCGACAAGGCATCGCCGAGATGGGGCAGAACCACCTCGCCAAACCGTCCGGCAGGAGCCTTGCCGCTCAACTCCACAGCATCATCCGGCACTCCGTAGCAGTGTCCAGAACCGCATTCAGGGCGTGACGACGACCTTGCCCTGCATGTGGGGGTGCAGTCCGCAATAATAGGCGAAGTCGCCAGCCTTGGAAAAGGTGAAGGTATAGGTGTCGCTGGTGTCAAGCGCCTTGGATCGGAAACCGCCGTCCGTTGCCACGATCTGGTGCGGAATGTCGTCATCGTTACGAAAGGTGACCGTTGTCCCCGCCTTCACGGTCAGGGTCTGTGGGGTGAAGGCGAAGTTCTCGATCTTGATTGCGGGCGCATCCGCGGCATGCAGCGGTGCATTCACCGCAACGGACAGGCTGAGGCCGAAGAAGATCGCTGCCAGTTGCGGGGCAGGGGGACGAAAACGGAGCATAAGGTGTGTTCCTTTCCATTGGAATTCAGACATCTGCGAGGGTGGTGTCGATGATGGCGAGTTCGTTGGAACCCTGCTTCACCGAAACGCCGCTGGTACCGAGCAGGCCGCGCAATTTGCCAGCGTCGACCGTCATCGGTCCGGGCGCGGGGGCGGTGCCGGGCGCAGGCTGGGGGAAGGCGGTCGAACGCGCGGTATGGAATGTCACATTGCCTTCCACCTTCTGCATGATCTGGTGGATGTGGCCGTTGAGGACGGTGACCGAGCCGAAGCGCTTGAGCAGTGCCAGCGCTTGGGCCGCGTCGTCGGTGCCCCATCCCCATTCGGGATAGATGGCCCAGAGCGGAATGTGGGCGAAGACCACGATCGGCGTGGAACTGCTCAATGCGCGTAAATCATCGGCCAGCCAGGTGAGCTGCTCGGCGCCAAGATTGCCAAGTCCTCCTGCCTTCAGATTGACGACGTTGACGAGACCGACGAAGTGCACGCCGTTCTGGTCGAAAGAATACCAGCCGGCGCCCTTGGTACCCTTGCCGTAACGGTCGAGATAGGCTTGCCCGTTGGCGTCATCGACGAGGTCGTGCTCGCCGGGCACGTAATGCACGTCAAAGCCCGCGCCACCGATAATCTGGGCGGCGTTGTCGAACTGTGCCGGCTTGGAAAGATGCGTGATGTCACCGGTGTGGATCAGGAAGGCTGGCTTCACCTGCAACGTCGCGATCTTCGCCATCGCCTCTTTCAGCGTGTCGATGGCGTGCGGGTTGGCGGCCTTGTCGAAGCCGATATGGCTGTCCGATATCTGCAGGAAGGTGAATCCGGACGAAAGCGCCTCGGCTGCCTCGGCCTGGCCGAGCAGATTGAGCGATTTGGGAACGCCGCCTGAAATCGTCCATAACACGCCTGTACCCGCCCAGATCATGCATTCGAGTGCGTGGCGCCGGCTTATGCCATGCTCGTCATTGTCGTGATGGTGGCTCATGTGGATCTCCCATCGCGCCGTGTGTGGCGCATACTGGGGAGACCCGTGGAGGCGGCCGTTTATTCCATCGGTCCCTGCGTTGTTCGGTCACGAAGGCGTGATGGTGGATCGGTGACCTGTATGATCTGCAAGCCGGGCTGTTAGCGTCCGCCAGCGCCCAGGGTCAGCACTTCGAGCGGGGTTGTGATAACGATGTCCGCGGCTGACGACAGCGACTGCCCGATCCCTTGCGCGAAGCGGTTGACGCGGCTGGTCACGTCGGCATTTCTCCCAAGCGCGCGTGCATCTTCTTCGTTCAACCCTTGTCCCAAGAGTTTGATAACATTTGCATTGTCGGCAAAAGTGGTGTGACCCAGCTCATCGCCCGGCTTGACCTTGGAGAGGTCGACGACGATCACGCCGTAGCTGACAATGTCCTTGGCGTTGAGGTAGTCGCCCAGCCTTGGCTTGTCGCCGGCGATCCAGCTCGAAATATCCAGAGCCCGATCGTCCTTCGAGGCGAGCACGATGAAGGGATGCTTTGGTTTGCCATAGCGCTCCATCTGGCTCTTGAAGACATCGACGTCGAGATCGGGTGAAGCGAGCACAACATCGCCGAGCTTGCCGCTAAGGTCCTTGTCCTTGGTGATGGCGAGCTGGCGCAATGCCTCCATGGTCACCCAATTGCCGAGCGAATGAGCGACGATGTCGATGCGCTTGGCGCCGGATTTGGCGACGAGGCGGAGCGTTTCCTCCAGCGCGTCGCGGGCGACGGTGGCGCTGTTGGTGTCGTAGACATAGTCCACGGTCTTTCCTGCCGACGCCCAGGTAAACAGCACCGGAGCGCCGGTGTAGCCGGAGTCCTGGGCGATCTGGGTGATGCGGTAGACCGCGTCGTCAAAATGGGTGTTGTAACCGTGGATGAACACCAGGGCATGACCTCCATGCGCCTTGATGTCGGCACTGAGCGCCCTGGAAAAAGCCTCGTCGTCGCGATAGCCGGAAATTTCCTTCGCGGTGAAATATTTGGCTGGGTCCGCGACATTGCCGGGCGGGCGTTCGATACGGCCTGGTTTGTGGATCGCGGGCACGCTGACATCGACCATCGCATAGGCGGCCTTTCGCGATCGCTGGCCTGAATAGACTTCGCGTGGGTCTTTCGCTTTGGCGCGCGTGGTGGCGATGTAGATGTGGTGGTCGCGTGCGATCGACGAGGCGGGGGCCGCCGTCTCGGTGGCAGGAAGCAGATCATGCTGATTTCCGGCACAACCGCCCGCCAGTGCCAGGCTGGCGACTGCCAGTGCGCGGATGTGTGCGGAAATGCTGGAAAATCGTAGCACGGCCATTCCTCTAGCTGCCGGTCCGCAGCCAATCCAACAGTTTCGCCTCAAGACCACTGAAACCGCCGGTCCGAACCAAGAGCTAACAGTGCGCGTTTCCACTTTTGTCGAGCCGCTCAGGGCAAACGTCAGTGCTAATCAAGTCAAGGCAACCACGGCAGGACCAAGGATGGTGAGCAGGATGTTGCCGATCGCGTAAGGCACGGTGAAGCCGAGCGCGGGCGCTGGGCTTTCCGCGACATCGCTGGCGGCAAGCATGGCCGCATCCTGCGTCTGTGCACCGGCCAGCGCGCCCATCAGCAGCACCGGGTTTATCTTCAGGACGAAGTGACCAACGAACAGGCCGACGATCTGTGGCACCAGCGTGACGATGACACCGGCAAGCAGCAGAGTGACGCCGTGCGATCCCATCGCGGAAATGGCTTGCGGCCCGGCCGTCAAGCCAACGAGGGCGCAGAAGGAGGCAAGGCCGAAATCCCACATGATCTGGGTTGCCGCCACCGGCACGTTGGAGCGCTCGGGCCGGCGTGCATGCCACCAGCCGAAGATCAGGCCCGCGACGAGCGCACCGCCACCGGCGGAAAGCGTGATCGGCAAGCCAGCAACGGTCAGCGTCAGCAAGCCGATCAGCACGCCGACAAGCAGGCCGGCGGCAAGGAAGGCGACATCTGAACGGTTGTTGTTGTTTGCCACGGTGCCGATTTGCGGCAGCGCGGCGGCAAGCCGGTCGGCCGGGCCGGCGAGCGACAGCGTATCGCCCGGCAACAATATGGTTTGCGCCGTGACGGGGATGTCGTGTGATTGGCGGCGGATGCGACGCAGGAACAAGCCATGGCCAACGGCGCCCAGCTTTGCCACGGCATCGTGCAGGCTAAGCCCTGCGAAGGATGGATGAACGATCACCTCCGCGCCGTCGCCCAGAAGATCGTTGACGAGTTCCTCTGCGGCAACTTCCTTGCCGATCTGGCCGGCGACCTTGACGATGGCCGGTCGGTAGCCTTGGACAGAGACGAGATCGCCTCGCTGCAGGAGTAGGTCCGGCGTGACCATTAGATCCGCGCGGTTGCGGCGTACACGCTGTACCGCTGCCTGTGGACCGAACTTCCGTTCCAGTTCGCCGACTGTTTTGCCGTCGGCGGCATCGACACGGAAGACACGTGCCACTAGCGAACGGAAGTCGAGCAGTTCGCCGCCGGTGGTCAGGGCTTTGGCCTGCTCCGCTTCCAGTTTCTGCGCTGCATCCTTCAGATTGACGCCGATGAGGCGTGGGCCGACTTGCGAGCAGAACAGCACCACGCCGATGGTGCCGAAAACATAGGTAAGCGCGAAGGCAACCGCGGCATCGCCTTGCACCTTGCGCAACGCGTCCGCCGACAGGCCGAGTTCGTTCAGAGCACCGTAGGCGGTGCCGAGCATCGCAGTCTGGGTAAGGCCACCGGCGGCAACGCCGATGGCGATGCCCTGGTCGAGGCCGAACAGTCTGGCCACAAGCGCGGTGGTGAAGAGGCCAACCACAGCGACGACAACGGCGATCAGGGCCTGCGGCAATGTCGAGCGTCCGAGCGAGGCGAAGAATTGCGGGCCACTCTGGAAACCCACCGCGAAGACAAAAAGCAGGAAGGCGACGGACTTGAGTGTTGGTGACAGATCCGGCACCGCCCCGCCAAACACCGCGCCGAGGAAAGTTCCGGCAATAAGCGTTCCGGCGGCGTTGCCGAAGGAGAAGCCGGCAAGTTTCTGGCGCCCGAGCAGCACGCCGAGCGCCACGGTGAGGAACAGCATGGCTTCGGGCGTGCCGATGATGGGCTTCAAAAGGTCAAGCATCGGCGGTTTTCCAATCCCCAAAACCATCTCGACATCGCGGTGCGCCGGGCCGGGAGCCGTGCATGGCCCGGACCGGCGTCAAACCCGATGTAGCGTCAGTGTGCGAGCAGCATCGCGAAGTAGCCGAAGACGGTGAGCAACACGCCCGACACCGCATAACCGACCGGAAAACCGATCCACGGCACGTTGGAGCCGAGCAGCTTCGCCGCCTCGCGTGCTGGGCCGGAATGGCTGCGCGCACCGGCGACCCCGCCCATCAGAAGCGCTGGGTTCATCTTGAACACGTGATAGCCGATCGCCCACACCACGAAGGGGGGGATCGAGCAGGTCAAGAAACCGACGATGAATATCTTCACGGCAATGGTGCCAGTGAGCTGGGTCAGCAGATCGGCGCCGGCATTGATGCCGACGATGCAGACGAAAACGATCAGGCCCATGTCTTCCAGAATGTTGCGCGCGGCATTCGGCGTGTTGCCGAAGAAACGCAGCCTCGACACCACCGAGGACACCAGGATGCCGGACACCAGCAGGCCGCCGGCATTGCCGAGGCCGACGGCGGAACCGAAAGCCGGCACCTCGATCAGGCCGATGAGCAGGCCGAGGATCATGCCGAAGGACAGCGTGAGCAGATCGGTAGCCGTGTTATGGCGTGCGACCTTGCCGACCAGCTTGCCGGCGGCATCGACGGCGCTCTTCAAGCCCGTGAAGAACAACACGTCGAAACGTTCCAGCTTGGTTTCCAGACCGATCGGGATCGGCACGCCGCCGCGCTCGATGCGGGTGAGCTGCACCTGGCCGGCGATCGGCGAGGAGCGGTATTCCTTGAGCGCCTTTCCGATAGCGTCCTTGTTCATGACGACGATCTCGGCCTGATCAAGCGGGATGTTGAGCACGCGGGCGTCCGGAACTTCGGGGCCGATGATGCCCATGTGATCGGTCAGCGCGTTCAGGTTGCCGCCAAGCGCAAGGATGTCGCCGCGCTGAAGCTTGAGATCGGCATCGGCGCCGAGCAACTGTTTGCCACGCTCGACATTCTCGATCTGGTATTCCGGATAGGACTTGCGGAACTCGGCAATGGTCTTGCCCGCCACCTTGTCGCTGTCCAGCCGGTAGGCACGGAAACCGAACGGCTGGTAACCAGACAGGCCGGCATCGTCAACATTCGGCACACCGTGCTCCGCCTCATATTGCGTCGCGGCTGCCTTGGCGTCGACGCCCCACCATTGCGGCAGATATTTGGTGATCAGGATGATGCCGACCGTGCCCCAGATGTAGGTGATGCCGTAGGACAAGGCGATCATCGCCGAAACCTGGTCATGCGTGGTGCCGCCGGGCAGCGGCACGACGCCCGAGGTTATCGCCTGGTCGGCGGAACCGAGGGCGGCCGACATGGTCATGGCGCCGGCCAGGATGCCGCCGGCCGTGCCGATCGGCAGGTTGAGCAGCTTCACGCCGGCTACCACGATAAACAACCCCAAGAACGAGCAGAGCACCGCAAGGAAGGCGAACTTCAGCCCGTCGCCCTTCAGCCCGTTGATGAAGGAGGGGCCGACACGCAGGCCGACGCCATACATGAACAGGTAGTAGAAGAGCAGCTTGGTGAAATCGTCGAGCTGGAAGCGGGTGCCATAGTAGGACCCCAGCACCGCGACCGCGCAGCCGACGATGATCGACGCGGCGACCGAGCCGAGACCATACCCCTTGATCTGCCACGAGCCGACCCAGATCGACAGGCCGACCACGAGAAACAAGAGGATGTAAGGGTTGGCGCCCAGGAAACTCATAAAAGCAGCCATGGAGATGTCCTTTCGCTCCGGGGCGCCGGCCCCTTGCGTTTAGCTGGATTCTCAGATGATCAGCACTTGCTCGGCGTCACCTTGTGCGGGTCGTGCAGCTTGGGCGGCGTGGCGTTGCCGCCATGCTGCTTCAGCCAGTCGCAAGCGTTGATGATGTCCTTGGCCAGGCCGTTGATGACATTGTGGTTGAGATGCGGGCGCACCACCACGCGCAGGCTGTTCACCGTCTGGGCGTCCGGCGGCATCGTGTAGGCCGACAGGACCCAGCCGCGCTCGCGTACCTTGGCCGAAACATCGAACTCGTTGAAATTCTTGAATTCCGGCTTAAGCGTCAGCGCCACGACGGGGATGCGCTGTGTCTTGTTCATGATCTCGAAATAGCCGCTCTCGACGAGCAGTTCGCGCAGATGCTCCGCGTTTTCCAGCGTACGCGTCATGATCTCCTTGTAGCCTTCGAAACCAAGGCGCAGGAACGCGTAATACTGGTAGGCGATCTGCGCGGCATTGCGGCTGAAATTCAGCGTCGCGGTCGGCATCTCGCCGCCGAGATAGTTGACGTAGAAGACGAGATCCTCGTTGAAGATCGAGCGCTCGCGGAAGATCACCCAGCCGAGCCCCGGCGGGACCAGGCCGAACTTGTGGCCCGACGCATTGATCGACAGCACGCGCGGCAGGCGGAAATCCCATTTGTAATCGGGGTAGAGGAACGGGTTGACGAAGCCGCCGGAAGCGCCGTCGATGTGCATCGGGATCGAGATGCCGGTGCGCTTCTCATAGGCGTCGAGCCAGTCATGGATTTCCTGGATGTCGTCGTCTTCGCCGGTGAAGGTCTGGCCGGCGATGGCGACCACGGCGATGGTGTTTTCGTCCACGAGCTTGTCGAGATGTTCGGTGGTCAGCCGGTAGTTGCCTGGCTTCAGCGGCGCGATGCGCGGCTCGACATCGAAATAACGCAGGAACTTCTTCCACACGATCTGGACGTTACCGCCGGTGACCATGTTGGGTTTCGAACTGTCCTTGCCGGCAGCTTCGCGCGCCTTGCGCCAGTTCCACTTGTGAGCGAGGCCGGCCAACATGCAGGCTTCCGAGGAGCCGACCGTGGCGGTGCCGTAAGGCTCGACGCCCTTGGGGCCGTTCCACAGCTGGTGCAACCAACGCACCATACGGCCCTCCATGGCGAAGAGCTGCGGGTACATGTCGTGATCGATGTAGTTCTTCAGGAAATGGCTGTGCAGGATTTCGAGCGCTTCCGGCTCGGTGAATGTCGTCACGAAGGACGACAGGTTCATCACCGGCTGCGAGTCGGTCCATGCCTCGCTGTTCACCACCGACTTGGCAGCGAAAGCCGACATGCTGTTTCTCGGAAATTCATCTTCCGAAATATCCTCGTTGAATTGATCGAAGAAGATGTCGAAGGGCGATTTGTGTTTCACGGTGAATTTCCTCGCATGGTGGTTTCGACGTGTAGTCCGCACAGGCTTGCAGCTGCAGGCCAGTTCTGGACGAGTTCGAGTGATGCCGACCTGGCACGAAGATAGCCGGCATTCTTGCCGGTCAGAGCGACCGGCTGGCCCGACCCTATGAGCAGGAGATGTCGGCACGGTGAATGCCGAACAATATCGAGAAGGGCGTCGCCAGAACGGCGAACGAACATGGCCATCCCCTCAGTCTGCCCTCGCAATTGAGAGCAAGTTCAGCCCCCGCCAACCTGCTAATATAAGTATTCCTGCATAACGGGACTGGATTGTCCAGACGATTTTCTGAACACTCGTCCAGTTATTTTTACCTCATGAAAGATGCTTAACGAATTGTACGGACAGCATAATGGGCGCGCCGAATGATGCTGGCGACGTTCGATATTTTTATGCTGCGCGGACGCCACGCCTGAGCAAGAACTGCACGGTTTTCTGGCGAAAGATGACGATCTGCCACTAAGTTTTGCGTCGCGGAAAAGAACATACTTATCCCAGCGGAAATCCCGGGACGGTTGTTGCCGGGTCTTCCGGGAGGAAGTCGGCAAACGATCAGAAGCGGCCGGGGCCATTGCGATTGGTGAGCGTGCCGGTGGCAAAGGCGAGCGTTGCGGCAGCGACCAGCGAGTCCGAATAGGCGGTGGCCTTGGCGAATTTCGCCTGGAGGAGGGCGGTCTGCGCGATGGAGACGTCGGTGATCGTGCCGAGGCCCTGCTTGTAGTAGTCGAGCGCGGCGTTATAGGCGGTCTGTGCCGAACTGGTCAGCTCACTCGCCGCGCCGTAGCCGGCGAGAGACGTTCGCAGCATATCGTATGCAGTGACGATCTCGCGCGCCGCCGTGTTCTGCAACTGCGCCATTTCCTGTTCGGAAGCGGCCGCCTGGGCAACCGCGCCTTGCAGGCGCGCGTCGCGCAGGCCGCCGTCGAAGATCGGCATGGTGATCCCGACAACGAGATTGGCGTTGGGCTGGTTCACGTTCAGCCTGGTGCGCAGGTCGAACCGCGAATCCTCGGTCGAGAGCGTTCCAATGTTGCGGTTGATGTTGCCGGCGATCGCGATCTTGGGCATGAACTCGGCGCGGGCAGCGGCAATGCCACTGCGATCAGCTTGCAGCTTCGCAAAGGCAGCCTGCACATCCGGTCGGCGTTGCAGCGAGGTGGCGATCAGCCGGTCGAGATCGGCCGGGACGGCCTTCGGCAGCACGCGGCTGGAAATGTCCTGGATATTAATCTCGGTCGTGGGCGTAATGCCGATCGCTTCCAGCAATCCCATGTAGGAACTGCGCTCGTGCCCCTGCGACTGGGTGAGGTTGAAGCGCGCTTGCGCCACCTGTTGTTTGGCGGTGGCCGCCTCCATGGTGGTGGCGAGCCCACGCCCCATACGGGCCTCGGCGGCTTCAAGAACCAGTCTGGAGTTGGCCAGCGTGCCCTGGGCGATCTTCAGTTGCACGCGGGCCGCGGTCAGGATGAAGAAGGCATTCGATACATCGAAGATCAGCTTCTGATGCGTGCCGTTGAAAGTGACGTTGGCGCCATAGGAAAGATGATTGGCGGCATCCCGCATCGCTTCCCGCTGGCCGAAGTCGAACAGCAACCACTTGACCGTGAGGGAAGGGACCACCTGCGTGCCGGTGGTGGTCAAGGTGCCGGCCGGTATCGGAATGGGAATGAGATTGAGGCCGGGCGCGGTCGCCGAAGTCTGTTCGAACCCAGCTACGACATCAGCCGTGATAATCGGCAGGTAGGTCGCCTCCGTCGCACCAACCGCGATCGCCGCCTGCCGTGCCCGCTGCCAGGCCGCCCGCGTGACCGGATTGGCCATCTGGGCCATGTCGATCAGTTCGGGCAGCGAATAGGCATGCTTGGGGTCGATGGTCGGCGTGTTGAGCGTGATCGGGATCGCCGGATTTGGTGTCAGCCCGAAATCGGGCTTGCCGTCGACCGCCTTCGGAGCGGCGGCGATATTGCCAGGAGCCTTCGAGGACGGTTTGTCGGCGCTCGGCGGTGCAAGGTCGTGCAGCGCGGATGCGGTGCAGCCGGATAGGAGGAAGGCGGCGCCAATAAGGGCGTAGCGAAGCACGCGCAGCCGACCAACCCGGCCATCAGCGGGCCGGTCAATCGAACATGCCGTGCGCGATCGCAGGCTCATGCCGGCTTTCCCTTCGCTTCCGCCCGCTCCACGGCCTGCGCGATCTCTTCATAGAGCGCAAGCCGTGCCGCCAGTTCAGCGCGAAGTTTTCGGGGAAAACCGCCGGGAGCACCGCGTTCGGTGCGCAGCAGCCTGGCTTCGATGCGCCGCAGTGCGGCCCGCACGGAGCCTGAGGTGCGATCCCAGCGACGAGCCCCCAGATCGGCCGAACGTTCACGCAGCCACGCGGCGACCGTGTCCTCAAAGTTCCGTGTTGCAGCGCGCACCGGTTTCGGCAGGCGATGAAACGGATCGGTATTCTCATCCCGTTCGCGGAGCAGAATGATCGGCGTCGCCATCGTCTCGATTTCGTCGGCAATGCGCTCGGCCGTCTCGGCTCCGATTTCACCATGCCGCACCCGCTTCAGTTCGAAACGCAGCATTTCGGCTTGTCGCATCGCTTTCGACAAGCCGCTTGCGAGGCCGGCATAGGCGCTGACCTTTTCGCCCTGCCGCGCCATCAGGTCGGCGAGCGCCGAGATGCCGTTCGCCAATTGCTTGCGCACACTAGCGCCGACACTGACCGGCCAGATGGTGGAGAACACCAATGAGACGACGACATTGCCAAAGATGATGCCGATGATGCGGTCGCGCGCCACATCCATGTCGAGGCTCGGTCCGAAGCCGTGCAGGGTGACCAGGAAGAAGCACAGCGCGATCTGCCAACCCATATAGGAGATGCGCTCCGAACCGACCGAAACCCAGGCGGCGACAAAACTGGCGCCGCCGACCAGCAATGCCAGATGGCCGATATCGGTCATGTGCGGAACCAGCCAGACGATTGAGCCGACACCCATTGCACCGCCGATCAGGCAGCCAATGATGCGCAGCGTCAGCTTGTGGACCGTCTCGCCGGTAGAACCCAGCGCCACCATGAAACAGGTGATCATGGCGGTATGGATCTCGAACCAGTTCAGCGAAGTGTAGGTGATGTAGGTGATCATCACCGCCAGCAGGGTCTTCAACGCGAACTGCGTGTAGACCGGGTTGGTGAACGCGTCCGGCGCGAAGAAGCCCTCGCTTTCCCCCGGCGGCAGCGGCCGCGGTTCGTACGTCCGCATCTGGATTTGCGCGATCCGGTTGATCAGCCGAGCCGTTTCCGGATCGCCTGCATGCAGCAATCTTGTCGCCACTGTGTTGCGCAAGCGGCGGGCGCGAATATCGCCAGCCAGTTCCCGCAAGGTGTCGGCGGCATGGGCGTCTTGGCCAAATCCTTCGCCATTGACGACCCGCGCGAGCACGAGGGTGAGCAGCGCATAACTTGCTTCAGCGAGTTCGCCGGCCCGCATCGCCTCCTTGTTGTCCATCAGCGAAAGGATGCGCGCGAAGACGCGGTATTTGGCAAGTTCGTCATTGCCGGCGGCCAGCAGTTTGCCGGCGCGACGTTGTGTTTCTTCGCTACCGCTTTCGATCAACGCTGCGGCCGTTTCGAGCCGCTCCTCTATCTCACGGCGCAACAGCCTGGCAGGGCTGCGCCCGGCCACGACATTGAGCGCGATGAGATAGACCATCGGGAAGAACACCACGACCCACATCCAGGCAAGCGCCCGCACAAGCAGTTCGGCGATCGGCACGATGTCATAGAGGGTCATGACGAAGGCGAAGACCATGGCGACCGTGCCGACCGGCGGTCCGGCCTTGGACGCCTGCGCCAGATACATGCCGCCGAAGGTGAAAAGCGCGACCAGCCCCAAGCGCAGCATCGGACTGTCGGCGACTACCATCAGGCTCAGAATGCCGATCGCGATGCCGAGGGTAGCGCCGACCAGCACGCCGGCCGCGGTCACGATGCCAGAGCCGGCGTCAGCGCGCGAGGCGAAGAAGACGAGATAGCAGGAGAGGGCGGCTTCCGGCACCTCCAGCGCCATCGCCGTCATCGTGACCAGCACACAGACCAGTGCGATGCGCAAAGACAGGTCGAGCCGCCCCGGATAGGGCTGCAATTCGTCCCAAAGGATCGAAAGCAGGGTGGTCTTACTTGGCGGCTGGTACAGCATCTGCACCGTCGCCATTCGCCGGAGCCGGCCCGACGATCACCACGGCGGAAGCGCCGACGCGCATGAGGTCTTCCGGTGGGTTCTCCAGTCTCACATAGACCGGGAAGCGCTTGGCCACGCGCACCCAGTTGAGCGACGAGGAAACGATCGGGATGCCGAGAATGGTGGCGGCTTCATCCGAACGCACGCCCCAGCCTAAGCTCGAGATCGTGCCTTTGATGCGGCGGGTGGAATCGGCCATCACGAAGACGTCGGCGGCATTGCCGATCCTGATGGCGCCGAGATCGGTCTCGCGGAAGAACGCGACCGTTTCCCATTCGGCCGTGTTGATGAGCGTGAACAGGGTTTCGGCGGGGATCACCACCTTGCCAACCGACAATTGCATGCCGACGATCTTGCCGTCGAAGGGCGCGCGCACCGTGGTGTTGTCAAGATCGCGCTGCGCCAGATCGACCGTTGCGCGGGCAACGTCGGCCTGGGCCTTGCGGGTATCCAGCGTGCCGATGATCTTGGTGGCGCCTTGCGCCTGCTGCAGGGCCTGCCGCAGGCTGACCTGCGCATCGTTGGCGGCGGTGCGCGCCATGTCGACTTGCTGCGCGGTGACGAAACGCTTGGGCAGAAGCGGTTCGAGCCGCTGCAGCGTCTGTTTGGTCATCTCGGCGTTAATGCGCGCCCGTTCGATCTGCTTGTCGGCGATGCCGGCATTGTCGCGTTCAGTGGCGAGGTTGCGACCGCCTTGCGCCACTTCCGATTCAGCAGCGCGCTGCTCTGCCCGCGCCTGCTCCAGGCGTAGGCGATAGGGTTCCGGATCGAGCTGAAAGAGGATGTCGCCCTTCTTCACCGAAGCGTTGTTGGTTACGCTGACCGAGATGACTTTGCCGGGCACGGAAGCTGCGATCGGCACCGTCGGTGCGTCGACCTCGGCAACGTCAGTGCGCGGGCTGCGATCCGCTTCCCACAGAGCGAGATAGACCGCTACGGCCGCACCGGCGATGATGGCGAGCGTCAGAATCCACGCCACGCCACGCCGGACATGGTCGAGCGCGCTCACCGGGGCACTCCGCCAAACAGCGCGAACCAGGCGCCGATGCCGCAAAGCAGGGCAAGCGAGAGATAGACCAGCAGCGGCACCGGCAAGTGCTCGTCAATGCCGGCGGCCACCAGAAGCAGACGGATAACGATAGTGGCGATGATGCCGATAACCGCAGCGATGATCCAGGCGGGAAAGTAGGATCCGAATATCGGAATAGCAGGGGCGGCGGGAGAATTGACGCAGGCGGATAGGATGAGAAGAGCACCCAACGGACCCAAGCGCTTCAGCGCTCCGGCTATCCAGCCGAATTTCCCGTGCATTTCATTCATACGGACTTTCGGCTCCCCCAAAAGCATCGATTTTCTATCGATAGAGCAGGGAACAGCCGCAACCAAGTCTCCGGGTGGGGAAGTCTGATCAATCCACTGAATATTGGCTCGACGGCGACAGCGGGAAATCGGGGCGGCGCGCCGTTTGACCTAGGCAGTATTGCGTTCTCGGTCGTCATTCCCGGCATTGGCGAGGTCGAAGCTTCGTCCACCATAATCTGAACGGCCCCTGCATGTGTTTGCTCCGAGGCGCATGTTTTGTGTTGAGTTTTTGGTTCCCATCGACTAGTCAGAAGCTACCAGGCCGGGCCCCTCTGGCAGCCATCATGGCTGTGATGTCGGACTGGAATTTCAATCCGGTGGCCTGGCTCTGATGTTTCTAGCTCTTCGCTAGTCCCTGACAACATTCGCGTTGCGCGAGTGTACGGGGCATGTCTGAACGCTGCGCCGCCCATGCTGAATGCAAAGGGTGCCGTATGACAGAATTCTTCACTCCAGAAGCGATGACCGCCTTGTTCCAGGTCATCATGATCGACCTTGTCCTGGCCGGCGACAACGCCGTCGTTATCGGACTTGCCGCCGCGGGGCTGCCAAAGGCACAACGTGCCAAGGCAATCCTCGTCGGCATTATCGCCGCAACCGTTCTTCGCATCATCTTCGCCGCGGCCACGACGCAACTCCTCCAGATCGTCGGGCTGCTGCTTGTCGGTGGCGTCCTCCTGCTATGGGTATGCTGGAAGATGTGGCACGAGCTTCGGTCCGGACACGGACAGGAGGCTCATGCAGGCGAGAATTCCGCCGAGGGCGCCGCAGGTGCGCCGACAAAGACCTTCGCCCAGGCCGCCTGGCAGATCGTCATCGCCGACGTTTCCATGTCGCTCGACAATGTGCTGGCCGTTGCCGGTGCCGCGCGCGATCATCCGAATGTTCTGGTCTTCGGGCTCATTCTGTCGATCGCGCTGATGGGTATCGCTGCCAGCTTCATTGCCAGCCTGCTGCAGAAGCATCGCTGGATCGCCTATGTCGGCCTGGCAATCATCCTCTATGTGGCCGGCGACATGATCTACCGCGGCGCGCTGGAACTGATGCCATACATCGGCAAATCGTAAGGCCTGAAAACGCCAGCTGAGCGGGCTGCGACCCTCCATTCGGTAATACCGACTGGAGGGTCGCTCCAACACTTAGATGCTCGCAAAACGCTGGACCGCGGGCGGCCGTTTCAGTCTGTTTGGCGACATCCGCTCCGAAGATCAACGCGGCCGCGGGGGCTGGAACCAGATATTCCAAAGCAAACCCTAGGCGGACGGCTTTTCGTTCGGTAGGATTGCTGCTTGCCTGCATCAGCGGGCAAATCTGGTGGCGGCATCGTCGATGCCGCCTTTTTTTTCCCTGGCGCGCGTGTCGCGTCGCAACCCTTATGAGGAGATCATGCCTACGGGCGATGGTAGTAGTAGCTTGGCCGACATTTTCGGAATTGTGTCGGTCCTCATTCTCGTTGCCGCAAACGGCTTCTTCGTTGCAGCGGAATTCTCATTGGTCGCGGTTCGCAAAAGCCGGGTGGCTGAACTGGTGGCCGCAGGCCGCATAAATGCGATGGCATTGCAGCGAGCCGTCGACAATCTCGACGCCAATCTCGCAGCAACCCAGCTCGGCATCACCATCTCATCACTGGCGCTCGGCTGGATCGGCGAACCAGCATTGGCCCATCTGATCGAGCCGCTTTTGTCCGGCCTACCGGAAACGCTCGTTGCCTTCGGCTCGCACGCGATTGCGGTGGCGATTGCCTTCATCATCATCACGACCCTGCACATCGTGCTGGGCGAACTCGCGCCAAAGAGCCTTGCCTTGCAACGTAGCGAAGGCACGGCGCTGTGGATCGTGCGCCCGCTCGGACTGTTTCTTTTCCTGCTGCGCCCGGCAATCCTCGCACTCAACGGCCTCGGCAATCTGATCCTGCGGGCTTGTGGGCTGCAACCGGGAGCGGGCGAGGGCGCATTGCATTCGCCGCAGGAGTTGAAGCTCCTGGTGCAGGCGAGCCAGGAAGCCGGCATCCTTGAACACGCGCAGCGTGAGGTGGTGGTTCGCGCCCTCAACATCGCCGATCGCCGCATCGGCAGCATCATGACACCCCGTCATGAGGTGGACTGGATCGACGCCGACGATACGCGCGAGGACATGATACGCACCATCCGGGAATGCCGGCATGATCAGTTGCTGGTCGGGCGAGGCGATATCGACGAACCATTTGGCATGGTGCTGAAGAAAGATCTGCTCGATCAGTTTCTCAATGGGCAGCCGCTCGATCCTCTTGCGGCGATGCGCGAACCGCTGATCGTCCACGAAGTCACGTCGGTCGCCAAAGTGCTGGAATTGTTCAAGCAGTCTCCCGTTCGGCTGGCTGCGGTCGTTGACGAATATGGCAGCCTTGAAGGCATCGTGACCCAAACCGACCTGCTCGAAGCGATTGCCGGCGATTTGCCCGGCATGGAGGGCGAAGAGCCTGACATTGTCGAGCGTGAGGACGGCTCGCTTTTGATCGACGGGATGATGTCGGCCCATGACGCCCTTAGCCGCCTGGGCATAGGATCGCGGGCCGGCAGCGACCATTTCCACACGATTGCGGGGTTTGCGCTGTTCCAGTTCGGACATCTGCCCAAGATTGGCGAGACCTTCACCTATGAAGGCTGGCGCTTCGAGATCGTCGATCTGGACGGTCGCCGGATCGACAAGCTGCTGGCGCGAAGAAGCGTCCGCTAGAGCAGGGGATGGCGACCGCTATGGCTCGCGAACGATCTCAGCATAAGTCCTGAGTTTGCCATCATGGCCGCGGAACTGCCAGGTCGACCCGTCCTGTGCCTCGGCATAGGACGGGTTGATCGGCACCTTGCCGCCGCCTTCGGGAAGATCGAGAACATAGACCGGATTGCAGATTCCGGACAGGCGCGCGCGCAGCTCGCGCACCAGCGCCTGCCCATCGGCGATCGTGGTGCGCCGATGCGCCATGCCGCGGGCGAGGTCGCCATGATGAAGGTAATAGGGCTTGACGCCGAGCCGGTACATCAATTCCCGGCATAACTCTTCCAGGACGTCGACCGTGTCATTCACGCCCTTCAGGAGAACCGTCTGATTGAGCAGGACAAAGCCTGCGTGTCGCAAGATACGGCAGGCCTGTTCGGTCGCCGGCGTGATTTCGCGGGCATGGTTGAAGTGGGTGACGACCGTAACCATCAGCCGGCCCTGTAGCGCTGCAACCATCTCATCCGTCACGCGCGATGGCAGCACGACAGGCACACGCGTATGGATACGCAGCAGCCGCACATGCTCGATGGCTTCGACGCGCGCTCTGATTTCCGCCAGCGCCTTGTCGGGCAGGGACAATGGGTCACCACCGGTCAGGATCACCTCGCGTATTTCCGGATGGCTCTCGATATAGGCGAATGCGGCCTCGAGAGCCTCGCGGGAATAACCGCGGCCGATCGAGGTCAGCGATTCCTTGCGGAAGCAGAACCGGCAATAGACCGCGCATTGATAGGTCGGATACAGCAGGACCCGGTCGGCGTGGCGGTGCGTCAGGCGTGGTATCGGGCTGAAGGCGTGATCGGCGATCGGGTCGACGAGTTCTCCTTCGTCGAATTCGAGTTCCTCGGGCGAAGGAATGACCTGAAGCCGGATGGGGTCCGCTGCGTTGTCCCAATCGATCAGGTCGAGGTAGCTCTTGGGTGCGCGGATCTTGTGAATTGCTGCGGCTGCTTCTGCGGCGGCACGTTCCTGCGGCGAAAGTGGCAGGCGATCGAGATCGCGTACGTTGCGCACGCCATCGCGACAATCGTCCTGCCAGGGGACAGTGCCATTTGTCTTGCCGGGGCTTCCCATCGACATATCGCGTTCGCTCATGGTTGGCTTGGTTGTTCGGCGTTGCCGACGTTAGAAGTTGCGATCAGTACAGGTTTATCCTCAAGTCGCATAAGATAGATTATGGAACTTATGAATATGGGGCCAAGAGGCTTTGTCGGCGCCGGCAGCACTTCGATTTCCGATCGCGGGATTGGGCAACGCCATCACAATCACCGGATAGACCGACCGCACCACGAGATACTTTCCGTTCGCAGTGCGCACGAGGAAAATTGTGCTCTAGTTTGAATCATAAGGGATTTCTATGATCATGCCGTCGAACGCCGGTTCGACGTGATCAGGCGTCTCGGCCTGCACGGCGGCATAGTCCAGCGGCACATGCATATGCGTCAGCACCGCTCTTTCCGGCGCCAGCCGTTCGATCCAGGAAAGCGCTTCCGACAACGAAAAATGGCTGGGATGGCGGCGGTACTGCAGCGCATCGATAATCAGCACCTGCAGATCGGTCAGCCGCTCGGTCGTAGCCGCCGGAAAGTCGGACACGTCGGAACAATAAGCGAGCCCGCCGATGCGAAAGCCCAGCGAGACGATATCGCCATGCGCCTGAGGTAGCGGTTCTAAGGTGAGGGGACCCCCCTCTCCTTCGACGACCACCGGCCTGTCATGATCGATCAGATGCGGCTTGAGGATGGGCGGATAGGAGCTGCCCGGCGGCGTCTCGAAGCAGTAACCGAAGCCCTGTTTCAAGCGCTCCAGCGTCAGCCGATCCGCATGGATGTCCATCAGGCGATGCTGGTCGACGACAAAGGTCCGCAGGTCGTCAATGCCATGGATATGGTCGGCATGAGCGTGAGTGTAAACAACGGCATCGATGCGTTTGACCGACGCCATCAGCATCTGTGAGCGGAAATCCGGCCCGGTGTCGATGGCAACCGTGGTCGTGGCGCCGTTGGCGGCAATCCTCTCCACCAGGGCTGCGGCGCGCATGCGGCGATTTTTCGGGTTGCTAGGGTCGCAATTGCCCCAGTCACCGGTGAGCCTCGGCACGCCAGGCGACGAACCGCAGCCTAATATGGTGAGGCGCAGCGTATCCGGCATCGCTCAGGCCGGCTTTGGCATCTTGGTGAACAGCCGGAAGAAATTGGCCGTGGTGATCGTAGCAATTTCAGCGGCGCTGACGCCGATCGTTTCGGCCAAAACCTTAGCAGTCTCAACCACATAGGCCGGTTCGTTGCGCTTGCCGCGATGCGGCGGCGGCGCCAGATAGGGTGCGTCTGTTTCGACCAGCAGCCGCTCATGCGGTACGTCCTTGGCGATATCGCGCAATTCGGCCGAATTCTTGAAGGTCAGGATACCGGAGAACGACACATAGCCGCCGAGCTCGATGCCGACACGAGCAAGCTCGGCGCCGGAGGAGAAGCAATGCAGGATGAAGGGGAAGGTGCCCTTCCCTGTCTCTTCCGTCAGGATCGTCGCCATATCCTCGTCGGCGTTGCGGGCGTGGATCACCAGCGGCAATCCGGTCTGACGCGCCGCCGCGATATGGACACGCAATCCTAGCGCCTGCGCGTCGCGCGGCGCCTTGTCGTAAAAATAGTCGAGCCCCGCCTCGCCGATCGCAACGACCTTCGGGTGCGCGGCAAACCGAATGAGGTCTTCGGTGGTTATGTCGAGCTCTTCGGCGGCATTGTGCGGATGAGTGCCGACCGAGCAATAGACTTCGTCATATTCCTCAGCAATGGCAAGCACTTGTTCGAAGCGCTTCACTCGCGTCGAGATTGTCACCATGCGGCCGACACCGGCCGCGAGGGCACGGGCGACGATGGCCGCCCGCTCCTCGGTGAAATCCGGAAAGTCCAGATGGCAATGGCTGTCGACCAGCATCACTCAGCCTTCCTGGGCCTGCTCGACATAACGTGGGAACACCGGCTGCGGCGCAGGCAGCGCCGTGCCCGGCACCAGCGCCTGTTCGTCGCCCAGATGCTCGAAGCCACGCTTGTCCGCAGCGACTGCCAGCGTGTCGAGCAGCTCTGCCGCTGAGCCCGGGATATAGGGCTGGCAGAGGATGCCGACGCGCCGAATGACCTCGGCCGTGGTCCACAAAACCGTTTCCATGCGAGCCGGATCGGTCTTCTTCAGCGCCCACGGCTCCTGCGCGGCGAAATAGCGGTTGGCATCGGCCACGACTGCGAAGATCGCTGCCAGTGCATGATGGATGCCCTGCTCCGCCATCGCCTTGCGCGCAGTCGCCAAGGCAGCCGTCGCTTGGCCAAGGATTGTTTCGTCAGCCTCGGCGAGCGTGCCGCGCTGCGGCACCACGCCGGCGCAGTTCTTGGCGATCATCGACAGCGACCGCTGCGCCAGATTGCCGAGATCGTTGGCAAGGTCGGCATTGGTGCGGTTGACGATCGCCTCGTGGCTGTAGCTGCCATCCTGTCCGAACGGCACTTCGCGCAGGAAGAAATAGCGCACCTGGTCGAGCCCGTAGTGATCGACCATCGTGAACGGATCGATGACATTGCCGACCGACTTCGACATCTTCTCGCCGCGGTTGAACAGGAAGCCGTGCGCGAAGACGCGCTTCGGCAGTTCGATGCCCGCCGACATCAGGAATGCCGGCCAATAGACGGCGTGGAACCGCACGATATCCTTGCCGATGACGTGCGTCGCCGGCCAGAATTTCCAGGAGGCGGCGGCGGTGTCAGGATAGCCGGCAGCGGTGATGTAGTTGGTCAGCGCGTCGACCCACACATACATGACGTGCTTTTCGTCGCCGGGAACCGGAATGCCCCAGTCGAAGGTGGTGCGCGAGATCGAAAGGTCCTTCAGGCCGGATTTGACGAAGGAGACCACCTCGTTGCGCCGTTCGCTCGGGCCGACGAAATCCGGCTGGCTTTCGTAGAGCGCCAGCAACTTGTCCTGATAGGCGGAAAGGCGAAAGAAGTAGCTTTCCTCCTCGACCCATTCGACCGGCGTGCCCTGCGGGCCGTAACGAACGTTGTCGGCCCGAACTTCGGTCTCTTCCTCACCGTAATAGGCTTCGTCGCGCACCGAGTACCAGCCGGCATAACCGCCTTTGTAGATGTCGCCATTGGCCTCCATCGCCTTCCAGATGGCCTGGGAAGCGACCTGATGGCGTGCCTCGGTGGTGCGGATGAAATCGTCGTTGGAGGCGTTGAGCGCCAGCGCCATGCGCTGGAATTCGGCCGCGTTGCGGTCGGCCAGCTCACGCGGTGAAATGCCTTCCTTCTTGGCCGTCTGCAGCATCTTGATGCCGTGTTCGTCGGTTCCGGTCAGGAAGAAGACGTCCTTGCCGTCCAGGCGCTGGAAACGGGCCAGCGCGTCGGTTGCCAGCAATTCGTAGGCATGGCCGATATGCGGCTTGCCGTTGGGATAGGAAATTGCGGTGGTGATGTAGAACTTGTCGCGGGACATGGCGGACCGTCATGAATGTCTGAATGGAAAGTCGGGGCGTGGATATCGCATCGGTATGGCGAAAGCCATCCCGCGCTTCAGGGCCGTCACATTCGCATTGCAGAATTCAGGCGGTCGATCATCGTAAGCGCGTGCTGCTTCTTGTCGAGATTGTAGGTTTCAGTCTCAGATATTACACGCCGCGCTTCTTGCCAAGCATCCGACAGCAGCTTGGCGCGCCTTAGATCGCCACTCAACGCCGCCGAACTTGCCGCGTCAGAGAGCAATTCCAGAGCATGACGGTTGAACGTCTCGAACGGAATGGCCTGATCGCGACCGGCAACCGTCTCAGCCAGCCGATGCGCCTTGGCGATATCCACCCTGCCCGCCGATACCAGCTTTTCCAGTGCCCCCGCAATTTCCAGGCCGCCATATTGGGTGAGCAGGATGGCGGCGCGGGCGCTGCCCCCTGCCCGCTCGGCCAACGCAGCACGCTGTGCGGCGTCATCCGGCACTGCTTGACCGACCGCATCCAGCACGGCCGTCAATTCGTCCTCGGCGAGCGGAGCAAGCCGCAACACCTGGCAACGCGATCGGATCGTCGGCAACAAGCTGCCGGGTGCATGGACGATGAGGATGAAGACCGTTCTTGCAGGTGGTTCTTCAAGATTCTTCAATAACGCATTGGCTGCATTGGTATTCATGTCGTCGGCTGGATCGACGATCACCACCCTGTAGCCACCGTCATGGGAGGTCATCGACAGGAACTGGCCGACCTTGCGGATTTCGTCGACGGTAACAACGCTCTTATAGGTCTTGGTGCGATCGTTCATCGGTCGCGTCAGATGCAGCACCGATGGGTGCGCACCCATGGCGATCTGGCGGTGCAGCGATGAGGTCGGATCAGGAACGGCAAGCGCTTCCGGCGCCGATCTGCCGTCGGGATAACGCAGAAGGTGGTGCGCAAGATGGAAAGCCAGGGTCGCCTTGCCGATACCCGCGGTGCCGCACAACATCAGCGCATGCGGCAGCTTGCCAGCCCGATAGGCGGCGGCCAGCGTCTCCGCGATGTCACCGTGGCCAACAAGGTGCGGATTCTCGGCCGGTTCCGGCACGCCGTCCAGCGTATCATGCTGTTCCGGTGCCAGCCGTTCGAAACTCATGCCGGCGCCTTATGGCTGGCGCGTGTCGGCTTGCCCTTGTCGAGTGCGGCGAAAACGGCGGCGGTCACCGCATGCTCGACCTGTTCCAGATCGCCGGACGCGTCGATGACCACACAGCGCTTCGGCTCCGCCTTGGCGATTGCCAGATAGGCTTCGCGGCGGCGTTGCTGGATGGCGAGCGTCTCCTTCTCGAAACGATCGGGAACCTCGCCGGCATTGCGCCGCTCGGCGGCGCGACGTAGTCCCTCGGTCGGATCGATGTCGAAGATCAGGGTCAGGTTCGGCACCATTCCGTTGATGGCAACGCGCTGGAGCGCATCGACATAGGCTGGATCCAGCCCGCCGGTGGCACCCTGGTAGACCCGTGACGAATCGATGAAACGATCGCACAACACAACCGCTCCGCGCTCGATCGCCGGCCGGATCACTTGTTCGACATGGTCCGAGCGGGCCGCGGCAAACAACAGCGCCTCCATTTTCGGCCCGAAGGGTTCGGCAAGGCCCGACAAAAGCACGTGGCGCACCGCTTCGGCACCTGGCGAACCGCCCGGCTCCCGGGTGACCATGACATCATATTTCTTGGTGCGCAGACGCTCGGCCAGACGCTTGATCTGCGTCGACTTGCCGGCGCCCTCGCCGCCTTCGAAAGTGATGAAGAATCCGCTCGCCAAACGCTGCGCCTCGGTTGTCGCCCCAATACCAGACATAGGTGCCGGAAGCCGCTGCGGCGAGAGGGTTAGTGCTTCTTGCCGATCTTTCCACTCTTAATGCGCGCCGGCGAAAAGGTCCAGAATGGCGACGGGAAACCGGCCACAAGAATCCGAAGATCGAGTGAATTCGCTTTGTTTATAATAGGTTGTATCGCTTTGCGCGACTAAAGACCTATCGCAACCAACCAACCGCGATTTCCTTGACGGCGTCGATGGCGCGGCGCGGCATGGAGCCAACCTCCACTGTCTCGGCCGCGAACAGCGGCGTTTCCTGGCTCAGCGTATCGCCGATCCAGATGCGCAGCGCGCCGACCGGCTGCCCGGCTTCCACCGGCGCTGGCAGCGGGCCATTGTAGACGATGCGAGCGGTGACCTTGTCGCGGCCAGCAATGGGCAGCAGGAGATCGATCGGCCCCTTGGCCTTCAGCGCCACACCGGATTTGGCGCCACCGAACACTTGCGCCTCGCCAACTGTCTCATCCTTGGCGAAGACCTCGGTCTTTTCGAAGGAACGCAGGCCCCATTCGAGGAGCTTGCGTGCCTCCTCGGCGCGTTCGCGGTCGCTGGCCAGCCCGCTCATCGTTGCAACGACCCGCCTGCCGCCCTGGTTGAGCGAACCGACGATACCGAATCCGTCCTGTTCGCTGGCGCCGACCGCCAGCCCGTCAGCGCCGATATCCATGGCCAATAGCGGGTTGCGGTTGCGCTGCGTGATCTTGTTCCAGGTGAAGTCCTTCAGCCCGAAATAGGCGTAGAGGTCCGGATATTCGCGCGACAGGCGCAAAGCCAGCTGGGTAAGTTCGCGAACAGTCGTCTTCTGGCCGCCGGCCGGCAAGCCGGTGGCGTTGACGAAGGTCGAAATCGGCAGCCCGATCTGGCGGGCATGTTCATTCATCTGCAGGGCGAAATTCTCTTCGGAACCCGCAAATCCTTCGGCGAGGATGATGCAGCCATCGTTGGCGGCCTGAACGGCGATACCCTTCATCAGGTCTTCGATGCGGATGGCCGATTTGAGGGCCGCAAACATGGTGGAGGTGCCGGATGGGGCGCCCCCCTTGCGCCAGGCGTTTTCGCTGACCACGAAGGTGTCGTTGATCGTGAGCCGACCACCCTTCACCGCATTGAAGGCCATTTCCAGCGTCATCAGCTTGGCGAGCGAGGCCGGCTGGATCGGCTTGTCGGGTTGTTTGGAAAACAACACCGTGCCGGTTTCGGCGTCGATCATGAAGGCGGCCGCCGCCTTGGTCTCGAACAGTTGCGCGGCTGCCGGCATAGCCGAGAGCACGAGAAGCGCGATGCCGAACAGGCTGGCCAAGGCCAAAGGAGTGCGGGATTTCGAAATCATGGCCACACGCTATCAGTTGAGAGGCGAGCCGATCAATCGCGCCTGCCGCCGGCGCCCAGCTTATCCCCGGCGGCGGGTCGCCTCAGTCGCGCACCGCGAATGCATCCGGCGCGCCATGGCTCCAGGCTGCTTCCAGCATGTTATCGACGGTCATGCGGCCGTCCTGATAGAGATTGACCGAATACCAGTCCCTGCCGTCGAGCTTTGCCTGGTCGATTTCGACGCGACCATAGGCCTTGAGCGCTGCAGCGACTTTCTTTGCGTCCACAGCGCTGTCGAAGGTGCCGGCAGCGACATAATCATCGGACGGGTCGTTCTGCTGTTTCCAGTTGCCTAGCGCCGCCGCCGGCCCTTCGAGCGCGGCAAAGGCCGAAGCCGAGCGCTGGTTGCGTTCGGCGGCATAAGACAGGGTCGCCATCTTGAATGGAAGGTTCTGCGGCGTCGGCAGCACATCGGCCATATCCGGACGCGGCATGACGATCGGCCCGAAATCCGGCAGGACGATGCCTTCGATGGAGCTGTTCTGCGCCACCACCAACGGTGCCGGTGCTAGTGCGACACTCGCGGCCTGGCCGGGGAACGGGATGCTTGCCGCACTGGCGGCAATCGGCGCGCTTGGCGACGAGCCGTTCATGGCAACCATGACGCCGGTCGGCAGGCCGTCGGATGGATCGGGGATCCTGTTGCCGGGATGGTAGGAAGCCAGGAGATAGGAATCGTCGCTGCCCTCGAGCGGAGCGCGGCCTACATAGTCGACCTTGACCCTGGCGGTGCCGATCCGGGAGTAGCCCAGCATGTCGGCCGCCCGTTTCGACAGATCGATCAGCCGCCCTTCGTGATAAGGCCCGCGATCGTTGACACGCACGATGATGGAACTGCCATTGTCGAGATTGGTGACGCGGGCGTAGCTGGGCAACGGCATGGTCGGATGCGCGCCGGTGATCTGCGAAATGTCGTAGACTTCGCCATTGGCGGTGAGCCGACCATGGAAGGCTTCGCCGTACCACGAGGCAGTGCCCTTCCTGGAATATTTCTGCTCTTCCTTCGGGTAATACCACTTGCCGCGAACCTGATAGGGATTGCCGAGCTGGTCGCGGCCGCCGCCGCGGCGAAAACCGTGCTTGCCCATGGCGACGCGCGGGCTGGCCTTCACACCATATTCGGCTTCCGAGAAATATTCCTTGGAGCGTTCGCGCTTGCTGGTCTTGGTCGGTTCAGAGGATGCGCAGGCTGCGAGAAGCCCGGCCGAGACGGCCAACAACGCGTAAGTCGAAATGCGACGAAGACGCGTCGGTACCTGCATCGTGAACTCTTCCCCTGCCGGCCCGAACAATGGCGCCGCTACTCAAACACTGCTGGGGACGAAGCAATTCGAACGATGACCCGCTCGACACCCAAAACCCCAGAATCCCTTTTGCACAGGAATTGCTTATTACACGCTTAATCGATTGCGGCCTTCGACCGGCAAAATTGTGGCGACAAGGTGTCGTTGTGCCGTAGAGCAATCGGGCAATAGCTTGTTTTGAAATAATATCTGGAGACTACACAGCGACCTGATCGTTCGCCGACGATCTCAGACCGGCAGCAGGCGCCGGCGTCGTCTCGCGAAATAAACAAAGGCCTTAAGTTTTAGCGGTTTCATACGCCGGCTTGGGAAGGATATGTGCAAGGGTTCGCTGATGAGACTGGCTATCATGTCCTTTTCAAGTGGCCCGCCTTCGGTAACCGCGAAATGCTGGTGAAGACGTCAGCCGACCAATGGTGAAGTGCCTTCGGCACGGGCTGAAAGCGAGATAGGTGGCGGAGGGAGTGGGATTCGAACCCACGGTGACATCGCTGCCACGCCGGTTTTCAAGACCGGTGCCTTAAACCGCTCGGCCATCCCTCCGGCATTAATCTCGCTAGCTTTTTTGGTTTTCGGCGATGGCATCCGCCATGGCTGCTGCCGTTTTGCTAACGAATGCCATCGTCGCTTCGCCTTTACCGCGCGCCAGATCACAGCGTCAAGCAGAGGTTGGAGTGGTCGCAATGGTGCGAGCGGTAGCCATTGAGTGTTCCTTGGGAGGTTGGGGTATCTTCATCCGCTCAGAAGCGGATGGAGAGGTTGCCCTTCATGGAGTGGTCGGAGGCATCGCCGCCGAGATTGCCGGTGTAGGAGATGCCGAGCGTGGTGGCGGCGCCGATGGCGAGGTCGAGGCCGGTTTCAAGCACCAGGCTGTCGCGGGCGATCGGCGCGCCGGAGATGGCGAAGGCGGAGCCGCCGCTGACGAAGCGCAAGCCCGCATCCGGCGTCACGTCGCCGAAGGCATGGCGCCAGCCCAGCATGCCGCGCGCCTTCAGGACCGCCTCGGTGCCGACGATCAGCTGCGTCTCGGCATGCATGCCGAAGGTGGTGAACGGCACGGTGTCGCTGCCGGCACGACCGTCGAGTGCGGCCGCCCCGCCCTTCTCGCGAAAGCCTTCGGAGGCGACATGCACGATGGCAAGGCCGGCGAACGGCTCGAAGCGCATGCCGCCAGCATGCATGGCATAACCGACCTCGCTGTAGAACTGGGTGGTGCGGGCATCGTAGTCGGACTTGAGACTGTCCTTGAAGCCGTCGAAGGCAACGGAGCGCGCCGCCTCGACATCATGCCAGGCATGGGCAAGGCCGCCACGCAGCGTCCAGGCACCCCATTCGGCACCGGCATAGGCACCCAGCGTGTAACTCTTGACCGAAGCCGAGGAAGCGCGCGCATCAGCCTTGAGCGTGCTGGAGGAATAACCGGCCACGACACCGGCGCGCCAGTTGTCGCCGATCTCGCCGTCGGCGCCGACGAAGAGGCCGCCGATGGAGCGGTGCAGTGCCGCCGTCTCGACCGTCGTCTGCGTCGAGCCCCAGCTGCCAAAACCCTGCAGCCACACGCCGCCCAGCGTCTCGCCGGGTTCGGCGAAGGCCTCGCGTACCCGCCGGTTGGCCGCCTCGCGCAGGAAGCGGCTGTCGTCGACAAGCGCGCTTCTTGTCGAGGCATGGGCCTCGCCCGACAATGCGTCGAAGGCTTGGCGCGCCATGGCCTGGTCGCTGACGGCGGCAATGGCGTTGTAGACGCTGTTGCCGGCACCGAGGCTTTCGGCGCCACGTGCGGCCGAACACTGGTTGCGGGTTTGGGCGGCATCGCAGAAGGCGGTGCTGTTGCGCACCATGTCGAGATAGACGTCGTTGGCGCCATAACCCAGCGCCATGTTGAGGAACGGCCGGTCCTGGTCGAGCACGGCGTATTTGCCGGTGACACCGCCGACCGCGCTCAGGATGGTGTAGCGGATGGTGCGGTTGTAGGAGCCGGCGAGCTTGGTGACACGCACGGTGCCGCCCTGCAGGGTAGCGCGGCCGCCGACGGCGATGCGATCCGAAGAACCGCCTGCATCGATCTCGGCATGGTAGACCGAGCCCGCCTCCTGCAGGAAGTCGCCGGCGACGGCCAGCGTGCCGATCGAGTTGCCGGGCGCGATGGTGGCGCCGGAGGCGATGGTGGTGGAGCCGACCATGCCGGTGCCGCCAAGCAAGGTGCCGTCGCGCATCAGGAGTTCGCCGCCGAGCTTGCCGGCGATGTCGAGCGCGCCGCTCTCCACGGTGGTGAAGCCGTCGAAGGCCGAGGAGTCACCCGTCAGCCTGACGGTGTTGCCGCTGCCTGTATTGAGGCGCAGCGCTCCCTCACCCGAGACGATGCCGGCATAGGCGCCGGAGGCGGCCTGGTCGAAACGCATCATGCCCTCGGCGCCGATCTCGACATCGCCGCCGAAACGGTCGGTGGCCGAGGCCAGCGTGCCACGGTCGACCGTCCAGTCGAGGCCGCTGGCACCCGTCAAGGTGAGCTTGCCGGCGCCGTTCTTGACCATGGTGCCGGTGCCGCCGATGGCGCCGGCGAAGGTGGCGTCGTCACCCTGGTCGAAGACGACCTTGCCGGCATTGGCGATGGCGTTGCGGATCGAGCCGGCATTGCCGACCAGGGTGCCGGCCCGCACGATGGTGTTGCCCAGATAGGTGTTGGCACCGGTCAGCACCAGGGTGCCGAGGTCGTCCTTGACGATCGCGCCGGTGCCGGTGAGGCCGGAGGCGATGGTGGCGGTCATCTGGCTGCCGGCGGCACTGCCGTCGCCGACGCGGATGTTGGTCTCGGCCTGGTTCAGCGCCAGATTGCCACCTTCGACGCGGTAACCGTCCGAGGCGAACTGCATGCCGGTGATCTTGATCGGCTCGCCATCGGCAACGACATTGACGGTGCCGGCAGTACCCTGGAACACGGCGAAGCGGCCGCCCCAGGCCGTGTTGGCGCTGCCATCGGCACTGGTCCAGTTGGGCTGCTGGGCCGCCCAGGTGCCGCTGCCGCCGTCGATGGCGCCGTTGCCTTCCGAATCCGCCCCGTCCCAGAACAGGATGTTCTTGTCCGGCCCGGCACCGCCGACAACCAGATTGATCTGCTTGGCGATCGAAGTCTGGAGGACGAGGTCTTCCTTCTTGTAGCCGTCCGGCGTGGTGCCGATGCCGATGCCATTGTTGGTGAAGGTGCCGCCATAGTCGATCAGCCGGTAGACGCCCTGCCCGAAGCCGCCGGCGTCGGAGACGTTGAAGGTGGCACTGAGCGTCAAGTCGCCCAGCACCTTGAACAAAGCCGGACCGCCGGGCTGGCCAAGGCGCACGTTGATCAATGCCGGGCCACCCTCGCCATCGGCGAAGAGTTTCCCCGCTGTCAGTTGTTGGCCTGACGTGCCTTCGAGGATGCCGCCGCCGCTGATCCAGAGATCATCGATCGTTCCATTTCCCCCCAGCACCGCGTCGCGCATCACGCCCACGGATGTGGCAGTTCCGTCGACCTGAAGGCGCCCCGCCTGGTGTCGAACATTGCCTTCGGTCGTGCCCGTCAGCGTCAGCCTGCCGAGGCCGGTCTTGTGAAACATCACATCGTTTTTCCCGGGAGACGACAGGTCCCGCAACGTCCCAGAAAGGGTGGAAATATTGCCCTCGTCGACCCTGACGGACGCGCCCTGGTTACCTGGGATGTTGAAGGCGATTTCGTTGTTGAGCGTTACGCCCCCGGTTTCGCCGAGGATCAGTTCCGTGTTGTCGTCCTCAACGGTAATCTTGCCGGTGCCGAGGGCGCCGTCGGCAGTCGCCCGGATGGCACCGTTGTTGAACACCGTACCACCAGAATAGCTGTTGGCCTTCGTGAGGATCAGTTCTCCGGAGCCTGATTTCCTCAGTGATCCGGCGCCGACGACCTGGCCTTCGAAGCGCGATTCCTTATCGACACCGGCGATGTCCAGCTGCTTGCCGGCATCGAGTTGTACGGTGCCCATGCCACTCAGAACGCTAAGCCGATCACTCTGAGCGACATGGAGCGTGGCATCTGTCCAAACAGCTACGTTGGAGTTGGCGCCGATGGCGTCGCCATTCCCTTCTGTCCGTAGGGTGCCATCATAAACTTCGTAGCGAAGCGCGGATTGCGAACCGTCACCTTGCAAGACGAGCGTACCAATACTGGTCTTGCGTATTTCCCCGCGTCCGGAACGCGCGCCCTTCAGCGTCACACTACCCTCATGAAAGACCGGGATGTCGACCACACTACCATTTTCGAAGCGCAGGTCGTTTGTGAGGGCCAAGCCTTGAGACATGGCGCGAAGCTGCAAAGTATTGCCCGTTTCCGCGTTTAAGAGGATCTCGCCGGTGCCGATGCTGATATCGCTTTGAGTGGGACTGCCTTTGTCGAATTGGATAGCGCCAGCGGCGAACTCAGTGCCACCGGAGTAGCTTTGGCTACCAACTACCGATAATAAGCGATTTCCTTCCTTCCTAAGCCGTATCTTGCCAAGGCCGTCGACGATCCTGTTGGCGCTATTGATGTTGGCCCCAACCAAGGCAAGTACTGCGGTTGTGCCTGCGGTATTGTTGCGAACGGTCCCCTCGTTTCCGTCGACGCCGGTGAACAAACTTCTGATAGCTAGGTCTTGGCCAGCCAGATCCAACGTTCCGCTTCTGAGCGCGACCTGTGTCCGTTCATGCGCCAGCAAATCTCGCCCAGCCTGACTGCCAATCTGCGCGGTCCCGGCGTCGAGAAAAATATTAACGTACGATCCTCCAACTCGATCGATGGCCGAGGGTGCGAAGATAATCGTTCCGTTATTAGCACCGTCCCCCGTGCTGCCGATGTTGAGGCGGGGTACGAACATACCGCCCTCGATATGTAGAATGCCGACAAATGTCCCGACAGCGCCGCTAACCACCGAAAGGCTGAATTCCCTCTCGGCTGAGTTTATTATGATGGTACCCGAATAAGTGCCCGTGGTTGAAAAGCGATAGCCCGCCCAGGCGGGGCCGGCGGCGGCGGCCACCAGAGCGGTGGCGGCCAGAAGGCTGCGCCGGAAGGCACGAGCGCACCTTTTGGCCGGCTGGGCGGAAATCGTCATGGTCATGGAAAAGTCCCTCTTGAAGCGTCGAACATCGCGATGAACGAAGCGCGCGGGCCGGGACCGCGCGGCGCGCCGAAAAGGTCGCGCCGATTGGCCGGCAGGGTTTCTTTTCGCCAAAACGCGGGCACATATGGCGACACCCCCACCCTGCCGGCCGCATGCGACCGCAGGAGCCGTGCGGCGCAATGCTGGTCTATGCTCACGAAAAATCGCATTTCCGGCCCGTGGATTCGTTCATTCCGGCCAAGGCGATAGCAGCGGGCGCAAAACCGCGCCCCGTATGAACAGAGGGGGAAAATCGAAAAACAGCCGTGTTCGGGACGATTTTCGGCTGAAAAACGCGCCGCGCCCGACCAATGAGTGGGAATTGCGGCCGATCCGCCGCCGTGGGCGCTCTCCGATTCCCGACTGAGTCCGACTACCGGTCGACCATGGCTGCGGGAACGGCAAAATCCGGCGCCGGATTGCTCACCTGCCCGTCGTCAGGACTATCGAGGCAATGGCGGGCCGAGCCGGCGGAGGCTCCGGCGTCCTCAAGCATATCGCACCTCAATCCGATGCATTCCGCCCGTGGCGGTTCGGGCCAAAGCCTTATGTTTCGGTGTGGAACGGAGCGTGATCCGGCCAATCCGGTGCTGCGCTTGACGCCATGATGCGATACACGTAGGGCCACATTTTATGTAGTTCGATTCAAAAACCGATGAGGGGCACTTCCGCTTATGGAAATCTTCACCGCCGCTGGTTTTTCCGCCCTTCTGCAGGTCATCGCCATCGACCTCGTGCTTGCCGGCGACAATGCCATCGTCATCGGCCTTGCGGCGGCGGGCCTGCCCAAGGACCAGCGCAAGAAGGCGATCCTGGTCGGTATCGGCGCCGCGACGGTGCTGCGCATCATCTTCGCCCTGATCACGCAATGGCTGCTGGCCTTCGGCCCGATGCTGCTCATCGCCGGCGGCCTGCTGTTGTTGTGGGTGTGCTGGAAGATGTGGCGCGAGCTGCGCGTCAGCCACGAGGAAGAGCAGGAGGCCACCGAAGCGCTGGCGGATGCGGAAAGCGACGGCGCCGCCGCCAAATCGGGAAAACCGCGCAAAACCTTTGCCCAGGCGGCGTGGCAGATCGTCATCGCCGATGTTTCGATGTCGCTGGACAATGTGCTGGCGGTCGCGGGCGCGGCGATGGAGCACCCGACGGTGCTCATCATCGGCCTGGCGCTGTCGATCGCGCTGATGGGGTTTGCCGCCTCCTTCGTGGCGCGCCTGCTGCATCGCTTCCGCTGGATCGCCTATATCGGCCTGCTGATCATCCTTTATGTGGCGCTGAAGATGCTGCTCGACGGCGCCGTCGAGCAGTTCCCGAACCATTTCGGTTTCCTGGCGCCTTGGTTCGGGCCTAGCGTCGGTGGCGCGCATTAGGTCGAGGACGACCCGGGCCACTCAGGCCCGGGCGCCCGGCTGCGCCTGAGGTTTGCTTGCCAGGCGAACTGTGCTATTGCGCGCGCCGAATAGAGCACCGCACTGGTGCCATGCCGAAAACGAACGAATTCCGGGCCGGACCTGCAAGGTTTCCGGCCCGCGTCCATTGGAACGCCGCCATGACCGCAGCACCCCGCGTCAGCTTCGTCAGCCTCGGATGCCCGAAGGCGCTGGTCGATTCCGAACGCATCCTCACCCAGCTCCGCGCCGAAGGCTACGAGATCGCCCGCAAGCATGATGGCGCCGACCTTGTCGTCGTCAACACCTGTGGCTTCCTGGATTCGGCGCGCACGGAGTCGCTCGACGCCATCGGCACGGCGATGAAGGAAAACGGCAAGGTCATCGTCACCGGCTGCATGGGCGCCACACCGGAGCTGATCCGCGAAAAGCACCCCAATGTCTTCGCCATCACCGGCCCGCAGGCCTATGAGAGCGTGATGGCGGCCGTGCATGAGGCAGCGCCGCCGGCGCATGATCCGTTCACCGACCTGGTGCCGCCGCAGGGCGTGAAGCTGACGCCGCGCCACTATGCCTATCTGAAGATTTCCGAAGGCTGCAACAACCGCTGTACCTTCTGCATCATCCCCGACCTGCGCGGCGACCTTGTCTCGCGACCGGCGGCGGATGTGCTGCGCGAAGCGGAAAAGCTGGCGAACGCCGGGGTGAAGGAACTGCTGGTCATTTCGCAGGACACCAGCGCCTACGGCATCGATGTCAAATATGCGACGTCGGTCTGGAAAGAGCGCGAGGTGCGCGCAAAATTCCTCGACCTGTCGCAGGAACTGGGCGAGCTCGGCATCTGGGTGCGCATGCATTATGTCTACCCCTACCCGCATGTCGCCGACGTCATCCCGCTGATGGCCGAGGGCAAGATCCTTCCCTATCTCGACATTCCCTTCCAGCATGCCTCGCCGCAGGTGTTGAAGAACATGCGCCGCCCCGCCCATGGCGAAAAGGCGCTGGAGCGCATCCGTGGCTGGCGCGACGTTTGCCCGGACCTTGCCATCCGTTCGACCTTCATCGTTGGCTTCCCCGGCGAGACCGAGGAAGACTTCGAGATGCTGCTCGACTGGATCGACGAGGCCAAGATCGACCGCGCCGGCTGCTTCAAATACGAGCCGGTCAAGGGTGCGCGTTCCAACGACCTCGGCCTCGAGCAGGTGCCGGACGAGGTCAAGGAAGCGCGCTGGCATCGCTTCATGCAGCGCCAGCAGAAGATTTCGGCTGCCGCACAGGCCAAGAAAGTCGGCAAACGCCTGCCGGTCATCATCGACGAGGCCAACGGCACCACGGCCAAGGGGCGTACCAAATATGACGCGCCCGAGATCGACGGTTCGGTGCATATCCAGTCGCGGCGCCCGCTGCGCGTCGGCGACATCGTCACCGTCAAGGTCGACCGCGCCGACGCCTATGACCTATACGGCTCGGCTGTGTGATCCTTGCTGAGGTGCGCTGCGCGGCGCCCTCAACCAGACAGACGGACTGAAGAGCTGTATTGCGGCGCAGTGCCATCGCGCATGGAACAGCCTGCCTCTCGTCGGCCTCAACTGTCGAACAGCGGCGTGACTTTCGAGGCAAGCTCTGCCTCCTTGGCGCGATAGCGTTTGTAGGCCGGCCGATCGGTGGCACGGGCGATGTAGTCGACAAAAACCGGAAGGCGCGGCAGCACCTTCAGGATGTTCATGGTGAAGTCGATGCCGCCGGCGAGCTGCGTGTCAGCTGCGGTAAAACTATCGCCGACCGCATAAGGATGTTTCGAAAGCAATTTTTCGAGATTGGCGACCATGTCGTCGAACAGGCCGAACGAGAAGTCGCTACCGGCATATTCCCAACCCTTCGACCGCACTGCGATGGCGGGGTCAAACACGGAATCGCAATAGACCAGCCGCGTCATATAGGCGGCGCGGCTGGCGTTGCCAATCGCGGGTGCGAGACCCGCTTCGGGAAACGCGTCGGCCAGATAGATGCAAATCGCCGCCCGTTCGGTGACGATTATGCCGTCGTGATCGATCGCCGGCACCTTCTTGTTCGGCTGAATGGCACGGTAGCCCTCCGGAACACCGCCCGGAGCGCGAATATCGACGAGTTCAATCTCGTAGGGTTGGCTGAGTTCCTCAAGTAGCCAGAAAACGGTCGAAGCCCGTGACCAGGGCGTACAGTAGAACTTCAGCATTTCGGCCTCGCCTTCCTTCTCAGGCTGTCAAAGATAGGCGATCTTTCTACCAACCCCTCCCTGACAGCCTGTTGTCAGGAGGCTTACTGCGGCAGCTTGTCGTCCACGCCCTTGACGTAGAAGTTCATGCCAAGCAACGTCTTGTCGTCGGCCACTTCGCCGTCCTTCAGCCACGGCGTGCCGTCCTGTTTCGCGACCGGGCCGGTGAAGGGGTTCCAGCCACCGGCGATCTTCTTCTGCGTGGCTTCCGCCATCGCCTTCACGTCGTCCGCCATGTTGGTGTAGGGCGCCATGTGCACGGCACCAGCCTTGATGCCTTCCCAACGGTCTTCCGGCTTCCAGGTGCCGTCCAGCGCCTTTTCGACGCGCTCGATGTAGTACGGACCCCAGTCGTCGACGATCGCGGTCAGCTGCGACTTCGGCGCGAACTTGATCATGTCGGAGGCCTGGCCGAAACCGTGCAGGCCGCGTTCCTGCGCTACCTGCAGCGGCGCGGTGGAATCGGTGTGCTGGACGATGACGTCGGCGCCCTGGTCAAACAACGCCTTGGCGGCGTCGGCTTCCTTGCCCGGATCGAACCAGGAATTCACCCAGACGATCTTGGCCTTGAAGTTCGGGTTGACCGACTGCGCGCCGAGCATGAAGGAGTTGATGCCCATCACCACTTCCGGGATAGGGAAGGAGACGATGTAGCCAGCGACGCCGGCTTTCGATTCCTTGGCTGCGATCTGTCCGAGAATGTAACGGCCTTCGTAGAAACGGGCGTTGTAGATGCCGAGGTTCGGCGCGGTCTTGTAGCCGGTGGCGTGCTCGAACTTGATGTCGGGGAACTTGGCCGCGACCTTCACTTCTGCGTCCATGAAGCCGAACGAGGTGCCGAAGATCAGCTTGCAGCCCTGGCGTGCCAGGCGCTCGAAAGCGCGCTCGGCGTCCGGACCTTCAGCGACGTTTTCGAGATAAGCGGTCTCGACCTTGTCGCCCAGCTTCTTTTCAACTGCGAGCCGACCCTGATCGTGCTGGTAGGAATAGCCGAAGTCGCCGACCGGGCCGACATAAACCCAGCAGGCCTTCAGTTTTTCGGCGGCCTCGGCCGAGACGGCGACGGACAGCGCCGCAGCCGAAGTCATCAGGGCAATCAGTAGCTTTTTCATGATGTTACCTCTCTGGATTAACCTTGCTATGCTGGTCTTTTTCTAGGTTGTCAACGATCCGGAACGAAAGCCTGTCCGAGCGAAGCGGGCGTGTTCATCATCGTCAGGCGCTTGTTGCGCGAGATGACGACGAGGACGACGATGGTGGCAAGATACGGCAGCGACGACAGGAATTGCGAGGGGACCGGGATGCCGAACGCCTGCGCATGCAACTGGCCGATCCACACCGCGCCGAAGATATAGGCGCCGGCCAGCACCCGCCACGGCCGCCAGGACGCGAACACCACCAGCGCCAGCGCGATCCAGCCGCGGCCGGCTGTCATGTTCTCCACCCATTGCGGCGTGTAGACGAGGGAGAGGTGGCCGCCGGCGAGCCCGGCGCAGGCCCCGCCGAACATCACCGCCAGATAGCGGTAGCGGATGACCTGGATGCCCAGCGCATGGGCCGAGGTGTGGCTGTCGCCGATCGAGCGCAGGGTGAGGCCGGTGCGGGTCTTGAACAGGAACCACGACACGCCGAAGACCAGCGCGATCGAGATGTAGAAAATCGGATCCTGCCCGAACAGCAATTTGCCGACCACCGGCAGGTCGGTCAGCAGCGGAATGTTGAGATTGGGCAAGCGCTCGCCCGGCAGGCCGACGAAGCCAGTGCCGATCATGCCCGACAGGCCGAGACCAAGCAGCGTCAGCGACAGGCCGGTCGCGACCTGGTTGGTGGCAAGCGACAGCGTCATCACCGCAAACAGCAGCGAGAACAGCGCGCCGACAACAATCGCGGCCACGAGGCCGACCCAGGGCGAGCCGGTCAGATAGCCGGCGCCGAAGCCGGCGACCGCACCCATAACCATCATGCCTTCAACGCCGAGGTTCAGCACGCCGGAGCGCTCGACCACCAGTTCACCGATAGCCGCGATCAGAAGCGGCGTAGCGGCCGTGGCGATGGTCAGGAGAATGTTGACGGTGATGTCCATGTCAGTGGGCCTCTTCCAGCTTCGGCGTCGTGTCCAGCTTGGTCGCAGGGGCCAGGCCGACGAGCCGGATGCGGTAGTGGATCAGCGTGTCGCAGCCGAGAACGAAGAACAACAACATGCCCTGGAACACACGCGCCACCTTGTCGGAGAGGCCGAGCACGCTTTGGACGGCTTCGCCGCCGAGATAGGTCAATCCGAGCACAAGGCCCGCCGCGACGATGCCCAGCGGATTGAGACGACCGAGGAAAGCCACGATGATCGCGGTGAAGCCGTAACCCGGCGAAATCGACGGCTGCAATTGGCCAATCGCGCCGGACACTTCGGAAATGCCGGCAAGCCCGGCGAGAGCGCCTGACAGCATGAAGGCGAAGAACACCATGCGGTTGAAGCTGAAGCCGGCGAACCGCCCTGCCCGCGGGCTGGAGCCGAGGACGCGGATTTCAAAACCTTTCAGCAGGCGGCTCATCAAAAGCCAGACCACCACGGCGGCGACCAGCGCGAAGACAAAGCCCATATTGGCGCGGCCCGACATCGGCATCAGTTCCGGCAGAACCGCCGACGGGTTGAACTGGACGGTCTGGGGGAAGTTGAAACCCTTGGGATCGCGCCATGGCCCGCGCACCAGCCAGTCGAGGAACAGCTGCGCGACATAGACCAGCATGAGGCTGGTGAGGATTTCGTTGGTGTTGAAGCGGGTCTTGAGCAGTGCTGGGATGGCCGCGTAAGCCGCACCGCCGACCATGCCCATCAGAAGCATCAGCGGCAGCACGAACGGCCCCTGCATCTGAGGATACAGCACCGGGATGATCGAGCCGGCGATGGCGCCGAAGATGAACTGACCCTCGGCACCGATGTTCCAGATGTTGGACCGGAAACACACCGACAGGCCGACTGCGATCAGGATCAACGGCGCTGCCTTGATCGCCAGTTCGTGCAGCTGCCAGACCTCGGTGATCGGCGAGATGAAATAGGTGTAGAAGGCCGACAGCGGATTGATGCCCAACAGGGCGAACAGGATCGCGCCGGCAATCATTGTCAGGGCGAAGGCGATGAAGGGCGAAAGCGCTGAAAACAGCGCGGAACGCTGGGGACGCTTGACGAGTTCGAGGCGCATCACGCGGTCTCCAGGCTGTGTTCGGCGTGACCGGGCTCGGCGCCGCCCATCAGCAGGCCGATCCGTTCGAAAGTGGCTTCCGCGATTGGGATCGGTTTCGACAATTCGCCATTGTGCATGACGGCGATGGCGTCGGATATCTCGAACAGTTCGTCGAGGTCCTGGCTGATGACCAGCACTGCCGAGCCGCTGCGCGCCAGCTCGATCAGGGCTTGGCGGATATGGGCCGAGGCGCCGGCATCGACGCCCCATGTGGGCTGGTTGACGACCATGACCGTCGGGTTGCGATCCAGCTCGCGCCCGACGATGAATTTCTGCAGATTGCCGCCGGAAAGCGCCGCGGCTTCGGGATCGGGAGCACTCTTGCGCACGTCCATCACCTTGATGATGCGTTGCGCGGCTTCGTAGACGGAGCCGTTCTTGACCATGCCGCCGGCACCGACAAAGGCTCTGGCGTCGGTGGCGTGCCGTGAAAGCAGCAGATTTTCCGAGAGCTTCATGCGCGGCGCGGCACCATGGCCAAGGCGTTCCTCGGGAACGAAGGCCGCTCCCAGCATGCGCCTGCCGGTGATGCCGAGCAGCCCCGCATCCTTGCCGCGAATCCGCACGATATCGCTGCTCGCTTGTTGCGTCTCGCCGGACAGTGCTTCGAAGAGTTCGCCCTGGCCGTTGCCGGCGACACCGGCGATACCGAGAATCTCGCCCGCCTTGACCGAGAGCCAGATGTTCTTGAGTGGCATGGAGAACGGCCCGGCCGGCTTGCGGCTCAATCCGCAGACACTCAGCAGTTCCGGCGCATCGGCCAGCGATACCGGCGTGCGTTCAGCCGACTTGACCTCGCTGCCCACCATCATGCGGGCGAGCGACGCGGCCGTTTCCTCTCGCGGATTACAGTGGCCGACCACCTTGCCATGACGCAGCACCGTTGCACGATCGCAAAGGCGCTTCACCTCTTCCAGCCTGTGCGAAATGTAGAGGATCGATTTGCCCTCGGCGCGCAAACGTTCAAGCGTCTCGAACAGCTTGTCGGCCTCCTGCGGGGTCAGCACCGAAGTCGGCTCGTCGAGGATGATGAGTTGCGGCGCCTGCAGCAGGCAGCGGATGATCTCGATGCGCTGGCGTTCGCCGACGGACAGGTCGCCCACCAGCGAGTCCGGATCGAGCGGCAAGCCGTAAGAATAGGAAAGCGCCCTCGCCTTCGCGGCGATCGTATTGATTGGTGCGCCGTCATCCAGCGAAAGCGCGATATTTTCGGCCGCCGTCAGCGCCTCGAACAGCGAAAAATGCTGAAAAACCATGCCGATGCCGAGCTTCTTGGCAACGCTCGGACTGGTCATCCTGACGGCCTCGCCATTCCAGCGGATTTCGCCGGAATGCGGCTCCAGCGAGCCGAACAGCATTTTCACCAGCGTCGACTTGCCGGCGCCGTTCTCGCCGAGAAGCGCGTGGATTTCGCCTTTCGCGATGGTGAGGTCGACATGATCGCACGCGGTCAGCGTGCCGAATATCTTCGTCAGTCCGCGGACCTCTAACAGGTTCGCGGTGCCGTCTTGTGCACTCACAGTGCCTCCCATCCGGTTTTCCCAGATATGTTCTGTGTTCCCGCAATCATCGTAGGCAGCAGCTGCTTATTTCGGATAGCGGCACGCATATTGAAAGAGCTTCAAGAATTTCAGCAAGACACCTAGGTTCGCGCTCAAGGAATAAGCACTGTCGCTCCTGTCGTCTTGCGCCCTTCAAGATCGGCGTGGGCTCTTCCGGCGTCCTTCAAAGCATAACTCTGATTGATCTTGATCTCGACCGCGCCGGCCAGCACGACGTCGAACAACGCCCGAGCCGACGCTTCGAGATCCTCGCGCCTGGCGTTGTAGACGAACAGCGTCGGCCGGGTGGCGAAGAGCGAGCCTTTCTGCGCCAACAGCGCAATGTTGAAAGGCGGGATCGGACCTGAAGACTGGCCAAACGATACGAACGTGCCGAGCGGTCGCAAGCAATCCAGCGAAGCCGGGAACGTATCCTTGCCGACCGCGTCATAGACGACATCGCATTTGCGGCCACCGGTCAGGCGGGCAACCTCAGCAACGAAATCCCGCGTTTTGTAATCGATGACATGGTCGTAGCCATGCGCCCTGGCCAGTTCCGCCTTGTCGGGCGAGCTGGCCGTGCCGATCACCGTCGCGCCAAGGTGCTTGGCCCATTGGCCGAGGATCAGGCCGACGCCGCCGGCCGCGGCATGATAGAGAACGGTGTTACCTGGCCCCACCTTGAAGGTACGCCGCACGAGATATTCGGCGGTCATGCCCTTCAGCATCATGGCTGCGGCCTGTTCGTCCGAAATGCCGTCGGGAATTTTCACCACGCGATCAGCCGCGATCACCCGCTGTTCGGCATAGGCGCCGACGGCAACCGCATAGGCAATGCGATCTCCCACCTTGAGGCCTTCGACGCCTTCGCCCAGTTCAAGCACGACGCCGGCAGCCTCGCCGCCCGGGATCAGCGGCAGGCCGTCCGGGGCCGCGTACAATCCGTTGCGGTAATAAACGTCGATGAAATTGAGGCCGATCGCCGTGTGCCGGACTAGGATCTGGCCGGGTCCCGGACGACCGGGATCGACGTCCTCGTAAATCAGCGCTTCAGGTCCGCCATGGGCGTGAATGCGGATGGCCTTGCTCATCTTCAAGCTTTCCTGGCGCCGAGATTGGGGAAGAACTGCATAACGCCGCCGATGCAGAACAGATAGAGGCCAGTCAGGCTGATACCGATCTTCGTGAACAGGCTGACCTGTTCACCTAGAACCCCGATCTGATTGTAGAAACTGGCCAAGGCCGACTGCGCCAGCGCAAGCGCGCCGAAGGCGCACCAAAGCAGCGTAACCGTCAAATTCACCGGCCGCAGCCGCACCACCCGGACGGGGTGCAGGAAATTGATCGGCACGAAGGTGAGAATGCCGGCCGTCACTACGATGGCGAACGACACCCATTGGCCGGGCTCGATGACAAAGAGCGTGAACACAACCATGTTCCACACCACCGGGAAGCCCTTGAAGAAGTTCTCCTTCGTTTTCATGCCGGTGTCGGCGTAGTAGATCGCGCTCGACACCACGATGATCGCCGCCGAGAGGAAGGAAAGCCCCTCGCCCATGAAACCGCGCTGGTAAAGCGCGAAGGCAGGGATCAGCACGTAGGTCACGTAGTCGATGATGTTGTCGAGCAATTCGCCCGACCAGGTCGGCAGGATTTCCTTGACCTCAAGCTTGCGCGCGATCGGCCCGTCGATACCGTCGACGAACAGCGCGAGACCCAGCCACCAGAACATCGCCGTCCAGCGTTCCTCGCTTGCTGCAACCAGCGACAGGAAAGCCAGGAAGGATCCTGACGCCGTAAGCAGATGGACGGAGAACGCCCTCGCTTGCGGCCATGTCAGCTTTTTCTTCGGGCGTGGAATGCGCTCGACAATCTTTTTCGCGGTTGTTTTGTTTTTCACGGCCCCGCCAATCCAGCTTGCAGAACGCCCCGGTCCCCTTGTCGCTGGGACACTAATAGGAGGGTGGCGACCCGTACAAGCGGTATCGCATCGACCCGGCCAACGGGTCCCCGGTCAGCCGAGCGTTCTTCGATCTCGGGAAGCGGGTGGATCATGGGTTAGCAATGGGCTGAATCGCCACGTTGATCAAGCAAGTCTCACTGCACTATATGCATTGTTCACGGCTGGTCGAACCGACACCCGAAAATGTTTGATCCGCCTGCCGAACAACGGGGCGCTCACCGATGCCAGACAACACCGCCAAAGCCCCTGTTCTCGTTGCCGGTACCGGTCCAGCCGGCCTTGTCGCGGCACTCGGCTTCGCTCATGCCGGTTTTCCAGTGACGCTGGCTGGCCCCGAGGCCAATGCCGCCGACGGCCGCACCACCGCGCTGATGAACCCGGCACTCAAGGTCCTCGAACGACTGGGTGTGCTCGAAGACTTGCGGGCGGTCGCCGCGCCTTTGAAGGTGATGCGCATTGTCGATGCCACGCGCCGCCTGATCCGCAGCCCGGTCGTCACCTTTCGCGCGAGCGAGATCGATGAGGAGCAGTTCGGCCTGAATTTCCCCAACACTGTGCTCAATCCCGCGCTGGCAAAAGCGGTCGCAGTGCACCCTGGCATCGAATGGCGCAAATCGCTGGTCGAGACCTGGTCCCTCGACGCCGATGCGGCGACCGCCCGGCTCACCGATGGCACAACCGCTTCGGCTTCTCTCGCCGTTGCCGCCGACGGCCGGCTTTCGCCGGCCCGCGAGGCATCCGGCATTGCCACGTCCAAGCGCCCCTATCCGCAAGCTGCGCTGGTGCTGAACTTCACCCACCGGACCGACCACAACTTTACCTCGACCGAGTTCCACACCGAAACCGGCCCGTTCACCCAGGTGCCTCTACCCGGCAATCGTTCGAGCCTGGTCTGGGTGGTCGAACCCGAAACCGCGAAGGAGCTGGCGGCGCTTGACGACGCTTCGTTGTCGCTGCGGGTGGAAGAGCGCATGCAATCAATGCTTGGTCGCGTCACCGTCGAGCCCGGCCGGCAGATTTATCCCTTGTCTGCGGCGACACCGTTGCGCTTTGCGGCAAAGCGTATCGCGCTGGTCGGCGAAGCGGCGCATGTGTTCCCACCGATCGGCGCACAGGGGCTGAACCTTGGCATCAGGGATGTCGACGACCTCATTGGTGTTGCTTTGAAAAACTCGTCCGACCCCGGCGCGGCAAGGGCACTTGCCGCCTATGATTTCAAACGCCGGCCCGACATCCTCGCCAGGAGTGGTGCTGTCAATCTTTTGAACATGTCGCTGCTTTCTGACATGCTGCCCGCGCAGATGGCGCGCAGCGCGGGACTGAGCTTGCTCGGTGGTTTTGCGCCACTGCGCGCCTTCTTCATGCGCGAGGGCCTGCGCCCCGGCAGCGGTTTCGCCGCCATCTTTGGCGGGTTAGGGGAACAGGTCCGCCGGTAGAATGCCGTGGCGGCTCAGATAAAAACGGCCCGGTGACGGTGAATACCGGCAGGCAGGTCGTGTCGACACGCTCGCAGAAGCCCGCTGTACCCAGACCCCATTATGTCATTCACCGATCCTCCTTGTTTCAGGCTAAAGCCTAGGGATCGCGCGCAATCAGCAAAGGATTGAATTGCGGCCGATGCTGCGCCAAATAACAATGGAAAGTCGCGTGGTGAGTATCATGAAAACAGCCAGATTCTCGATCGGACAGGTGGTGCGCCATCGGCTGTTCCCGTTCCGCGGCATCATCTTCGACGTCGACCCGCAATTCGCCAACACGGAAGAATGGTATCAATCCATTCCCGCCGAGGTCAGGCCAAGCAAGGACCAACCTTTTTACCACCTGCTGGCCGAGAATTCGGAGACCGAATACATCGCCTATGTCTCGGAACAGAACCTGCTGGAAGACGATTCCGGCGACCCTGTCCGCCATCCACAGATCAAGGACATGTTCGACAAGAAGCCGGACGGCCGCTACGAGCCGAAGGGCCAATCCAGGCACTGAGGGCTCGGCCTAAAAGCAAAAAGGCTCCGGATTTCCGGAGCCTTTTTCGTATTAGATCAACAAGCAAAGCGCTTGAAACGGCTCACGCTTCCTTCTTTTGCGGCAGAACGCGCAGTTCGAGCTCGCGCAATTGTGTCAGCGTCGCCGGGCTCGGCGCGCCCATGAGCAAATCCTGCGCCTGCTGGTTCATCGGGAACAGCGAGATTTCGCGCAGGTTCTTGGCGCCGACGAGCAGCATGACGACGCGGTCGATGCCGAAGGCCGCGCCACCATGCGGCGGAGCGCCATACTGGAAGGCGCGATAGAGGCCACCGAAGCGATCCTCGACGTCCTGCTGGCTGAGGCCGACCTTCTCGAAAGCCGCCACCATGGTCTCGGGCGACTGGTTGCGGATCGAGCCCGAGGCGATCTCGAAGCCGTTGCAGACCGCGTCGTACTGGAATGCCTTGATCGTCAGCGGATCCTGGTTCTGCAACGCCTCGAGGCCACCCTGCGGCATCGAGAACGGATTGTGCGCGAAATCGACCTTCTTTTCCTCTTCGCTCCATTCGAAGAACGGGAAGTCGACGATCCAGCACAGTTCGAAACGGTCGCGGTCGACGAGGTTCAACTCTTCGCCGGCACGGGTACGCGCCTCACCGGCGAATTTGTAGAACTTGTCCGGCTCGCCGGCGACGAAGAAACAAGCATCGCCATCATCGAGGCCGAGCTGCGTACGGATCGCGTCGGTACGTTCCTCGCCGATGTTCTTGGCAAGCGGGCCGGCGCCTTCGAGCTTCTCGCCTTCCTTGCGCCAGAAGATGTAGCCGAGGCCCGGCTGGCCCTGCTGCTGGGCCCAGGCGTTCATACGGTCGCAGAAGGCGCGCGAACCGCCAGTTTTGGCAGGGATCGCCCAGACCTGAACCTTCGGGTTGGAGGCGATCATGTTTGCGAAGACCTTGAAGCCCGAGCCGGCGAAATGGTCTGTCACAGCTTCCATGACGATCGGGTTGCGCAGATCCGGCTTGTCGGAGCCGTATTTGCGGATCGCCTCGGAATAGGGAATGCGCGGCCATTCCTTGCTGACGGGCTTGCCCTCGGCAAACTCCTCGAACACCTTGGTCATCAGCGGACCCATGGTGTTCCAGACGTCTTCCTGGGTCACGAAGCTCATTTCGAGGTCGAGCTGGTAGAATTCGCCCGGCAGGCGGTCGGCGCGCGGGTCCTCGTCGCGGAAGCACGGCGCGATCTGGAAGTAGCGGTCGAAACCGGCGACCATCAGCAACTGCTTGTACTGCTGCGGTGCCTGCGGCAGCGCGTAGAAAGTGCCGGGGTGGATGCGGCTCGGCACCAGGAAGTCGCGCGCGCCTTCCGGCGAGGAAGCGGTCAGGATCGGCGTCGAATATTCGGTGAAACCGGCGCCGCCCATCTCGCGCCGCATGGCGGCGATGACCTGCGTGCGCTTGACGATGTTCTTGTGCAGCGTGTCGCGGCGCAGATCGAGGAAGCGGTACTTCAGGCGCACGTCCTCCGGATAGTCGGGCTCGCCGAACACCGGCAGCGGCAGTTCCTTCGCCGCCGACAACACTTCGATCTCGCGCGCGAAAATCTCGATCTCGCCGGTCGGCAGGTTGGGGTTGGCCGTCTCGGCCATGCGCGCCTTGACCTCGCCGTCGACGCGGATGACCCATTCGCCGCGAACGGTTTCGGCGATCTTGAAGGCCGGCGAATCCGGATCGGCAACGATCTGCGTCAGGCCGTAGTGGTCGCGCAAATCGATGAACAGCAGGCCGCCATGATCTCGCACGCGATGGACCCAGCCGGAGAGCCGGACATTCTGACCGACATCCGATTTCCTGAGGGCGGCACAGGTGTGGCTGCGGTAACGATGCATAGGTCTGCCATTCCAAGATTTCAGGAGTTCACGCGACCGGGCGACGCAATCAGCGCCAGGCCCGAAAATTGGCGCGAAAAGCGCACGCAAGCCGGCTTTTGTCAAGGTTAAGACGGCAACCGGCCGGCTTGCGCGTCAACGCCAGCAGATGTGCTTGCCCTGCGGCTTGTTCAGAACTGCTTCTTCAACCAGATCGTGGCGTGTCCGGGCGGATAGTCGTCGATACGACCGAACTCGTGAAAACCCTGGCGTTTGTAGAAGTCCGGCGCCTGGAAGGAAAAGGTCTCCAGATAGGCGCCGAGACAGCCACGCTCGCGGGCAATTTCCTCAGCCTTTCCCAGCAACTGGCTGCCCAATCCTCCCTTGCGATGGTTCGGGTTCACCCAAAGCAGGTCGACGAACATCCAGGAGTAGCCGATGTTGGCTTTTAGCCCGCCCAGAAGCGCGCCATCTTCGTCGCGCGCCAGCACCCACAATTCCTCGTGATTGTAGGGCCCGCCCCTCGCGATGTTGTATTCATCGAGCCCGTTTTCGATCGTGTCGACAATATCGTCGTCGACTCTTGCGCTGACGGTCAACGTCACCATTCGGCCACCTGTGATTTTTGCCTGGACAGAGATCGCTGGAGTCGGGTTGGGGAGACTTGTGGTGTTCCGTCTAGCAGCGATTTTTGCGATTCCGACAGGGTGATTTCGAATTAGGCGGGAAAAAGGCCTCCGGCACACCGTCATGGACAAGAATGCGCAGCTCCATGGCTTGACGAAGCCCGCCGGCAAGCGAGACAAGTTCGCATTCATCGCGCCACGAGATTTTGATGCACCTGATAACAACGCAAGAAGAATTGGATTCGGTCATCCGCGACCTCGCGAAATCCGGATTCGTAACGGTAGACACCGAGTTCATTCGCGAAACCACGTTTTGGCCGGTGTTGTGCCTCATCCAGATGGCGGCGCCCGGCGTCACCGCGTTGATCGACCCGTTGGCACCTGGCCTCAACCTGAAGCCATTCTTCGAACTGATGGCCAATGAGCGCGTGACCAAGGTCTTTCACGCCGCGCGCCAGGACATCGAAATCATCGTCCATCTCGGCGACCTAATCCCGCATCCGGTTTTCGACACGCAGGTGGCGGCGATGGTCTGCGGTTTCGGCGACAGCGTCTCCTACGATCAGCTCGTACAGAAGATCACCGGTGCGCGGCTCGACAAGTCGTCGCGCTTCACCGACTGGCGCCATAGGCCGTTGTCCGACAAACAGCTCGACTATGCGCTCGCCGACGTCACCCACCTGATCGACGTCTACAAACATCTTATCGACCAGCTCGCGCGCGAAGACCGCGCCCACTGGCTGAACGAGGAGATGGAGGTGCTCACCTCGCGCGAAACATACGACCCGCATCCCGAGGACGCCTGGAAGCGGCTGAAGATGCGTTTGCGCAAACCGCAGGAACTGGCTGTGGTGCAGGTGGTCGCGGCGTGGCGCGAACGCGAAGCGCGCGAACGCGACGTGCCGCGCGGGCGCGTGCTGAAAGACGATGCCATCTATGAGATCGCCCAGCAGGCGCCGCGCGATGTCACCGCGCTCGCCCGCCTGCGCACCACGCCGAAAGGCTGGGAACGGTCGGCCACCGCGGCTTCCCTGCTGGAGGCGGTGAACAGCGCTCTGGCCTTGCCAAAGGAAGAGATGCCGAAGTTGCCGAAGACCTTTCAGCCGCCGGAAGGCACCAGTGCCGCCTCCGAATTGCTGAAGGTCCTGCTCAAGATCATCGCGGAGAAACAGGGCGTCGCCGCCAAGGTCCTGGCCACCAGCGACGACATCGACCGTATCGCCGCCGAGGGCGAGAATGCCGACGTTCCCGCGCTGCAGGGCTGGCGGCGCGCCGTGTTCGGCGATGCCGCGCTCAAGCTGGTGCGCGGCGAAATCGGCATCAAGTTCGAGAAGCGCAAGATCGCGGTCTTCGACCTGAAATCCTGATCCCGGTCAATCGGGCGAGAGGATGGCCCCTCGCCCGCTCAAGAGTCCGTGCGCGGTCAGGCGCCGCCGTGATAGTTGGGGCTCTCGCGCGTGATCGTCACGTCATGCGCATGACTTTCGCGTAGCCCGGCGTTCGAAATGCGCACGAAAGTGGCCCGTTCGCGGAAATCCGTCAGGTCGCGGGCGCCGACATAACCCATCGCCGCCTTCAAGCCACCGGCCAGCTGGTGCAGCACGCCGGCCACGGGGCCCTTATAGGGCACCTGCCCCTCGATGCCTTCCGGAACAAGCTTCAAGGTGTCGCGAACTTCCGCCTGGAAGTAGCGATCCGCCGAACCGCGCGCCATGGCGCCGACCGACCCCATGCCGCGATAGGCTTTGAACGAGCGGCCCTGATGCAGATAGACTTCGCCCGGGCTCTCGTCGGTGCCGGCAAGCAGCGAGCCGATCATCGCGGCGCTCGCGCCGGCGGCCAGCGCCTTGGCCAGATCACCCGAATATTTGATGCCGCCGTCGGCGATCACCGAGATGCCGGATTTCTGCGCGGTCTCGACCGCCGACATGATCGCCGAAAGCTGCGGCACGCCGACGCCGGCGACGATACGGGTGGTGCAGATGGAGCCCGGGCCGATGCCAACCTTGACGCCGTCGGCGCCGGCGTCGATCAGCGCCTGGGTGCCAGCGGCGGTGGCGACATTGCCAGCGATGATGCGCACGGAGTTGGACAATTTCTTGGCCCGCGCCACCGCATCCAGCACGCGCTGCGAATGGCCGTGCGCGGTGTCGATGACCAGCAGGTCGACGCCCGCGTCGATCAGACGCTCCGCCCGCTCGAAGCCGTCGTCGCCGACGCTGGTCGCGGCCGCGGCGCGCAAGCGGCCCTGAGCATCCTTGGTGGCGTGCGGGTTGAGCTGCGACTTCTCGATGTCCTTGACGGTGATGAGCCCGACGCAATTGCCATTCTTGTCCACTACCAGCAGCTTCTCGATGCGGTGTTGGTGCAGCAGGCGCTTGGCTTCTTCCTGGTCGACGTTTTCCTTGACCGTGATCAGGTTCTCGCGCGTCATCAGCTCGTAGACTTTTTGCGCGGGATTGGAGGCGAAACGCACGTCGCGGTTGGTCAGGATGCCGACGAGACGGCCGGTGATCTGGCCACCGCTCCCGCCGTTCTCGACAACCGGAATGCCGGAAATGCCATAGTGGCGCATCAGCCCCAGCGCATCGGCCAGCGTCGCGTCGGGCCCGATCGTGACCGGGTTCACCACCATGCCCGATTCGAATTTCTTGACCTGACGAACCTGCTCGGCCTGTTCGGCCGGCGTGAAATTGCGGTGGATGACGCCGATGCCGCCGGCCTGTGCCATGGCGATGGCCAGCCGGGCCTCCGTGACCGTATCCATGGCGGCCGAAATGATCGGCACGTTGAGATCGATGTCGTTGGCGATGCGTGTGCGGATGTCGGTCTCGCCGGGCATCACTTCGGAATGGCCCGGCTGCAGCAGGACGTCGTCGAAGGTCAGCGCCAAAGCGCCGGTGGCGGTTTCGATGATTTTTGCCATTGCCGATCCTTGCTTAAAAACGAAACGGGCGCTGACCCGGATGGGTGCGCCGACTCGATATTCCCTTTCAGGATTGGCGGTGGCTGGTAACACGTCTGTTTGCCAATGGAAAGCGCGCAACGTCACCATGCCGCCGTTTCAACAGCCGGCGGGTGGACGGACGCCACGGGTGATTGCCGGTTGCAATGCCGGCGCGGTCGCACAAAAGTGACCGAACGAGGCAGGACGCCTGCGCGTTGCCATGATAACGGCCTCGGCCTTGTCGCTCATACCCGTCTACCCCGAGGTTCGGACGTCTCGTGAACAGAATCATCCCGCTCGTGCTGGCCGTCGCGCTTTTCATGGAGAACATGGATTCGACGGTGATCGCTACCTCGCTGCCAGCGATCGCGGCCGACATCCAGACGAGCCCGATCGCGCTGAAGCTGGCATTGACCGCCTATCTGGTGGCGCTCGCTGTTTTCATCCCAATCAGCGGCTGGATGGCGGATCGCTTCGGCGCAAGAAACGTGTTCCGCGCCGCCATCGGTGTCTTCATCCTGGGTTCGGTCGCCTGCGCGATGGCGAATTCCCTGGAATTCTTCGTGCTCGCCCGTTTCTTCCAGGGCATGGGCGGTGCGATGATGACGCCGGTCGGACGTCTCGTGCTGGTACGGTCGACCCCCAAAAGCGATCTGGTGGCGGCGATGTCGTGGTTGACCATTCCGGCTCTGGTCGGCCCACTCGTCGGCCCTCCGGTCGGCGGTTTCATCACCACCTATTTCTCCTGGCACTGGATTTTCCTGATCAATGTTCCGATCGGCATCATCGGCATAGTGCTGGCGACGCGCTATCTGCCGGAAACACCGTCCGCCGAGACACCACCCCTCGATTATACGGGCTTTGTCCTGTCGGGTATCGCCGCTTCGGGCATCGTCTTCGGCCTTTCGGTGGTTAGCCTGCCGGCATTACCGCCGGCCGTCGGTTTGATCACCGTGATTGTCGGTGTCGTCTGCGGCATTCTTTACCTGCGCCACGCCCGTCACGCGAAAAACCCGCTGCTGGCGTTGGAGCTGTTCCGCAACCAGGCTTTCCGCGCTTCGGTTCTCGGCGGCGGCCTGTTCCGCATCGGTATCGGCGCCGTGCCGTTCCTGCTGCCGCTGATGTTCCAGATCGGCTTCGGCCTGACGCCGTTCCAGTCCGGCATGATTACTTTCGTGTCGGCGCTCGGCGCTATCGGCATGAAATTCGTCACCGCCTGGCTTTTCCGTGTCGCCGGTTTCCGGCGCGTGCTGATCTGGGGCTCATTGCTGGCCGCCATTTCGATCGCGGTCTACGGTCTTTTCACACCGACCACGCCCTATCCGCTCATCCTGGCAGTGCTGCTGGTCGGCGGCTTCATCCGCTCAATGTTCTTCACTGGCGTCAATGCATTGGCCTTCGCCGAGATTCCCGCCGAAGAGACCTCCAAGGCGACACCAATCACGGCTGTGGCCCAGCAGCTCAACATCGCTTTGGGCGTGGCGCTGGCCGGCGGCATATTGGAGGTTTCAACCAAGGTTCACGGCGGCCCGCTGATGTTGAGCGATTTCCACGTCGCGTTCTTCATCGTTGCCGCAGTAGCGGCCCTTGCCGCCCTGTCCTTCATACGTCTGTCCCCTGAAGCCGGCAATGCCGTTTCAGGCTACAAGGCGCGACCGGCCAAGCCGCTGGAGAACCCTGCCCCGTCCAGTTGAGCTGGCCTTGCCGTCAGTCCCCGGCCGGCGCGCGTCCCTTGAAGTCCTTGGCCAGCAGATAGAGCTCGACCGATTCGTCGCGCGACGCGGGTGGCTTGACATGGTGAACCGAGCGGAACGAGCGCTTGAGCATATCGAGAAGATCGCCCTCGGTGCCGCCCTGAAAAGTCTTCGTCAGAAAATGCCCGCCGGGCTTGAGCACGGACACGGCGAAATCGGCAGCCACCTCGCACAGATGCATGGTGCGTATGTGATCGGTGCGGCGATGGCCGGTGGTGGGGGCCGCCATGTCGGACAAGACGATATCCGGCTCGCCGCCGAGCGCTTCGACCAGGCGTGCCGGCGCCTGTTCATCGAGGAAATCCATCTGCAGGATGGCGGCTCCCGGAACGGCATCCATCTCTAGATAATCGATGCCGACGACATGCGGCGTGGCCTCGCTCGATTTGGTGCGCACGGCCGCCACCTGGCACCAGCCGCCGGGTGCGGCGCCAAGGTCGATCACCTTTTGGCCCGGCTTCAGCAGATGATGCTTGTCGTCGATCTCGATCAGCTTGTAGGCGGCGCGCGAGCGGTAGCCGTCCGCCTTGGAGCGCTGGACATAAGGATCGTTGAGGTGCCGCTCGAGCCATCGGCGCGAGGATTCCTTCAGGCCGCGCTTTTTCTTCACCTTGGTGCGTAGCACGCGGGTGTTGCCGGCGGTCGTATCTTTCTTTTTAGTCATCGCCGGCCCTCGCTATTCCAGGAACCGCGCGCGTTGCGGTCGTCCGCCATCAATTCGCTCAATATGCCTTCGCGCAAGCCCCTGTCGGCGACGCGCAGCCGCTCGGAGGGCCAGACGGCGCGGATCGCCTCGAGGATGGCGCAGCCGGCAAGCACCAGGTCGGCACGGTCGGCGCCGATGCAAGGATTGGCGACACGCTGCTGGAAATCCCATCCCAAAAGCTTCTCCACCATGCGGTCGACATTTTCGCGGCCCATCCACAGGCCATCGACGCGGCGCCGGTCATAACGCTCGAGATCGAGATGGACACCGGCCAGCGTCGTCACCGTGCCGGAGGTGCCAAGCAGGTGGAAATGCGGACCTGCGAGCAGATGGTTGAGCCGGTGACGTCCTTCGAAGGCGGACAGCCGTTGCGCGACATCGTCGACCATGGCGTCAAAGCTTTCGCGCGTCACCGTCCGCCCACCGAATCGCTCCGCCAGCGAAACAACGCCGACAGGCAGCGACGTCCACGAGACGATGTGACTCGCCAGGCGCGACGACCGGCGCGTGGTGAGGTCGATCAGCGCGATTTCGGATGAACCACCGCCGATATCGAACAGAACCACACCCTTGGTGTCGCGCTCGATCAGCGAGCCGCAGCCCGAAACCGCCAGCCGTGCTTCCGTCTCACGATCGATGATTTCCAGCTTCAGCCCCGCCTCGCGCTCGACCCGTTCGAGGAATTCGGCGCCGTTGGCGGCGGCGCGGCAGGCTTCGGTGGCGATCAGCCGTGCGCGCGCCACCTTGCGGATCCGCAGTTTCTCCGCGCAGACCTTCAGCGCCTCGATGGCGCGGTTCATGGCCGCATCGCCCAACCGCCCGCTGGCCGAAAGTCCCTCGCCCAGGCGCACGATGCGCGAGAACGCGTCGATCACCCGGAACTGACCGTGCCTGCCCGGCACCGCCACCAGCAGGCGGCAATTGTTGGTGCCGAGATCGAGCGCGGCAAAGACCGGCAACTCGAAGGCAGCCGGACGCGAGCGATCGGGCGCCCTGGAATTTTCGACGGGCGCGATCGACGGCGCCTGCGCCGGAACTGCGTTGCGCCCAGGCGCAGGCGTGGGATCGGCGGACGCGCCGGTGCCCCCGACCCCGTCGACCGGCGCATAGACCTTGCGGCCGCGACGACGTTTGCGGCGCTTGCGTCCCTTGGCGCGGGGTTGATGGTCCGGGGCGTGCGCATCTTGTCGCGCCACGCTCTCACTGTCCGGCGCACGGCTGGCGGCCGGGGCTTTAGGGCCGCGCGATGCCGAAATCCCCTCCGACACGCCGCCCCCCGGCGCTTTGGCGCCGGCGTCGCGGTCTTCCACTGGCTATTTCCTTCCAGTGCCGCGCGAACCGGTTGCCCGGACGCCGCTGGCACGAATATTTCGTAAGTTGGCGCCAGACTAGCAGCGCCGGGCCCGATCACCAAGAGCCATGCGAAAATTGTAGGCTGCCGCAACGGCGCTAAACGCATCGCCGTAAACGCGCCACAACTGTTGAATAGCCGGCTTCGATCGGGCATTTCTGGGTCCAGCGGGTCAATTCGGGCGGGATAGCCACTCGACCGAACCTGCGCGGGGCATCGAATCGTGATGAATTGGGGTTGCTGATGGCCGTAGCTGCATGAATGTGAAACGTTTTTTCTGGCCTGCCGTCGGTCTGGCCGCCGTCGCCTTCTCGCTGTGGGTCCTGTTCAAGGAACTGCGCGGCATTTCTCTCGACGATGTGTGGACAAGTCTCGCCACCATTCGCTGGAACCACTGGCTGCTCGCCGCGCTGAGTTCGATCGTCGCCTACGCAGCGCTTGCCGGCTATGATCACATCGCGCTGCTGCATCTTCGCAAGCGCGTATCGTGGCTGTTCGTGACGCTGTGTTCCTTCACCACCTACGCGCTGTCGCACAACATCGGCGGTTCGGTCTTTTCCGGAGCAGTCATCCGCTATCGTGCCTACGGGACGAAAGGGCTTTCCGGACAAGACGTCGGCGTTCTGGTGGCGGTCTGCTGGATCACCTTCGTTCTGTCCTCGATCCTTTTGGGCGGCATCGTGCTCATTCTGATCCCGGACCTGTTCGAGCGATTTTCCGACATCCGCTCCTTCACCGAGTTTGGCTATGGGGGGCTGTCGGCGGGCGCCGGCGTCGTGATGATTCTCATCGTCGCCGCCTACGCCTTCGGCAGCTGGCTGCATTTGAAGCCGCTCAAGATCGGTTCCTTCGAAATCCACTACCCGCGGCTGCCGATCGTCGCCCGCCAGTTCATCATCGGGCCGATCGAGATCCTATCGGCCGGCGCGATCCTCTATTTCGCCCTGCCCGTGGAAAACAACCCAGGCTATCTCGTGGTTTTCGGTATCTTCCTCGTCGCCTTTTCGCTGGCGCAGATATCGCATGCGCCCGGCGGGCTCGGCGTGTTCGAGGTCGTCTTCCTGGCGGGCCTGCAGCATATGGACCAGGCCGGCGTGATCGCGGCACTTCTGGTGTTCCGGATGTTCTACCTGATCATCCCGCTCATCCTGGCGCTGATCGTGGTTCTGGTGTTCGAGCGTTCGCAGTTCGGCCGCGCGGCAAATTGAAACGCAGTCGAGGCTTGACTATTTTGGAAGCGCGGCTACAAGGCAGCGCAGAAACGGGCAGCGGCACACCGAACCGCTCGCGAAAGAGCAAGAATTCTCTTTCACCGCTCTGGCCAAAGCATTGAACAAAAATGCTTATTGGGGAATAGGTTAACGGTAGACCCACGGACTCTGACTCCGTTAGTCCTGGTTCGAATCCAGGTTCCCCAGCCAGTTTCCTGTTTATTTTCAATGATTTAGCGCGAATTTGCCCGTGCCGGGAATACCCCCACACGGCACCCCCACATGCGGGCGCGCGAATGCCGAAATATCTTTGCCGGGAAGGCAGCCGATTCCTGTTCCGGAGACGGGTTCCGGACCTCCTCCAAGATCGCCTTGGCTGCCGAGAGATATACCGGAGCTTAAAGACCACCGTGCCAAAGGTCGCACGGCAGCGCGCGGCTGCCCTGTTTCTTGCATCCGAGAGGGTTTTCGCGATGGCGGAAGTTACCGAACTCACCGACGACGATATACGCGCCGCCGCCCGTCATTGGCTTGCACAAGAGCGTTGGCAGGAAACCATCGCGCGGTCAGTGTATGGCCGCCTCCCAGGCCACTTGCGGCGGGATAGCGATACCTTGGCGGATCGACTTCTCGAGACCGGAGCGGAAGGCATCGGTCCCTTGGACTCCCGCCGAGGAGAAGCTGAGCTTGCGCTGGAAAGCGCTGGTTATCCAATGCCGCCTTACCCCCCGGAGCTTCTTGACCGAACGGCATCGGCGTTAGCCGATGTGCTGCGGCAGATTGTAGAACGCAGGATGCAAGAGGTTTTCCAGCCGGAAGAGGCGACAGCTGCCCCTATGTCGCCGGCTACCCCTGTTTCTCAGGCCGCCCGCAAAGGGCCGCGAGTTCTCGACTATGTCGAGGACTGGCAGGTGGCGTTGGTAACCGGCTGGGGCGACTGGAAACCCATAGACGCGCATTCGGCGCGGCAATACGCGGTTGCCGTCAAGCTCTTCACGGAAATCATCGGCAATAGTTACGCCGGACGGATCGAGCGAGAGAACGCTGCATCCTTCCGGGTCCAGCTACTGCGGCTGCCTGCAACGCTCGGCAAGGGCCGACCGGTCCATGCCCTGAAAGCCATTGAACAGGCCGATAGGGCGGACGTGCCTCGGATGACGATGAAGACCGTCAAGCGCCACGTGACAGCCATGAATCGTTACTGGGACTGGCTTCAGCACGCGGGTCACCTCGACGCGGAACAGGCAAGCCCTTTCAAAGGTCATTCCTTTCCGGGCACGAAATCCCGCAAGAGCAACCGCGATGACTGGTCGGCCGAAGACCTCAAGCGGCTGCTGTCGTCCGCCGACTACAGGATGGCTCCCGGAGCCAGCGCCTTGCACTGGCTTCCGCTGATCTCGCTGCATTCGGGGATGCGGCTTGAGGAAATCTGTCGGCTTCGCCCCGCACACGACATCGGGACAGAGAACGGCGTGTCCTGCTTCCTGATCCAACCTCATCCGGACGGCTGGGATCCGAAGTCGGAAGCTGGCGAGCGCAAGGTGCCGATACACTCATGGCTCGTCCGGCACGGCCTTCTTGATCTCGTCGCGCGCCGTCGGGCGGATGGCAGCGAGCGGCTGTTTCCCGATCTGCGCGCGGGAACTGACGGCAAGCAGGGTGCCGAATTCAGCCGCTCTTTCTCTCGCCTCAAGACGGGTATCGGGATCGGGCCTAAGACGGTCTTCCATTCCTTCCGCCATACGTTTCGGACTGTCCTTGAATCATCGGATTTTCGGGATCGACACATAGACGCGGTGATGGGGCACGAGGGCGACGGCCGAAGCGAGGGAAGGACCTACGCGAAGCGCGTCCTTGTCGGCAAGCTACGGGAAGTCGTGGAAGGCTTCGAAAGCCCGCTGCCTCTCGACTTCCTGCCGCCTCCGGATCTCGCCCAGCGTGTCGTACCGCCCATCCGGAAGCGTCGGCTCGTCCGGCGACAGTGACGGGTCCTGTCGGTCTGCATGTCCCCCGGAGCCGCCGTCGCAGGACCGTCAAGGATGAGCGGGGCGGCGGTGGCAAGGGGCTGGCGCGGGCGCAGCCCCCGAAGGGGCGAGCCTCGGGCCCCTTGCCACGGCCGGCACGGTCAGCCAGGTCAAGCGACAAGACGGCGGCTCCCGGGACATGTCCCTTGGTGAGACCAGAGCTCGGTTCAATAAAATTCAATAAAGTCTTAGGCTTTGAATCCTTGGCTCCAAGGATTCAACCATTCATTGAATCCTTGTGCCCCGACTTGAATCCTTTGCTGAAGGGCTAGATAGCTACAACTCGCGGAAATTGCTGAGAAAACGGTCCAAAATTTCTGATTCGACCAGGCCGCAAATGTCATGCTACTAGCCTCCCGTCTACAACCCAAGGGAGCATTGAAGCATGAAAAACATGACACGATTTTTGCAGTGGGAGCCGGAGCCGGACGTATGTGGATACGCATGTGCAATAGCCGGACCAGACGGCGGGCTGCTCGCGGAAGCGACGGTGACCGTCCCTGACGGTGAAGATTTGCAATGCAGCTACGACGTGATCGACCGAGATGGAATCACGATCGCCGACTCGGGCTTCGCGGACACGCCAGGCGAGGCGATGGCGGCCGCAGAGTACGCGATGCGGCGGCTGTCCATCCGCGCGGTGTAGAAGACAAAAGGGAGCCGCAGCGGCTCCCTTTTTCGTCACCGACCTCGCCGGCGGCGCTTGTTATTGTTCTCGTCATCGTCATCGTCGCCGTCGTCATCATCTGTTGAAGCGGCATCGCGCAGCCGGGCTTCACGCGCAGCGGTTACAAGCGCCGCATCAGCTTCCTCGGCGGACATGTCAGGTTGGACGGCCATTCGGAGCAGTCGGTAATCCTCTTCTCGCAGAACCATATACGTCCATTCGAGAGCTTCCATCGGCACCCTCGCGAGCAGCGCCTCTGCCGCGTCCGCACGGGCAGCCGGAGCAGGCCTAGAAAGGTCTTTGAGGATGCGGGTATACGAAGGCTGAGCGCGATAACGGCCATGCACCGCTCGCGGCGGCATGGGTGTCTGGCCGCCTTCACCGCGCTCGCGCTCCACCTGCTCGGGGGAGATGTCCTTGCGTCCGGGCGCGGGGCGAGGTGTCAAGACAGGCAAGCGCGGCGCGCGGCCGACCAGAAACAGCACGATCGCCAGGAGTTTCCCAGCAGCAGACATCGCAGGGTCAGCAGCCTTTCGACGCTGCTGGTAACGCTGATGTCGCCAGCGGTCCCAGCACGTCCGACGGCGTTCCTTCTCAAGCTTGCGGTGATCGTTCATAGCTCTCCCCCCTTTTCAAAAACGTGGTCGATATGCAGGCACCGGCTCTCGTTCCCGAGCGGCGGTGGAAGTCTCGCGCTTGGTGCGGGTCTCGCACTCGCGAGCAATGCGCGCCAATGCCGCCGCCCTGGTCTCCGGCGGTGGCTCGGACAACCGAAACAGAAGCGCCGTAATGCGGCGGCCGATATCTTCGGCGAGTCGCCGAAGCTCATCGAAGTCCACGCGGCTAAGGCGATGCACCGCAGCCGCCTCGCGGCCGCGCGACCGAAGCCGCCTCCGAAGACGGCAGGCACGGGCGCGGACATCGGCGCGGCGCGCGGCGCGGACGAGTGCTGCGCCGGTCAGCGCAGCCTCGGCCCGTCGAGGCGTGCGGCGATCGCCTCGATCGCCGTCAGCGTCCGCTCCTGTGCCTGCAAGATCGTGCGCAAGAGGTCTGTCACCTCGTCCAAGGGACTCCCTTCCGCTCCCTCCGGAGGGTCCAGTAAGGCTAGCAGTGGGGCCAGCGCTTCGGCTGCCTGCCGGCTCTGGCGGGCTTCGTCGTACGTCGCCTTCAGGGCCTTCATCGCCGGCGGTGTCTGAGTCATTTGAAGTCTCCATGCGTGCCGCAACCGCGCGGCGGCGTTCTCTGGCGAGGCGGTCGAGCGCGCCGAGTGTCTGACCGTCCGCCGTGGTGACGATCCACACGCCAGCCTTGTCGCCAGCGACCACAGAAAGGCCGTGCTCGCCAAGGGCTGCCCTAAGCGCGGCCGGGGTGTCGGACTGCTGCCACGCCTGCCGGACGGCCTCGCGCACGCCCGGAAGACTGATGTCGTGACGCTCGGCCCGCGCCCGCTGGCGCGGCGACATGGACGACCGCGGCGGCTCGGGCGGGGTCTCGCCCCGGACCCGCGCGGCAACATCGGCGCGGCCGGTGCACTCCAGCTCGGCTGCGACGGCTGCCGTTTTGCGGCCGAGGTTCAGGCGGTGGCCGAAATCGTGCTCAAGTGCTCGCGCGGCAGCTTCAAGCCGGACATAGGATCGGCCGTCGTCCAGCGCGAGGCCGTCCGGTCCGATGTGACCGGCGACGATATGGTAATGGGTGTCCACGTCGCGGCCGCGCCTTCCTTTCTCTGAATGTTCCCAAACCACATGGGCGTGGTCCTCCGCGCCAAGGGCCGCGAGGACGCGCGCGACAGCCTCGTCCCGTTGCTCGTCGGTAAGGGGCGTGTCCGGCGACAGGGTGATGTGGTGATAGGCAACAGTTGCCCGGCTGCTGTCCCGGAGCGTGGACATGTAATCCAGCGCCTCCGGAGCGGTCGCCGTCGGCGCGGCGATGTGGACAACGCGGGATCGCTGGCCTTGCTCCTTGGAGAGGTGTGCCAGCAGGTAACGGGTGTCTCGCTTCGTTCTTCCGTGGCGCGTTGTCGTCACTATCATCGCGGCGGCTCCCGGAGGGCGATGACGGCAGCCGTCAAGCGGGTAAGCTCCGTCCGGACGGCCGCCAGCACCTCGGCTTGGACACGGCCGCCGACGTGGGCGTGGCGGGCAAGCTGGTTGACGACGTTGCCCACACGGCCGAGGTCACCCAGCGCCCGACCGAGGGCCTGCGCCAGCCGGTCCGGACGACGGCGTACGGCAGTTTCGCGGCCGACCGCTGCCATGACGACGCGCCGCGCGTAGGAGGACGGGCCGAGCCCGGTCGCGTCGGCCGCCGCATCAAGGCTGGCGCGCTCGTCGGCCGTCAGGCGGATCGTCGTTGTCTTCGTCGCGGCCATGGGTCGTCTCCGGAATCGGTCCGCAAGGGCCGGGTTGGGGGTCAACGGGGGAGGTTTCCTCCCCCTTGCCAGCGGGGCGGGCGTAGCACCGCCCATTGCTGGCTATCTCAAAAGCGTGCGTGCCGGCGGAACTGGAGACAAGGGCCCTGCCGGTCAGTTTTCGAACTACGCGCGGCATCTTGGCGACGAGGATTTTTCCGTGGGTCGAGATACCGAACGACCTCGGCGAGGGCATCCTACGGGCATTCCAGCGCGTTAGAATGTTGACGCGACTGTCCGGACGGCAGGATTCGAGGGATCACGCGGCGAGGCCGAGATCCACAACATGACTGCCGACCAGCCCGGCGATGATCGCGGCTTCGTCCGGCGGTGGCCTGTCCGGACGCTCGGCCGACATAGCGGCGACGACGCGCCGGACACGGGCGCGGGTTCCTGCGCCGGGGGCTGCATGGACGCGATCGACGGCCTCGGCTAATGCCTCGTCGTGATCACGGCGGGCTTTCCGGACTTCCTTGTCCGCCTGACGAGCCGCGCGAATTGCCTCCATCTCGTTGGCCTGCTCGTCTGTCCGGGTGACGGCTGCGGCAAAACCTGCCTGGCCGCCATATTCAACACGAGCGAGGAAGGTGCTCCCAAGCCCATGCCGCAGCCACCGCCGCCACGTCTGAGCCTCGACTCGACCGACGATTTCCTCGGGTTCATGGAGCACCTGCTCGCCTTCCTGCCGGTCGTCGGCCGGATCGAGGTCGAGCGCGCGCGCAAGCGCGGCCGACACGACGCATGAGCGGGTACCGGGCATGACTTCGACGTATTCGGCCCAGCGGGCGCGGGCCCAGCCGTCGCCGGCGTAGGCTAGTTCGGCGACATCCCACGGGGTCAGGCTGCCGCTGTCTTTCGTCTCGTCCTTTGTTGGGCCGCCCGCAACCTCCCAGGCGAGCGAGCCCTTGGAGGTGTAGCCGCTCGCGTCGTCCTCGTCGTCGGCGACACGGACACGTACGCCGTGCTCATCGCTGACCTTCCCTCCGGCTGCACGGATGGCCGCCTTGTATCGCTCGGCGACTGCCATGCCCGCCGCCTGCGCGCGGGCGCGGACGAGCTCGGCAAGAGCTTCTTCGTCGCCGCCGGCGGCCGCGCGCTCGGCTTCGGTCGGGCCGTCCACCGGGATGCTGAGGTGCTGATGGTAGTGCGGGCCATGGCGACGGCTCAGGGTGATTTCCTGGCCGACGACAACACCAAGGATTCGGTGGCGTTCGGTGGCCTGCACCCATGCCTTGCCCTTCCGCGCCTTGCCGCTGGCCTGCTGCACGAGGGCCTTGAAGTCGGCCAACGGAGCGTCCGCCGAATGAGACGCGGTCAAGACCACGAGGGCAACCTGACCGCCCCGTTGGTAGGTCGCCGAAGCCACCCTACCGACACGCTCGGCGCGCTCCATGGCCTTCCATACGGCACAAACCGGACAGAGCCACGGGGAGCCGCAGCGGTACACGCCGGACACGCCTGCGCGGAGCTCTCCGGTCGTATCGTCACAACGAAGGTGGACGGCTACTTGCTCTACGTCATAGCCGGGACGGCCGCAGCCACACACTGCCGGGCCTCGCTGGTCGGGGTCCTCGGGGCGGCACAGCCGTTGGACCTTCGTGAGGAGACCCCAGCGGAAGACGGATGACGACGGCCGGAAGGCCGGGGTCTCGGGCAGGACAGGATTGAGAGCAGGCAGCCCCTCCGGGAGAGGAAGGGGGTGAACCGTAGCTCCTCCGTTCCCAAGCTCGCCCCCGCCAAATGGGCGGGAGGCTTCGTCGCACGCGAGCGAAAGCCCCTGTGTTTTCTGGAGCGCGTAAACATTTTTGGCCTGGGGGTTAAACTTGGGCTGTGGTCCGGTCGGGATCGGTCCCGACCGCCGGGTCACTCGCTAGCAGCGAGGGGCTTTACAATTACAGCGTCAGTGTTCATCATTATTGAACGATCCTGAAAAAGCAGCGCGAGGGTTCCAGCCCGTTGACCGCTGCTTTTTTCATGGTCGCTGTCGGCCGCGCACAGGTCAACCGCCTTTCCCCTCCCCGGCCAAAGGGCCGGGCTGCGGGGTTCCCCAGGGAACCCCTCACGCCCCTCGCGGGGGCGTGAGGGGTTTCGCTTCCGGCGCGCCGTGCCGGCGCGCCGGAAGCGCCGGAGGAAGGTCAAGCGGTATCTCTGCCGGTCTTCCCGGATGTGGTAAAAGACCGGAGTCCCCGGCGAGTCGTGAACAGGTGATCAGATGGCAGTGGCCAGCATCGTCGTCGCATCCCTCTCGTTGTGCGCGTCCATCTTGACTGCATGGCTTACGCTCTTCAGGCGTGGCGGCCTCGCTATGACCACTCCCACCGTCCTGTTCTTTGGCTTCGACGAGGTGCCAACAATCACGGCGAAAATCTTCCTCCGGGCTCTGCTTTACAGCACTGGGGTGAGAGGTCAGGTGATCGAAGGCATGCATGCGAAGTTACGGCACGGAAATGACGAACAAGTCTTTGGGTTCTGGGGCTATGGCGAGATCAACAAGCTCGTGCCGGGCAGCGGCCTTCACGTTGGACAGACGGGCCTCGCCGTGAACCACCATTTCGTACGCTCGGTGCACGAACCCGCCTATGAGTTCAGGCCCGGTAACTATACGATCGAAATCTGCGCTCATCTGGTCGGAAAGAAGCAGCCAACGAAGCTTGGCACCTTCGCTCTCTCCCTCAACGACAAACATGCTGCCGTGCTGGCACAGGGAGGCGGCATCCTGTTCGAGCGGAATCCTATTGATCACCAGTATGTCGGGCACGCGCGCGACCATCGCGGCCCGGCCTGAAGGACGCGGCAGGAGTTCGGTCAACTCACTCCGCCTTCGTGGTGCCCCCCATAGCGTGACCGGTGGCCGCATCACCCATGGGGCTTCGACGCTTGCCTACCGGCGAGACAGGTGACGGTGTCAAACCGCGAGATTTGCCCTGCCCGCTCGGGACACCTCACCAGACCTTCTAGTCCCGCGTCGGATGAGGCACCCATACCGCTGGATTCAGGCTCACGACCCGATCAACGACGGACCATGTGGAGCTATCCCAGACGGCTCCTTTTTCTGTGGATGCCTGCATAGCATCTCGCACTCGTTGCGGGTTAATAACGGGTCCGTCGAGCCTTCGCCAGACCTCGTACATCTCGGCCCATAGTTCGAACGGCTTGGCGCGGTGGTCTGGCTTGCCTGCTAATCGTCGAAATAGTCGCCCAGCGAGCCGCAACAGCCAGAAAACAACGGCGAGCAGTACAATACCGACATAGATGCCCAACAGCCGACTTCCGAGCGCGTCATATTCGAAATGGAACGCCGCCCAAATTGCGCCTACAGGGAGCCCAACAGCCCCCCAGAACCATACGTTCCATCTTTCGAAGTTTTCGTTCCAATCGACTTTCGTCATAGCTTCCAAGTTGCCACGCGCCTTAAAGTAACGATGGTGTAGACCGAGGATATCCCGGCGGCCCGGAAGCCACTGCTTCTTAAGTTCTTCTCCAAAGCTGCACAGCTCCCTGCTCACGGTAATATCAACGATGATCCAGTCGAGAAACGGGTGCCTGAGCCAAGGGCGTTCCAGGTACTCTGCAACGATCTGCGCGAAGTCTTCCTTATCGAAACTCGTTTGGAACGGGCTCTCGTATCCCTCACGGTATGCGCGCATCGGATCCTTACGATGCCAGACTACATGTCGAGCCTTTTCGATGCGCTCCCGTTCATGCTCGTCCGGCTGGTCGTCGTCCGACCAGTAATTCGTCGCATACCTTGGAGCGGCTGCGTACCAGATGCCGTGAACGACATCCCAAGCGCGATCGAGACGAGCCCAAAGTTCAGGCTCACCTTCTCTGCACCGTAGCGTCTCGGTGATGCACAGCCGGGCGAGTTCCCCCATCAGCCAACGCGTTTGCGAGCTGCTGGACCCCGCTGGTTTCTCGATTTGATTGTCGATCCACTCCCGCGCAATCGCGGACGCTTGACCGTTGGTCAGCAGATCCGCATCCGGCAAGCCTTCCCCCGCCGCCATTACCGTCCCCAAGGCAGTCCGATAGAATCTGCGCAGAATATATATTTCCTGAGAATACCGCCAGCTGATACAACCATTGTTGACAACCCCGCAGGTTGCCCCCACCTTGCCCGCGCGAATTCGCCTAAGTCATTGATTTCATAGGTTGAGGACGGATGATCTTCTCGAATCCAGGTTCCCCAGCCAAACTGGATGCCTAATGCACAAATTGGCCCTCGCGCTTCTTCCATCCTTGTTGTCGCGATTGTTTCCGCAACACGAATCAACGGTTATCGGAAGACATCTCACACCTCGCAACAGCCCCATTGGCAGTTCGGCGGTGCCAGAACATCAGTCGCTTCTTCTGATCCGCAGACTGTTTTACGAACGGCTGGCTGGGATTGCAGGCCAATTCTAGCAGCCGGATGCCGGTTCTTCAGCTTTTCCACGGCGGTCGGCCTTCCCCCTGCGTGCGGGGCTATTCGGTCCGCCGTTGCACCGACATGCGGTTATTGAACGTAGTAACTATCCGACCGATGTGTTCGTCCAAATACATAGTGGGTAGGCAGCTACCGGTTTGCGACTTATCACAGGGTATCTAGCACCCTAGAAAGCCTCGCTGACCGACAATTCACGCATCCGTCGCGCGTACCGAAAACCTGGCGCTGGCGCGCATTTCGGCTCCGGGCTCCAGCCTTGTCATGCCGTGCGCGATCGGTCCTTCCGGCAGGTTGAACGCATCGACGGGGTGCGAGACCGGTTCGAAACAGAAGAAATCGGCGTCGCCCGACGGAGAAAACAGCACGTATTGATCCAGATGTTCGCTCGCCTCGATGATCACCGACAGGCCGCGATCCGGCCAATCGATACGAGCATTGCGATCCCAGCCGGCGAACCAGTTGTTGACCCAGGACGACGGCAGTTTCCGTAGCGTGTTGAAATCCAGTTCCGGATGATCGGCAACAGCTTCGACCGATCGCGGCAGGTGGTCGGTATGTTCCAACCAGGCTAGGTCGGAACTGGCGGTGAGACAGGTGTTGCGGTCCCGTACGAACCACGGGTGGAATCCCAAGCCATAGGGCAAGGCGATCCCTGCCCTGTTCGTAGCAGTGAGCTCCATCACGAGGGTTGTTCCCTCCAACCGGTAGGTCATCGAGGCATCGTAGCGGAATGGTCCCGGCCCCTTCCCTTCGAGAGTCAGTAGAACGGTCTCGTTCGTCTTTTCGGTGACTGTCCAGACCGAGGAGAATCCGCTGCCATGGATGGGGTATTTTTCCGTCGGCATGTTGCGCTCGACCGGATGAAACGTGCCATCGAAGGCAAAACCGCCGCCCGAGACGCGCCCCGAGAACGGGATCAGCAGGATGTTCGACAGGCCGAACGGCTGTTCGGTTTCAGGGTCGACCGAACGAAACACCGGCGTCCAGCCGCCTTTGTGCATCACATCGAAGGACGTCAGCCCCGCCCCCAGATCCGGCCTGACGGTAATCCTGGCGACCGCATTGGACAGGCCGAGTGGCGCCATCACCAGCCGCCGTCGACATGGATGTTCTGGCCGGTGATCATGTCGGAGGCGGGCGAAACCAGGAACAGGACGAGCTCGGCAACGTGCCTTGGCTCGATCCGCGATTTCAGGCACTGATTTTCGAGGATCCAGTCATTGTACTCCTGCAACCGGTCGGCGAAGACCCGCCGTTCGGCGTCCGAGACCACCGCGCCCGGCGAGACGGCGTTGACGCGCACCCCGTGCGCGCCGAGTTCACGGGCCAGCGTCTTGGTCAGGCCGAGCATGGCGCCCTTGGAAGCGACGTAAGGCACATAGCCATCCCAGCGGCCATTCAGCGTCACCGAACAGAAATTGACGATCTTGCCATAACGCTTTTGCTTCATCTGAGCCGCCACCGCGCGTGTCAGCGCGAATGCCGCGGCTGAATTCACCCGCAACTGGTCTTCGTATTCCTCAAGCGAGAAGGCCTCGAACGGCTTGTTGATGATCAGGGCCGCATTGTTGATGAGGATATCGATGCCGCCCGAGCTTTCCGACAGCGCTTCCCCCCGCGCCTGCGTGCCGGAAAGGTCGTTGAGATCCTGGCCGACAAAGGAAGACGCCACGCCGTGCTTCGCAGCAATCCCGGCGGCGAACGCCTCGCCGCCCTCGGCGTCCGGCCGGTCGAGCAGGAAGAGGTTGGTCCCGGCCTTGGCGAGAATATCGGCCTGGGCACGCCCCAGCGTTCCCAAAGCCCCGGTGAGAAGCACGTTTTTCCCGGCAAGTGTCGTCATGGCGCTCTCACAGAAGCTCGTGGACTTCATCGATGGAGGTTTCGGCGGTCGGCCGATCGAAAACGATCTCGCCGCGCGCCATCGCCACGATCCGGTCGCAAGACTGGAACACGTGCTGCATGTTGTGCGAGATGAAGACGCCGGTCAGCCCCTGCGCCTTCAGCCCGCGCACGAAACCGATGACCTTGTTGGTTTCCTTCACCGACAGGTGATTGGTCGGCTCATCCAGGATCAGCACCTTCGACTTGAAGTGCATGGCGCGTGCGATCGCCACGCCCTGCCGCTGACCGCCCGACAGTTCGCCGACCAGGGCATCCGGCGACCGCAGATGCAGATCGACGTCGGCGATGGCCTGGACGCTTTCCGCGCGCATCCGCTTCTGGTCCATGAGGCCAAAGCCGCCAAGCTTCCATTTCAACGGCTCGCGGCCGATGAACAGGTTGCGGGCGATGGACATGGTCGGAACCATCGAATTGTACTGGTAGATCGTCTCCAGGCCGTGATGCATGGCATCCTTCGGCGAGCGAAGGTGAACCTCCTTGCCCTCGATCAGGATTTCGCCCGCATCCTGGTGGTGGACCCCGGACAGGATCTTGATGAGGGTGGATTTGCCGGCACCGTTGTCGCCGACAAGGCCGACGGTTTCTCCAGGATGGATCGTCAGCGAAACGTTCTTGAGCGCGTGGACGCCGCTGTACCATTTCTGAAGGTTGCGGCATTCGATGATCGGCGTCGTCACTTGCGCACCTCCACCTTGATCTTGCGGGAGATCCTGGCCATCCAGGCGTTGGCGATGACCGCGAACATGGTGAGCAGGCCGATCGCGAACTTGAACCAGTTGGCATCGACGCGCGACAGAACCAGGCCGTTGTCGATGGTGCGAATGAGCAGCGTGCCGATGATGGCGCCGAACACCGTGCCGATGCCGCCGGCAAGCGCTGTGCCGCCGATGACCGCGGCGGCCACGGCCTGCAGCTCCAGCCCTTCGCCGATCGACGGCAGGGGCGAGCCGAGGCGCAACACCTGCAACAGGCCGGCAAAACCGGCAAGCATCGAACACAGCATGAAGCAGATGATCTTCACGCGCTTGACCGGAATGCCCATCGAGGAAGCCGCCTCGTTGAAGCCGCCGGTGGCGCGGATCCAGTTGCCGAAATTCGTCAGCGACAGAAGCGCCGTGGCAAGGGCGGCGATGGCCACGAACCAGATGAAGGACATCCGCAAAATCGAACCCTGCCAGATATAGTCGGTAAACAGCCAGGTCGGCAGGTTGTCGGGCAACAGCGGCGGGAAGCCGCCCGAAATCACGATGGTGAGCGAGCGCGCGATGAACAGCATGCCGAGCGTCGTGATGAAGCTCGGTATGGCGAATTGCAGCGTGATGTAGCCGTTGATGAACCCGATCGCGGCACAGATCATCAACCCCAGCAACAGAGCCACCGGAAAGGGAACTCCGTCGTTCAGCATCACCGCTATGCTCATCGGCATCAGCGCGAAGACCGAACCCACCGAAAGGTCGAATTCGCCGCAGATCATCAGGATCGTCACGCCGATGGCCACCAGCGCCATTTCCGGCAGCAGGCCCATGACGCCCCGGATGTTTTCCATGGACAGCAGGATGCCGTTCGACTTGATCTGGAAAACCGCGATCAGGATGACGAGCAGCGCAAGGCCGGCAAGTTCGGGCTTGTCGAGATAGATTTTCAAAAACCGCTTCATAAGGCTCACACTCATTGCCTGGCGCCCTGCCAAACCGGGCAGGGCGCCTGAGAACATCGGAAGATCAGCGCAGACCCTTCTTGGACATTTCCATGATCGCCGGCACATCCTTCGGCGTGACAATGCCCTGCCCGGTGTCGATGTCGGCCGGGGTCAGGCCGGCGGTCTTGTAGAGATAGGTTTCCATGACCGGCATGAAGCCCTGCATGTAGGGCTGCTGGTCGACCTGGACCTGGACATAGCCGGCCTGCATCTGCTGAAGCACCTCGGGCACCAGATCGAAGCCGCCGAGAAGCACCTTGCCGGGCGCGACGCCGCGATCCTTGAGCACCTTGGCGACACTGGCCTCCCAGTAGCCGGTATCGAAATAGGCCGTCGTGTTGGGATTGGCGTTCAGGTAGGCGCCGATACGGTCGGCGGTGAGGGCAAGATCGGTGGCGGAATCGATGCGCGTGATGTTGATCTCGCGATCCTTGTGCTCGGCCTTGTATTCCTCCAGGAATTTTTTCACGCCGCCTGCCCGCTGCTCGGACCAGGTCTGGCCCGGAGCGTTGACGCCAACCAGCAGGTTGAGCGGGCCTTCCTTCGGGAAATTCTCGGACTGGGCCTTGGCCAGCGCATAGCCGGCGGCAACAAAGCCCTGGCCTATGAAAGCCTTGCGGGCATTGCCCTTGGCGCCCTGGCTGTCGTCGACATTGACCGCCAGCACGAGAATACCGGCATCCGTCGCTTCCTTGATGGCGTTGTCGTAGGCCTTGTCATCGACGATGGCGACAAAGATCGCGTCCGGTTTGGAAGCGATCGCGGCCTGCAGATTGGCCACCGCCTGCTCGACCGAGCCTTCCTGCTGGGTGAGAACCAGCTGGCACGTGGCGCTGACCTTGGCGCAGGCATCGTCAAAACCCTTCTTGACCGACTGCCAGAAGGTGTTAGACGCCGACGAATGGCTGATGAATACGATATTGAGACCTTCGGCGCCGGCCGGCGATGCCATCAGCGACAGGCCGAGTGCGGTGGTGGCCAAGAACTTCTTGAGCATGTTTTCCTCCGTTGACGTGTTGTTATTGTTGGGTGTTCCCGCGCTGCTCCCGTTTAGCTTCGGTCGAACAGTCCGGCTCTGCTGCTGGCGATTTCCGGCAGCGAGTTCAGAATTTCACGCAGATGCAGGCGCATGGCCTTCTCGGCGTCCGCCTGGTCGCCGGTCGCGATCGCCTCGACGATGCGTTCATGCTGGTCGATCAGCCGGCTGACATGCATGTCGTCGACGGACAGGAACCGCACGCGGTCCATCTGCGCCTTGACGCTTTCGATGACATTCCAGGCGTAGCTCTTGCCGGCCGATGCCGCGAGCGTGCGATGGAAGCGCTCGTCGAGGCGCAGGAAGGCAGCCCGGTCATTGTGCGGAACCTGCTTCTGCAGAGCGATCTGCTCGCGCAACTCCTCGATCGCGCTGGCGGCGTTGTTTTCGGCGACCAGACGCACGATGTCAGCCTCTATCGCCTCGCGCACGAAGCGGGCGTCCATCACGGCGGCCACTGAAATCTTGGTCACGAAGGTGCCGCGTTGAGGCAGAACCTGCACGAGGCCTTCCTCGGAAAGCTTGATGAACGCCTCGCGCACCGGCTGACGGCTGACGGAGAGGGTTTTGGCGACTTCGGATTCGGAAAGGCGTTCGCCCGGAAGAAGCTCCGCCTGGATGATCTGCCGGCGCAGCAGACGATAGATCTGCGGGCCGACCGTTTCCGCCGGGGAAATGCCGGCGGGTACGTTGGTGATCTGCATACTGCCCTCCTCCCAGGGTCAGAAATTAATCTAGCATACTACCATACAAGTCAAATTGTTTCTTCGTTTCACCATCAATTGGCCTTGGACGAACGGCGGCAGACGGTGAATTTCCGATCCAGATCCTCGGCAAGCTCGACGCCGTGGCCCGGGCCTGGCGGAACGGTGATCATGCCGTCCGTGACGGTCGGCAATTGCGTGGTGAGGTCGGCGTACCAGGTCTTGTAATAGGCACGCACGCTTTCCTGAACGAGCGCATTCGGCGCATTCAGGGACAGGTGCGTCGACGCTGAAAGCACGACCGGGCCGGTGCAGTCATGCGGCGCGACCGGCAGGTGCCAGGTCTCCGCCATCGTGGCGATCTTCTTGGCCTCCGATATGCCGCCGCACCACGAAAGGTCGAGCATCACCACGCCGGCCGCATCCGTTTCCATCAGGTCGCGAAAAGCCCAGCGTGTCGCCAGCGTCTCGGAGGCGCAGAGCGGCGCGCGGCTGGCGGCCGCATAGCGTTTCAGGCTCGACAGCGAGTCCATCTTGATCGGGTCTTCGTGCCAGAAGGTGGCGTATGGCTCGAGCGCCCGCGCGATCTGGATAGCCGGCGTCAGCTGCCACATCGAGTGGAACTCGACCATGATGTCGATCTTGTCGCCGACCCGCTTGCGGATCTTCTCGAAAGGCTCGAGCGCCTTGCGCAGGTCCCGCCCGGAAATGTACTGGCCGCCGCTCTTTTCGGCCGCGATGTCGAACGGCCAGATCTTCATCGCCGTGATGCCGCTGGCCAACAGGTCTTCGGCCAGTTCGTCGGCTCGCTCGAGGAACCCGTTCAGGTCGTCATAGTCCCTGCCCCGTTCGCCGAGGCCATAATTGGCCGTCTGCTGGCCCTTGGCCTGGCGCATGTAGGTGTTGCCGGCGCAGGTGTTGTAGGTGCGGATCTCTCGGCGCGAGAAACCGCCGAGCAGTTGAGCAATCGGCAGATTGGTCACCTTGCCGAAAAGATCCCAGAGCGCGATGTCGATGGCGGAATTGCCGCGCATTTCCGCGCCCGTCGAACGGAAGCCGAGATAACCGTTGAGGTCCTTGGAAATCTTGTCGATTTCCAACGGGTCGCGCCCGAGCAGCTTGGGTGCCGCAACTTCGTGGATATAGGCCTCGACCGTCTCGGCCATGAAGAAGGTCTCGCCCAGGCCTGCGATGCCTTCATCGGTATGAACACGTACCCACAGGATGTTCGGGAATTCGGTGACCCGGATTGTTTCGAACGCGGTGATCTTCATCGATCAGTACACTCCAGCGGCCAGCAGCGCTTTAACGGTCAGGTCGAAATGCTCGACCATGGCGGCCTCCCCCTTGGCGGGGTCGCCATTGGCGATGGCCTGGGCGATCGCCAGATGCGTGTCGACGCTTTCCTGCCGCGTCTCGTTGCTGGCGCGGCTTGCCCAGCCGATCGGCCAGGTATGGCGCGTCACGACATGGAAGGAACCGACGATCATCGCGAACATGGGATTTTTCGACGCCAGGCCGATGGCCTCGTGGAAGGCGATGTCGTGCTCCATCACCTTCACGGGCTCATGAAAATCGCGCTGCATGGCCTCGGCGAGGTTCAATATCTCGGCCGCCTCCCTGTCCGTGCGCCGCAAGGCGGCAAGCGCCACCGTGCGCCGCTCGACCGTGCGCCGGACATCGAAGATCTGCTGGATGGTCGCCTGATTGGTATGGACGGCGTGGTCGGTGATGATCGCCAGCACGTCTGCCCTTGGCGCCGCGACGCGGGCACGGCGGCCGTTGCCAATGTCGATCAGGGTCAGTGCTGCAAGCGAACGATAGGCCTCGCGAACGATGGTGCGCGAGGTGCCGGTCAGCTCGGAAAAGGCGCCTTCGCTTGGCAGTTCATCGCCCACCTGAAGGCCGTTCTCGCGAATATGGGTCTGCACGGCCGTCATCACGCGATCGAGCAGCCCCTCGCCTTCCGGAACTTGATCCGCCGGAGCCTGCATCGTTGAAACCGTCTCCATGACATACCTATCATACAGGTCTTGTTATACCTATCGATAGATATGCATTTTCCTCTTGTCAACGCCTATCGAGGGCATCGCAGAGCGAACGCGGCCGCTATTCTTTTGGAGGGGCAGATATCAGCGCCAACCGCTTCCGCGGCTTGGCAATCGGCAGGCACACCGGCGCAACGACGCTGGGCTTCTAGCATCAGCCGGCATACGCTATGTCAGGCGAACGAAATCTGCTCAGTTCCCTGCGTTGCCGAAACAAGACAGATCCGGTCGCAGCATCGACTGCGGCCGGTTGATGGCACGCGTACCGGAACCAGGCGTCAGAGTAATTTCCGTGCCGCCAGGTTCCGCATCAGATGCGAAGTGCCGAACACCCAGGGTGGGCAATCCGTCGACAATTTCACGCGGTTGGTCAGCGAGCCAAGCTCGTCGTTCGAAATGGTGACCCTGTCGCCGATCTTGTGCGTGAACCCTTGTCCCGGCGTGTCGCGATCCTCGGTCGGCGCGAACAGCGTGCCCATGAACAACACCAACCCGTCGGGATATTGATGGTGGCGGCCGATCGTCTGCGAGACGAGGTCGAGCGGATCGCGGCTGATTTCCTTCATCGAGCTTCGACCATCGAGCACGAAACCGTCGTCGCCGACGACTTTTAGCCGGAGCTCGGCGTTGCGCACATCGTCAATGGAATAGGTCGCATCGAACAGGCGGATAAACGGCCCGATCGAGCAGGACGCGTTGTTGTCCTTGGCCTTGCCGAGCAGCAGGGCGGACCGCCCCTCGACGTCGCGCAGATTGACATCGTTGCCGAGCGTCGCGCCCACCACCTTGCCGGCGGAACTCACGACCAGCACGATTTCCGGCTCTGGGTTGTTCCACTTCGATATCGGATGCAGGCCGACATCCGCCCCATGGCCAACCGAGGACAGCACCTGCGCCTTCGAGAACACCTCGGCGTCCGGGCCGATGCCGACTTCAAGATATTGCGACCACACGCCCACTTCGATCAGCGCTTCCTTGACCTTGGCAGCTTGCGGCGAGCCCGCCTTCAGGTTGCGCAGGCTGTCGCCGACGATGGCGACGACTTTTTCTCTCATCTTGACGGCAAGGTCCGGGTTACCGGCGGCGCGCTCCTCGATGACGCGTTCGATCATCGATCGCGCAAAGGTCACACCGCACGCCTTGACCGCCTGAAGATCGTTGGGGGCCAACAGGTGCATGGCCTGCGGATCCTGACCCTCGGCGGTCTGCGAAAGCAGCGCCTCCAGCGTTGCCAGCACCGGGCCGTCGGCGCGTACCGCATAGTCGGCCGCATCCTCGCGTTCGAGCAGATCGCGCATCGTCGGCGTGGTTTTCGAAGTGATGTCGATCAGCTTGCCGTCACGCACCACGACAAGGCATGGACCGGCCTTGGCGGGGTCCCAGACGCGTCCCAGAAAGATGCCGGTCTTGAATGTGTCATGTCCAGCTGTCACGTCCGGCACTCCGGTTTTGCATTTGCGGTCGAATTTCCGCGTATGTGCAAATGCGTATACGCGCGGGGATGAGTCTAGTAGTCGACAACACGATTATCGTTTGGATCAGCCCATCGGGTGTTCGGCACCGTGGCGAACCAGCCGGGACGCGCCGGGTCGCGGTCATAGGGATAGCCGCCGAGGCTCTTGTACAGGTCCGCGTATTTTCCGAGCTTGTCGCGATCGATCTCGACGCCGAGGCCAGGTGCCGACGGCACCTTGATGGCACCGTTCTCGTAGCGCATCGGCCCGCCGACGATAATGTCGTCCACGAGCTGGTGGTAGTGCGCGTCCGCATGGAAGACGAGGTTCGGCACGACCGCGCCGAGATGCAGCATGGTGGCAAGCTGGATGCCGAGTTCGCCGGACGAATGCACGGCGATGCCGAGCTGGAAGGTCTCGCAGACGCCCGCCGCTTTCACGCAAGGCCTGATGCCGCCCCAGAAGGTCGTGTCGAGCAGGATGACGTCGACCGCGGGGTTGAGCACATTGGCGGCAAGCTGCTCGAAATTGATGACGACCGTGTTGGTGGCCAGTGGCATCGTCGTGTTTTCGCGCACCCTGCGCATGCCGTTCAGGCCCCAGGTCGGGTCCTCGTAATAGTCGTTGTTGAGATCCTCGATGCCCTTGGCGAAGCGGATCGCCTCCTCCACGGTGAAGGCGGCGTTGGGATCATAGCGCACGCTGTCGGAGCCAAGCGCCTTCGCCCAGGCGCGGTAAACCTCGAGCTCGTAGTCCGGCGGGAAGACGCCACTCTTCAGCTTATGCGAAGTGAAGCCGCACTTCTTCTTCAGCGCCAGCGTCTGCTCGATGAGCTGGTCGGCGGTGCGCGTCTCGCCCTCGCCGGTATCCTTGTTGGGCAGGCGGAAGAACATGTAGCTGGCGAAGGGCACCATCTCCCGCATCTTGCCGCCGAGCAGGTCGTAGACCGGCACGCCGAGGAACTTGCCCATGATGTCGAGGCAGGCGAATTCGATCGCCGCATGCATCTGGGTGCGGTTGTTGTAGAGGCTGGCGGTCGGGTTGCAGATCATGAAGCGCAGATTTTCCAGCTCGAACGGATCGTGCCCGACGAGATAGGGTTTCAGCGCCCGGAAAGCTGCCTCCGCGCTCTCCCCACCGCCGCCCATCTCGCCGAGGCCGACAATGCCCACATCGGTCTCAACCTCGACGATGGTGCGCACGAAACGCCCCCAATGCGCCCCGTTGGAATGGCGCAGCGGCGCCTCCAGCGGAACGGTGACGGTGGTCGCGCGGATATCGGTGATTTTCGGTCGCTTCATGGAAGGCTCCAAGGCAAGGCTATCATCGGGAAGACATCGAGAAACGGTTTCATAGCGGATTTTCCGATCACTCGGACCAATCACTCGGGAATCACGATACCGAGCTTGGCGAGCACGCCGCCGTCGATCTTGATGTCGGCGCCGGTGATGAAGCGGGCCTTGTCGCTGGCAAGGAAGGCGACCAGATCGGCGACCTCGGCCGGCTTGCCGACGCGACCCAGCGGATGGCCCCTGCCCCAGGCATCCAGCGTTGCCTCGGCGGTGTTGTCGCCTTTCCAGATATCCGCCGCCCAGTGCAGCATGGGCGTGTCGATCGAGGCCGGGCAGACGGAATTCACGGTAATGTTGTCCGGCGCATGGTCGAGCGCCATGGCGCGCACCAGCGCGTTGATGGCGCCCTTGCTCGCCGTATAGGCGGCCACGCCCGCCTGCGAGGCATAGGCCTGCACGGAGGAGATGGCGACAATCGCGCCGCCGCCACGCTTCTTCATTTCTGGAATGGCGAATTTCGCGGCGAGAAAGATGCCCTTGAGGTTGATGTCGAGCACGTCGTCCCAGACCTCTTCCGGCGTATCGACCACCGTGCCATAGCGCTGGATGCCAGCGCAGCAGGCCAGCACATCGACGCCGCCATGGTGCGAAACCGCCATTGCCACCGCCGCCGCCATGTCGTCCTTCGAGCGCACGTCGCCGACGAAGCCCGCCGCATGATCGCCAATCGACTTGACCGCATCATCGACCGACGCCTTGTCGTTCGCGACGACCAGCACCTTGCCGCCGCCAGCCGCGAAGCGACGAGCACAGGCAAGGCCCATGCCGAGGCTGCCGCCGGTCACGACGATGCTCTTGCCGGCAAATTCGTTCATTGTGTTTTTTTCCAATCAGGCGCCCCGAACTTCGACTCGGCGACGCCGCGGCCGACGCCCTCGACGGCGAAGAGCCCGCCCTCCAATGGATGCGCGTCGAGATGGGCGGCCGACATGGTGAAACGCGCCGAAGTGACATAAAGCGTCGAAAGATCGGGCCCGCCAAAGGTGCAACTCGTCGGCCAGCTCGCCGGCAATTCGACGAGACCGACAAGATCGCCTTCAACATCGAAGCCCGCTACAGCGGCCCCGCCGGCGACGCGGCAGTTCCACAGCCGGTCCTCGGCGTCGAGGCAGGAACCGTCCGGAAAACCGCGCGCGAAACCGGCGACGATGGTGCGCCGGTTGGCCAGCGTTCCCGTGGCGACAGCACAATCGAAGAGATAAATCTCGTTCGCCAGCGTGTCGGCGAAGAAGAAGCGGCCGTCCCGCGTCCACCCCATCGTGTTGGTGATGCCGTATTCGTTCGGCGTCAGTTGCGAGACGCCGCTGTTCGGGTCGATGCGGTAGATGGCGCCGGCATTGCGGTCCATCTCCTTGGGCGAACCGTCCGGATGGAGATTGCTCTGCATGGTCGACACCCAGAAGGTGCCGTCCGGCGCGACACGCCCCTCATTGAGCCGGTTGTCGGGCAAGTCAGGTTCCGGCACCGCGAATTCCTCGAAGGCGCCGCCCGGCCGCCACAGGCAGACGCTGCGGCGCAGGCCGACGATGAAACCGCCATTCGCCCGCATGCCGATGGAAGTCACGAAATCGGGCGTTGGCCAGACATCATGGCGGCCGTTCGCCGGTTCGAGCCGGTGGATGCGCCGGCCGACAATGTCGACCCAGTAGAGCGCCTTTTCCTCACCAGACCAGATGATGCTCTCGCCGACGACATCCTTGGCATCGAACAGTAAGGAAACCGCCACGCTCATGGAGATACCGAAGCTTCGATCGAGAACATGCTTTCGTCGGCCTTGCCGGATGCCTTCTCCTGGCCCGCCAGGAAGCCGACCGGCAGATCATCGATGCCGGTCGCACCCGAAACGAAAACCGTGACGGGATGTGGGCCGTCGCGATGCGCCATTGTGTCCTCCCAGACCATTTGCATTCTTGTATGCAAGATATAACGAGCGGTCAAGCATCGCTCCATGAGCGTATGGAAAATGTATATTTTTCAGGCTATCGTGTGCCGATTGAAGGATTGCATGCAAGAAAACAAAGAGCTTATGCTTCATGGCGCGTGACACGAAAATCTCGGCGGCGGAGCATTGTTATCGCAGCCTTTCGCAGAAGATCATCAGGCTCGAACTGAAGCCGAACGAGCCGGTGGGCGAGCATGCGCTGGCCGATCTGCTCGGCGTCAGCCGCACACCGGTGCGCGAGGCCCTGTCGCGGCTGAGCGCGGAAGGTCTGGTCGATCTGCGATCCCGCGCGGGCGTCGTGGTCGCACCGATCCGCATGGATGCGGTCCGGACGGCGCAGTTCGTTCGCGAACATCTGGAGCTGGCGATCGTCGCCGAAGCAGCCAGGCAGTCGAACCGCCGCATCCTGCTTGGCATCCGCCAGACCATCGAGGAACAGGAATTGGCTGTCGCGGAAGACAATCCCGACCTGTTCTTCGAATGCGACGAGCGCATGCACGCGCTTTATTGCAACCTGGCCGGCCGCGACGGCGTCTGGGGGTTCATTTCCGACGCGAAGAAGCACATGGACCGCGTTCGCCGCCTGTCGCTCCAGGCGGGGCAGCTCGACCAGTTGGTGGACGATCACCAAAAAGTCCTGGAGGCCGTGACGGCAGGCGACCCGACCGCCGCCCAGGAGATCATGCAGATCCACCTGCGGCGCGTCATGCTCGACCTCGGCGAGCTCGCGCAGCGGTTTTCCTCCTATTTCGAGGCGGACAACGCCGCATCCTAGCCGAAGGAACCCGAGGCGATCGACCCCGGCGAGCACCAGGCCGTGCCGTTCGACGGGACGCTAGCCCGTCGAACACAACGGCTATCGGCCTGGCGACTATTCTGCGGCAAGCGCCGTCACTTCGCGGCGGAACGGCAAGGCGTCGCCGATATCCGGCTCGTCCAGTTCGCGGGCGAAACGGTGGCCGGCATAGGTCGCCCAGGCAATCGGTCCGGGCGCTTCGGCATCGCCGATCACCTTGATCGAGCGAATGCCGTTGTCGGCCCACTCCGCCCGACGGTCCTTGAGCTCGCTCCAGAGCCCGTCGTTTTGCAGCCGCGAGGTTACCAGCACCACCGCGTCGGCCGCGATGTCGCGCTCCGCGCCGGTATAGGCGCAGGCCGTGGCGACACCGCCGGCCTTGATGCGCGTGACGGCGCGGTTCAGCACGATCTCAACGCCGAGTTCGGCCAGCCGGCGATGGATGGCGCCCTGCTCCAGCGTGTTGCGGGTCCAGTCCGACACATAGGCTGAAGCAGTCACCAGCGTGACCTTCGCGCCTTGCCGTGCCATGAGTTCGGCCAGCACGCCGCCCATGTAATAATGGTCGTCATCGAACAGCACGACATTGCCGGTGGGCACCTTACCATCCATCAGATCATCCGGCGTGTAGACGGGCATGGCCGGGTCCATCGGCATCGGCACGACATGGGCGCGGGCGACGCCGTCGCGCCGCCATGTCGAACCGGTGGCGATGGCGATGTTCTGGAAGCCAAAGCCAAGGATGTCGTCGGCGGAGAGCCGGCTGTCGAAATAGACCTCGACATTCTGCATCTGTCCGATCTGATACTGGCGATAATCGCGCACCCGTCCCCATGCCGAAAGACCCGGCAGGCGGCATTCGCGTGCGACACGCCCGCCGAGTTCGGTTCCGGCTTCGGCCAGCGCCACCTGATAGCCGCGCATACCAAGCGCACGCGCCGCTTCCAGGCCGGCGGGGCCGGCACCGACGATGAGCACGCTTTCGCTCGCCCCCTTGGCCTGCATGCGTTCCGGATGCCAGCCCTTGCGCCATTCCTCCATGAAGGTCGGGTTCTGCGTGCAGCGCGAGATCGACATGGTCATGTCGCCGGTGATGCAGATGTTGCAGCCGATGCATTCGCGAATGTCCTCGATGCGGCCTTCCTCCACCTTCTTCGGCAGGTAGGGATCGGCAATCGACGGCCGCGCGCAGCCGATGAAGTCGAGCGTGCCCGACTTGATCATCTTCACCATCACGTCCGGAGAGGTGAAGCGCCCGACGCCCACGACCGGTTTCGACGTCAGCTTCCTGATGCCGGCGACAAGGCTTTCCTGTGCTGCCTCTTCCTTGAAGCGCGACGGGCCGGAACAATCCTCCCAGGCACCATGGGCGAGATCCCACAGGTCCGGCAGATCGGCGTGCATCTCGATCATGTCGCGCACTTCGGAATTGGCGAAGCCCAGTTCGCCGATCATCTCGTCCAGCGAGATGCGCAGCGTCAGCCCGCAGGTGTCGCCGATGGCGTCGCGACCCTCCTCGATCAGTTCACGCATCAGGCGTGAACGGTTCTCCAGCGAGCCGCCATATTCGTCGGTGCGCTGGTTGGTAGCAGTGGACAAAAAGTGCTGGATGATGCCGAAGCCATGCGCGCCATAAAGGCAAACCAGGTCGAAGCCGGCCTGCTTGGCGCGCTTGAAGGCGTTGCGGTGCCAGCGGCGCAGGTCTCTGATATCCTGCTTGTCCATGGCGCGCGCCTGCACCGGGTCGTTGGTGAAGGTGCGGATCGGCAAGGCCGTCGGCCCGCGCGGCACTTCACGGGTATAGAGGTTCGGTCCGTTGATGCCGGAGTAAGCGAGCTGGATGCCAGCCAGCGCGCCATGCGAGCGCATCGCCGCCGCCATCTTGGCGAGTGCCGGAATATCCTGGTCTTCCCACAGCCGCAGTTCGATGAACGGCGTGATTTCCGAGGTGTGGTGCATCTCGGTCTGCTCGGTGAAGATGACACCCCAGCCGCCTTCCGACTTGGTGCGCCGCATCTCGGCCGCTGCAGAAGGGTCGCGATAGCCGCCGCCGTTGCAATGCGGCACCTGATAGAACCGGTTCTTCGCCGTCACCGGCCCGATCTTCATCGGCTCGAACAGAATGTCGTAGCGGGGATCGCGCATGAAACTTCCTCTCCTCGCCGGCCCTGCCGCCGACGCGACTGCCAATCGGATCGTCACGCAACCCAGGCAGCACGGCCCTAGTCATAAGGGTCGCCAAGCACCGGAAAACTATAGTTTTCTTCTGCACCGCTTAGGAGTGGCCTAATCGCCGTGTCGTCGCCGGTTAGGATCAACCGATGCAGGACGAAACCAAATATGACTTCATGCGCAGGAAGCCCAGATCATAGGATGCTCTGAACAATCAACGTCGACTGAGGGGGGATCAATATGATTGCGTTTAAGCTTGGTGCAGAAGCTATCGGCCTTGATGTATGGGGACCTCCCGAAAATCTTTCGGCTGTTACTTTAGAAGGCAAACCGGTCATGCACGGCAAGAATCTGTATTCGTCGAACGGCGGACAGGTCCTCAGTGGCATCTATGAAGTTACGAAAGGCCGTTTCAAAGTAATCTATCCTTTTCATGAGCATGCCACTGTGCTCGATGGCGAGGTGACAATCAGCGATGAAGCCGGGAACAGCGTGACATACGGTCCCGGAGATAGCTGGTTTTGCCATCAAGGCGAGGTCGTGACCTGGGACGTCAAGGACCACCTCCGTAAGACCTTCTTCGTGGTGACGGTCGATCGGTTCGTAACCGTTGCTGCTCAGCCTTCAGAGCCATCGCGCTATCAGATCGCAGGCTAGGCAATTCTAGCAAAGCTGCGCAGCGGTTTTGCGTCCGGAATTTCGTAAAAACAAAGAGATGGAGCAATTCCGCGATTCAGAGAAAAGCGGAATTGCCCTAGAACCGGCTCAAATCACCAGGCAAGCTGCAGTATGGACAGCATCCATATCCTCGAAAGACTGATCGCTTTCCCAACAGTGAGCCGCGATTCCAATTTGGCTCTGATCAACTACGTGGCTGAGCTGCTGGAAGCAAAGGGCATCCAGTGCCACCTCATTCCCAGCCACGACGGCCACAAGGTCAATCTTTTCGCCACGATCGGCCCGGCCGACCGGCCCGGCATCATGCTGTCCGGCCATACCGATGTGGTGCCGGTCGACGGCCAGGACTGGACCGTGCCGCCCTTCGCGATGACGAGCCGGGACGGCAAGCTGCTGGGGCGCGGCGCGGCCGACATGAAGGGTTTTGTCGCCTGCGCCGTCGCAGCGGCGCTGAAGGCGGCCGAACGCCCGCTGCGCACGCCGCTGCATCTGGCCTTGTCCTATGACGAGGAAATCGGCTGCCTCGGCGTTCGCAGCCTGGTGGAAATGCTCGCCGCCGCGCCGCAGAAACCGCTTCTATGCATCGTCGGTGAGCCGACCTCCATGCAGGTCGCCACCGGCCATAAGGGCAAGGTCGCCGCGCGCGCCATCTGCAAGGGCCGCGAAGGCCATTCCGCACTCGCGCCGCTCGCGCTCAACGCCATCCACCTCGCCTGCGATTTCGTCAATGTGCTGCGCAGCGAACAGGAGCGGCTGGCCCGCGACGGTGCGCGCGATGGCGACTACGACATTCCCTACACCACCATCCACGCCGGCAGGATCAATGGCGGGGTGGCCCTGAACATCGTGCCGAACCTTTGCCAGGTCGATTTCGAGATCCGCAACATTGCGGCAGACGATCCCGACACCATACTGGAACGCCTGCGCGGCGAGGCCGCACGCATCGTTTCCACCGCCGCAGAAATTGCACCTGAAGCCGCCATCGATATCGAAATCACCAACACTTATCCCGGCCTCGACACGCCGGTGAATTCGCAAGCGGTGGCTTTCGTGAAATCGCTGACCGGCGCCAATGGCACGATCAAGGTGGCATTCGGCACCGAAGGCGGCCTGTTCAGCCGCGATGTCGGCACGCCGACGGTGGTGTGCGGACCGGGCTCGATGGCGCAGGGCCACAAGCCCGACGAATTCGTCACGGTCGAACAGATGCGCCGTTGCGACGAGATGTTGGAAAAATTGCTGGAGCGGCTCGCCGACGAGGCGTCGCCAGTAACTCGATAGCCGATCTACCCGACGACACGCTCGGTGCCGAACACGCCCTGCTCGACCACGAAGCGGCGGCAATGCTGGATAAAAGCCTGCACCGTTTGTGTGCGGTGCTCCGCATTGGGCATGGCTATGCCCATGGTGAGCGGGCGCAGGTCTCCAGCCAGGGGCACGAACACCAGCGGCTTGCCGTCGGGCGAAAGCGTGTTGAGCGGTCGCATATTGGCAATGCCATAGCCAAAACCATTGGCCACCATCGAACGCATCACCGCGATGTCGCCGGTGCGCTCGGCGATATAGGGTCGAAGCCCTTTCTGCTGGAAGGCGGACAGGAAGTATTCGCGGCTGAACGGCAGATCGAGCAGAACCATCGGCTGATCGACCAGTTCTTCCGGCGCTATCGAGGTTCTGGTGGCCAACGCATGTCCCGCCGGCAACATCACATAGGCCGGCAGTTGCATCAGCGGCTCGAAGGCCATGTCCTGTGAAAGGTCGAGATCGTAGGTCAGCGCCACATCGATGTCGCCACGCTGCAGCAATTCCAGCAACTGGCCCTGGTTGCGCTCGAACTGGCGGACGCGGACATCGGGATAGCTGTCCTCGAACCGGCGGCGCAGCGTCGGGAAGATGATCTGGGCAAAGGTCAGCAGGCAGCCGATCGCCAGCGGACCCCTCACCTTTTCGGCGATATCGCCGGCGACGTCGTGCAAGGCATCCGCGTCAGCAAGCAGCCGCGCCGCCTCTTTCAGGAACACGCGACCGCCGGCCGTCAGCGACAGGCCGTGCGAATGCTTGCGCACGAAAAGCTGGACGCCGAACTCCGTCTCGAGCTGAGCGATGGAAGCCGAAATGGACGGCGGCGAGACATTCACCTGCTCGGCAGCCTTGGCGATCGATCCCGCTTCGCCGACGGCAACGAAATATTCCAGCTGTCTGAGGGTAAAGCGAAGTGGCATGGCTGGTTATGTTGCCAGTTTCGGCGCGCGGATCAAGGCGTTGGTGTTCCTCAATATTTGATCCACGTGGTCTTGAGCGCGGTGTATTTGTCCAGAGCATGCAACGACAGGTCGCGGCCGAAGCCGGACTGTTTGAAGCCGCCGAAGGGCGTCATCGGGCTCAGCGCGTCGACGGTGTTGACCGAAACGGTGCCGGCATGCAGGCGCCCGGCGATGCGGTGCGCGCGCGAAAGACTGTCCGTCCACAGCGAGGCGGCCAGGCCATAGACGCTGTCATTGGCGATACGGACGGCCTCGTCTTCGTCGTCGAAAGCGATGACCGACAGCACCGGTCCAAAAATCTCGTCACGGGCTATGCTGTCGTTCGGCGAGACATTGTCGAAGATGGTGGGCTGCACGAAGCTGCCGCGGCCATTGACGGTGACCTGCTCGCCGCCGGCGACAAGCCGCGCGGTCTTCTTGCCGGTCTCGACAAACCGCATGACGTTGGCGGTGTGACGGGCATCGACCATCGCGCCCATCTTCGAGGCCGGGTCGAGCGGATCGCCCGGCTGCGTCGCGGCGGCTCGCGCGACAAGCTTCTCCACCATCTGATCCTTGACGCTGCGCTGGACCAGCAAGCGCGAATTGGCCGAGCAGACCTCGCCCTGGTTGAAGAAGATGCCGAAGGCAGCCATGTCGGCTGCCGTATCGAGATTGCCGCAATCGGCGAACACCAGGTTCGGGCTCTTGCCGCCTGTCTCCAGCCACACCTGCTTCATGTTGGACTGGCCGGAATACTGCAGGAACATCTTGCCGACAGCGGTGGAGCCGGTGAAGGCGAGGCAATCGACATCCATGTGGCGGCCGAGCGCCTGCCCGGCGGTCTCGCCGAGGCCGGGAACCACGTTGAGCACGCCGGCCGGCAAGCCGGCCTCCATGGCGAGTTCAGCCAGCCGCAACGCCGAGAAAGGCGACTGTTCGGCGGGCTTCAGCACGACCGAATTGCCGGCCGCCAATGCCGGCGCGCATTTCCAGGTCGCCATGTCGAGCGGGAAATTCCACGGCACCACCGCGCCGACCACGCCGAGCGGCTCGCGCCGCACCAACACCAGATCGCCGGCACCGCTCGGTGCAATCTCGTCGTAGATCTTGTCGATCGCTTCGGCATACCATTGGAAGATGCTGGCCGAGCCCGGCACGTCGACGGTCTCAGCATCAGTGACCAGCTTGCCCATGTCGAGCGATTCCAGCAGCGCCAGCTCGTGCAGGTTCTGGCGCAGCAACTGCGCCAGGCGCAAAAGCACTTCCTTGCGGTGACCGGGCGTCGCCCGCGACCAGGCGCCCGAAGCGAAGGCGCGGCGCGCAGAGGCAACGGCGAGGTCGATGTCCTCCTCGCCGCAGGACGCCACCTCGGCCAGCGTCTCGCCGGTTGCCGGGTTGGTGCTGGCGAAGGTGCGGCCGGACCGCGCGGCGACGAACTTGCCGTCGATGAAGGCCTTGTCGCGGAAACGGATCGCAGCCGCCTTGCCGATCCAGTCCTTGTGGCTGAGTTCGCTCATGCGGGCTCCTGCTTGGGTCGCGGCCTTGCCGTTTCGGTTATTCGTCGCCCGGCACGCCGTAGCTCGGCGCGTCGGAGGGATTGATAGCGCGGGTCACATAGGCGTCGAGCTGGGGCTTGTAGATGTCCCATAGTTTTCCCAGCTCCTCGATCGGGCAGCCTTCGGTCCAGTCGCAGCGCAAATCCGCCACCGGCCAGGCCACTTCGCGCACCAGCTTCATGCCGGCCGAACGGACCGGTCCCGCCTCGCCTCCGGCTTTCAGCGCAGCGCGCATCGTCGCAATGATGCGGTCGCCAAGGTGACCTTCCGAGGCGAGGAACGCGTCGACCATCGCCTGCGGCACGCCGTCATTCGCAAGAAGATTGCCGCCGCAGGCGACGTTCTCGCCCCGCGCTTCGGCCCAGATGCCGAGCGCCCTGGGGCCGGAATGGATCGCGCTGATGCCGGCGCCGTCGACGGCCAGAAGCTGCCGAAATTCCATATGTGCGCCGGTGCGCTTCAGGATGGCCACCGCCTCAGTGGCGGATGCACCGCGCGCCATCAGGTCGAGCGCGCGGGTGCCGAGCGTCGGGTCGGTGACGTTCTGGCTGGCGACCGCGCCGACGCCGGCCAGCGCGTAGGCGCAGCGCGCGGCCACAGCCGGCGATGACGAAGATACGGCCACGCCGAACATGCCGGTGCGGCTGCAACGCGCGACGATCGAGAAGGTCATGCCGCGCCCTCAGTCCGGGATAACGGCGGTGCCGTCGATTTCGACCAGCCAGTCGGGCCGGGCCAGCGCCGACACCACCAGCCCGGTCGAAACCGGGTGCACGCCCTTGATGTATTCGCCCATGGTCCGGTAGACCGCCTCGCGGTGGCGAACGTCGGTGATGTAGACCACCACCTTCACCAGATGTTCCATCTTGCCGCCGCACTCCTCGATGAGCTGCTTGATGTTCTGCATGACCTTGTGGGTCTGCTCGACCGGATCGTGGCTGCCGATGTTCTTGGCGGTGTCGAGGTCCTGCGGGCACTGGCCACGCAGGAAGACCGTGGTGCCGCGCGCGATCACCGCCTGGCAGAGATCGTTGTCGAGCTTCTGCTCGGGATAGGTATCCTTGGTGTTGAACTTGCGAATGCGGGTATGCGCCATCGTGGTCTCCATCGGAACGGGCGAGAGGTCGTCGTCGGGCGACGATCCACCCTACCCGCATCTGTTGTGCGGATATTCGTTGGGCGGAATGAGCGCCGAAAGAACAGTCTTTCTCATCGCTGATAAGGCCGGGCCTAATCAGCGAAAGTCAGGGCAGTGAACAGCGCAACCGCCGCCGGCTACGCGTCCTCGGTCTGCTTTATCGCGGCGGCGTGATAGGCCAGATATTTGCGCTGCGTGGAAATGCGGTCTGCCAGATGTTTTGCATCGTGCCAGACGCCCCAGATGAAGGAGGAGCCCCGGCGCGACTGCCACGGCAGGCCGAGGAAATAGATGCCGGGCACGCTCGACACGCCGCGCTGGTGTTTCGGCCTGCCCTTCTCGTCGAAGGCATCGACCTTCATCCAGCTGTAGTCGACGGAATAGCCGGTCGCCCAGATGATCGAGGTAATGCCTGCTTTCGCGAGGTCCAGTTCCAGAATGGGATCGGTCATGCACTCGGGATCGGGATCGATCCGGCGCGCTTCAGGTTCTTCCGGAAGGTCGAGACCGTTGGCCAGGACATAGGCGTCGGCCTCGTCCATCAGCGACAGATGGTTGGCATCGCCGCGCGCCACGTTCTGGTTCAGGTCGGGCGCGAAACGCATCACCCCGTCCCGAAAACTCTCGGCGCGGCCGACAAGCGTCATCCCACGCGCCGCGAGACGCCGGAAATCGATCGTCTCGCCGCCGCGGGCGCCGCTGACGGCAATGGTGACATGTTCAGTGCCTGGGCCCGGCGTTTCGGCGTCCCACTTGTTCAGCACGCCCAGCCACCAGCAGAAATCGCGTCCGCGATAGCTGCGGAACGGACGGTCGTGCGGTCCAACCGCGAGATAGACGCGCTTTCCCGTGCGAACGAGTTCATCGGCGATCTGCACCCCAGACGATCCGGCACCGATCACCAGCACCGCACCCTCGGGCAATTGCTCAGGGTTGTGGTAGGTGTTGGAGTGGATCTGCACGATACCCGCGCTGGCGGGGACGATGTTAGGGACGATCGGGTTCTGGAACGCGCCGGTGGCGGCAACGACGCTGTTGGCCTCGATCACGCCGGCCGAGGTTTCGACCCGGAAGCCCGGGCGGCCCGCAAGCCGCTGCACTTGCTTCACCTCAACGCCGCAGCGGATCGGCGCACCGATCATTTTCGCGTAGGCGACGAAATAGTCCGCGACCGTTTCCTTGGAAGGAAAGCCGTCGGGACCGGTCCCCTGAAACTCCATGCCGGGAAAACGGTCGTGCCAGGCAGGACCGTTGGCAACCAGCGAGTCCCATCTCTCGGAGCGCCAGCGTTCGGCAATGCGGTGCCGCTCAAGAACGAGATGAGGCACGCCGCATTTGCTCAGATGTTCGCTCATGGCCACTCCGGCCTGGCCCGCGCCAACCACAAGCGTGTCTACTGTTTCGACCGACATTTCTGCGCCCTTTTCTGGCCCTCCGGAAGTTTCTGCGGTTGCAGACGGAGGTCTCACGGCTGGTTTACTGGAGGGGTCGGGTCGCGAAAATTACGATTTCACGTGGCACTGGTTAGCTTGTCCCTAAATACCGGGAGGCGGCCCTCTACCGGGTCGGTCAGAGATAAAGGCTCCTGGCTGCCTTCGACGACAACAGCTCGCGAGCCGGCCCTTCTTGCGCGACGCGGCCCTTGACCAGCACATAACCGCGGTCGGCGATCCCAAGGCCCATCTCGGCATTCTGTTCGATCAACAGGATCGTCGTGCCGCGCCGATGCACTTCTTTGGTGATCTCGAAATATTCGTCGATCAGCTTGGGCGACAGGCCAAGCGACGGCTCGTCCATGATGACCAGCCTAGGTTCGCCGATCAGCGCGCGCGCCAGCGCCACCATGGCTTGTTCGCCACCCGACAACGTTCCTGCCACCTGACGCAATCGCTCGCGAATGCGCGGGAACAAGTGACACATCTTGTCCAGTTGCGGCTCGAAATCCGGTCCCCGGCCGGAAACGGCATCATAACCGAGCCGCAAATTCTCCTGCACGGTGAGACTGGGGAACAGCCGCCGCCCCTCAGGCACCAGCCCGACACCGAGCGCCGCCAGATTCTCGGTGCCGAGCGAGGCCAGGTCGCGGCCCATCACCTCGACCCTGCCGCGTTGCGCCCGCACGACACCGCAAACCGTCATGAAGGTCGTGGTCTTGCCTGCGCCGTTGGGCCCGAGCAGACAGACGAGCTCGCCGGGCTGCACGCTCATCGTCACAGTGCGCAGCATCGGCACCGGACCATAGGCCGTGTCGACATCCTTCAGCTCAAGCATGGACGGCCGCCTTTCCGAGATAGGCTTCCTGCACGCGCGGATCGGCCTTCACGGCGGCGAAATCGCCCTCGGCGATCTTGCTGCCATAGTCGATGCAGATGACTTGGTGCGGGAATGCCTCGACCACGCGCATGTCGTGCTCGATCAGGATCACGGAAAGATCCGCTCGTTCGCGCTTCAGGCGCGCGATATCGGCGATCAGCGCATCGGTCTCGATCTCGTCCATGCCGACGGAGGGTTCGTCGAGCAGCAAGAGCTTCGGCTCGGAGGCCAATGCACGGGCAATTTCCAGCCGGCGCCGGTCGGCCTGTGCCAATGTCCCGGCCAGTCTGTAGCGCTGTTCGAACAGATCGCCCGACCCGGCCTTGAGCAGTGCCTCGGCTTTCTCCACGCAGGCAGCCATTTCACGCCGCGATGCGCCGGGAAGAAACAGCGCGCCCAGCACGCCGGTCCTGGTGCGCGTGTGCATGCCGATGATGACGTTGTCCAGCACGCTGAGATCGGAGAACAGGCGCGAGGTCTGGAAGGTGCGGCCGACGCCGCGCGCAACCACGTCATGCGCCGGATGACCGGTGATGTCGGACCCGTCGAAGCGCACGCGCCCGGACGTCGGCCGATAGACACCGGTGACGACATTGAACAGCGTCGACTTGCCTGCCCCGTTCGGCCCGATGACGGCCAGCACCTCGCCGCGACCGACCGAAAAGCTGATGTCGTTCAGCGCGACGAGGCCGCCGAAGCGCATCGTCGCGTTCTCGACCTTGAGGAGAGCGTTCACTGGCTTTCTCCGTAGCTGCGCATGCGCTGCGGAAACAGGCCCTGCGGACGGATCATCAGGAAGCCGATGATGACGATGCCGAAGAACAGCAGCCGGTAGTCGGAAAAGGCGCGCAGCTTCTCGGGCAGGATGGTCAGCAGGAAGGCGCCGACGATAACGCCGAAGATGTTGTCCATGCCGCCGACGATCACCATCGTCATGATGGTGACGGAAACCAGGAAGGTGAAATTATCCGGCGATATGTAGGAGACATAGAAGGCGTAGATGGTGCCGGCGAAGGCGGCGAGGAAAGCGTCGACCGCGAAGGCCAGCACCTTGAACCAGGCGACATTGATGCCCTGCGCACGTGCCGCGATCTCGTCGGCGCGCAACGCGTTCCAGGCCAGCCCGATGCGCGAGGAATGCAGGCGGCGCGCGGTGACGATCGCCACCACCACCAGGGTGGCCGAGAGGTAGTAGAAATTGGCCTGGCTCGGCAGTTTCCAGCCGAACACGACCAGCGGATCAGCAAAGGAATGGCCAAACAGCGAGGGTGCGGGAATGCCGACCAGCCCGTTGGGGCCGCCTGTCCAGCTGAGATTGTTCAGAAGCTGCTGCACCACCACGCCGAAAGCAATGGTGACCAGCGCCAGATAGGTGTCGCGGGTGCGCATCGACGGGATGCCGATGAGGAAGCCGAACAGCGTCGCGGCGACGGCGGCGACCGGCAGGGTCAGCCAAAAGCTCATGCCGAAATTGATGGCCAAAAGCGCCGATACATAAGCGCCGATGCCATAGGAGGCGCCCGTCGCGAAATTCGGGATGTTGGCGCTGCCGAGCTGGAAATTCAGTGCCAGCGCCAGCACCGCATAGAGCTGCGCGACGATGAGCAGATGCAGGACATAGGTGTTCGAGCCGACCGCGAACGGAAACAAAAGCACGACCACCGCCGCTGTCCCGACCGCCACCACGGGAGCCTGGGAAAAACTCGCCGTCACCAGGTCGGCGATCTGCGGCCTCTTTTCCAGGAGATAGAAGCCCGCCGCCAGCAGGGCCAACAGGCCGATGACCTGCCAGCCGCCTTCCGCCTTGAGGATCAAATAGAGGAAACCGGCACCGCAAAGCTGTGCCGCGACGACAATAGTTGCCGCCTTGCCCTGGCCAAGCGTTCGGGATGAAACACCTGCGCCCATATTTACACCTTCACCATGACGGCGCGGCCGAGCAGTCCTTCGGGACGAAAGAGCAGCACCCCGATAACCAGCAGGAAAACGAAAACCAGTCGGTATGAGGCACCGTCCGGCACAAATGTCTGGGCAAGCACCTCTATGCCGGCAATGATCAGACCGCCAAGGATGGCGCCGGGCATCGAGCCCAGCCCGCCAATGACCGCCGCGGAGAAGCCGAGCAGGCCGGCCATGACGCCGAAGTCGAACCGCGTCACCCCGGCATAGCTCGCAAACAGCAGGCCGGCGATCGCGCCGATGGCCGAGGCGACGAAGAAGGTCGCGCGGAAGACACGCGTGTCACGGATGCCCATCATGCGCGCCACGACACGGTCTTCCGAGGCCGCGCGGATGCGCAGGCCAAGAGGCGTCAGGCGCAGGAAGGCGAAAAGCAGGGCGACAAGCACGAATGTCAGCGTCACCACCAGCAGGGAAAACCAGCCGACCTGCACGCCCGCCACTTCGAAGGCGACGCCCGAGGCGAGCCGCGGAAAGGCGTGCGGGTTGGAGCCTTGCGGGTAGAGATGGCGGATCAGTTCGCGGATGACGATGCCCAATGCGACCGTCGCCACCAGCGCCATCATCGGCGGCGCGTCCCGGAAGCGCCGGATCACCACCTTGTCCAGGGTCACGCCGATGAGGCCGACGACAAACACGGCAGCGCATGCGGCAACGATCAGCCAGGCGGGGCTCGCAACCCCGACGGCGATTGCCAGTGCCTGGGCGATTGCCAGCGCGATGAAGGGTGACGTCATCGCCACATCGCCATGCGAGAAGTGGATGACGTTGAGAACGCCGAAGATCAGGCTGAAGCCGATGGCCAGCAAAGCATAGATGCACCCGAGGGTAATCCAGTTCACCGCTTGCTGGACAAATAGCTCTGCCATGCCGCCCGTCTCTCTCCCTTGGAGCCCGGACGATTACCAGCGCCGCCCCTATGAGCACATAATGAATCTCCGATGTAGCAGATAGCAATTTCCGAATTTCGCGAGGCGGTAGCGGCGAAATATAGTTGCGCTAGATGGCGGTCTCCTGATCGGCCGGAACGCGACCTTCGCGGAAGAAAACAAAAAAAGAGGTGGAACCATGCTGAACAGACGCCGCGCGCTTGCGCGCATATCTTCACTGCTGGCCGGATCCGTGTTCGCGCTCTCCTTAGGGATGGCCGAGGCCAGCGCCGACCAGATCAAGCTCGGTTTCATCGGACCGCTGTCCGGCGGCAACGCCCAGCAGGGCCTTGGTGCCCGCAACGGCTTCCTTCTCGCCATCGACGAGGCCAATGCCAGCGGCTATCCGCATCAGGTCGAAGGCGTTGTCCTGGATGACGCGTCGGACCCCGCAGTCGGCGTTTCGGCGGCCCAGAAGCTGATCAACGACCCCGCCGTCGTCGCGGCGACGGGCCATTGGAACAGCTCCGTCGCGCTCGCCACCATCCCGGTCTTCAATCGCGCGCAAATGCCGTTCGTCGTCTGGGGTGCGGTCAGCCCGAAGATCACCGAGCAGAACCTTCCCAACGTCACCCGCGTGACGCCTACGCTGGTCAATGAGAACAAGCCGCTTGCCGAGGCAATCGCCAAGGAAGGCAAGGTCAAGAAGATCGCCATCATCTCCGACACCACCGATTATGGCGCGGCCAACACCAAATGGTTCGGCGACTTCTTCAAGGCGGCGGGCGGCGAGGTCGTCTTCTCAGATGCGGCCGCGGTCGGAACGACCGACTTCCGTGCCATGCTGACAACGGCCAAGGCAGCCAGCCCGGACGCGATCTATTTCGGCGGCGTGGTCACCGAGGCTGCCCTCGTGCGCAGCCAGATGGCCGATCTCGGACTTGGTTCGCTGCCGATGTACGGCATTTCCGGCATCTACGATCCGAAGTTCATCGAGATCGCCGGCCCGGCCGCCGAAGGCACCATCGTCGGCACGCCCGCCGTGCAGACCAACCCGAAGCTGGAGGCCTTCTACAAGGCGTACGAAGCCAAGGGTTATCCTGATCCGGCCGGCTCCTACGCCAAATATGCCTACGAAGCCACGCAGATCCTGCTCGAAACCATCAAGGAAAAGGGTATCGAGGACAAGCAGGCGCTGAGCGAGACCGTCCGCGCGATCAAGCACGATGGCATTTTGGGTACCGTGTCCTTCGACAAGGAAGGCCAGACCCAGATGCCGGTCGAGATCGACCGGTTCATCGTGCACAGCGGCAAGTGGGTCAAGATGTGACGACCTGCCGGCATTGCGCCATCGCGCGCAATGCCGGCGGCCCATTCACGTGGCGGCTTGCCATGCCCTTCCCATCGAGATCGATTACATGGATATGAGCCGCTCGCCGCAGCACAAGAAGGCGGTGGAGATCAAAGGTGTCTCCAAGGCCTTTGGCAACTTCCAGGCGCTGAAGCCGGTAACCTTCGACATCTACGAAAACGAGTTCTTCACGCTGCTTGGCCCGTCTGGCTGCGGCAAGACCACGCTGTTGCGGATGATCGCCGGCTTCGAACAGCCTTCGACCGGCGAGATATCGCTACGTGGCGCCAACATCCAGGCCCTGCCCCCGCACAAGCGCCGGGTAAACACCGTGTTCCAGTCCTATGCGCTGTTTCCGCATATGACGCTGGAGCAGAACATCGCCTTCGGACTGGAAAACCTCGGCTGGTCCAGGGATCGCCGCTCGGCGCGCGTGGCCGACATGTTGCGCCTCGTGCACATGGAAAAATTCGCGGCCCGCAAGCCACAGCAATTGTCGGGCGGTCAACGCCAGCGCATCGCGCTTGCCCGGGCGCTGGCCCCCGAGCCGGAAGTGCTGCTGCTCGATGAGCCGCTTTCGGCGCTCGACCTCAAGCTCCGGCAGGCCATGCGCGATGAACTGCGCACACTGCAGCGCCAGACCGGCATCACCTTCGTGTTCGTCACCCACGACCAGGAAGAGGCGCTCGACATGTCGGACCGCATCTGCGTGCTGGGCGATGGCGAAATCCAGCAATTGGGAACGCCGGCCGACATCTACGAGGAACCATCGAACCGCTTCGTCGCCGATTTCATCGGCGAGACCAATTTCCTCGAGGCCGACGTCATCGCGCTCGATGGCGACAGCGCCACGGTGTCGATCCCGCTCGGCGTGACGCTGAGTGCTCCGCACAAGCAGGCCGTGGCCGGCGGCAAGGCCGTGATGTCCATCCGCCCCGAAAAGATCAGCCTGCCCTCGCAGGATGGCCATATCGCGGCCGAGGGCACCATTGTCGGCGCCAACTATCTCGGCGGCTACACACACTATGTGGTGGACGCGAACGGCACCTTGCTGCGCGTTTCCAAACGCAACAGCCAGAGCCGCGACCGCACGCTCGAAGTCGGCCAGTCGGTAAAGCTCAGCTTCGCGGCGGAATCGGCGCGGATCCTGGGCGCATGATCGGGCGCCTGAAAACACCCGGCTGGAACGTGCTCGGCCTTTTGCCGGCACAACTCATCATGCTTCTGACGCTGATCGTGCCGGTGGGCATCATCATCCTGGTCTCGTTCTCGACCCGCGGCCCCTATGGCGGCTTCGACTATGTGTTCACCACGGCGCCCTACAAGCAGATCCTGTTCAACGAGGGCTGGTCGGGCGAGCTGGAGTTCAATCCGCAATATCTGATCGTCGTTGCTCGCACGATGATCCTGGCCGCGGCGACGACAATCATCTGCCTGCTTCTCAGCTTTCCGGTCGCCTACTTCATTTCGCTGCAGAAGGCGTCGGCCAAGATGATGCTGATCTATCTGGTGACGCTGCCGTTCTGGGTCTCGATGATCGTGCGCGTCTATTCCTGGATCATCATCCTCGGCAATGACGGGGTGATCGCCAAGGCGCTGCGAGCGCTTGGGCTGGTCGACAATATGGGCAGCCTGCTCTTCACCGACACGGCGATGCTCATCGGGCTCGTCTACAGCTACATTCCCCTGATGATCCTGCCGGTCTTCGCCTCGATCGAAAAGCTCGACCCGGCGCTGGTGGAGGCTTCGCACGACCTCTATGGCAGCCGCTTCACCACATTGCGCCGCGTGATCCTGCCGCTGTGTGCCCCTGGAATGATCGCCGGCGCGATCCTCGTCTTCGTGCCTTGCCTGGGCGCGGTGCTGGAACCGACGCTGCTGGGCGGTGGCAAGACGATGATGATGGGCAATCTCATCCAGCTGCAGTTCGGTGCTGCCCGCAACTGGCCGCTGGGCGCCGCCATCTCCATCGTGCTGATGTGCGCGGTGATGATCTTCCTGCTCTGGCGCGGCCTTCAGGCTACCCGCAAGGAAAGCCGGGAGAGCAACGCATGACCGGCAATGTGCGGCGCTATCCGGGCTTCGGCCTGTTCAGCATCATCTTCTTTGTCTACCTCTATCTGCCGATCGCGGTGGTGATCTTCTATTCGTTCAACGCCAACCGCATCGTGGCCAATTGGGGCGGCTTCTCGCTGCACTGGTACACAACGGCCCTGTCGAACGCCGCACTTGTCGGCGCGGTCAAGACGTCGCTTTTCGTCGCCAGCATCGCCACGGTTCTGTCCACCATCGTCGCGCTGATGGCGGCGCTGGTGCTGGTGCGCGGCAGGAATGTGCGCTTCCGGCGCGTCTCCGAAACGATCGTCAATCTGCCGCTGCTGCTACCCGAGATCGTCGTTGCCGTGGCCGTGCTCATCCTGTTTTCCGAACTGGGCCTGACCAACGGTCTGCTGAAGCTCACCATCGCGCACACCACCTTCTGCATCCCCTTCGCATTCCTGCCGATAAGGGCGAGATTGCAAGGCATGGATGCCGATCTGGAGGAAGCCGCGCGCGACCTCTACGCGTCGGGCTGGGTTGCTTTTCGCCGGGTGACGTTGCCGCTGATCCTGCCCGGCGTGTTCGCCGGCGCCATGCTCGCCTTCGTCATTTCGATGGACGATTTCATCACCAGTAATCTTCTGAATTCCGGCGGCGCCACCACCTTGCCGGTCTATATCTTCTCGCTGATCAAGCAGGGCGTCTCGCCACAGCTCAACGCCATCTCGACGCTGATCATGATCGTTTCGGTCGCGCTGGCCACAGTCGCTTTCCTGCTGCAACGCCGCCAATAGACAGAGCGAGCTTTTTCCTAAGCAGCACGTCGGGCAAATGAAATTTATCGCCGTCGCCCGTTTGTTATCGTTCCCCGAACCATAAAGATAAGGGGAACTCCATGCCTATCCGCATCCGCATCTCAACGCTTGCCGCCGCCAGCGCCATCAGCCTTTTGGCGACGGCCTCCGCGTGGGCCGAAGGCACGCTTTCGATCTATGCCTGGGCCGATTCCATCGCGCCCGACATGGTCGCGAAGTTCGAAAAGGAGACGGGGATCAAGGTCACCGTCGACGCCTTCTCCTCGAACGAAGATCTCTTGACCAAGCTGCAGGCCGGCTCGTCGGGATACGACATCGTCACGCCGTCCCAGCATTTCGTGAAGATCATGATCGACAGCGGCCTGCTCGAGGATATCGGCGCCAGTTCGATGCCCGCCTTCCAGCAGATCTCGACACAATGGCAGAAGCAATGGTGGGACCCGACCGGCAACTATTCCGTGCCGCTGGCCTATGGCAATGCCGGTTTCACCGTCAACCGCAACCTCTACAAGGGCCCGGTCGACAGCTGGAAAATCTACTTCGAGCCGTCCGAGGATTTGAAGGGCAAGATCGCCAGCCTCGCCCAGCCCGACGAAGTCATCCCCGCCGCGCAGAACTATCTCGGCATCAAATATTGCAGCGAAGACCCGCAGGAGATGAAGCGCGTTCTCGACCTGTTGAAGGCACAAAAACCGTTCGTGGCTGCCTATTCGAGCGACAACATCGAAAACCGCATCGGCGGTGGTGAAGTGGCCATGCACTTCTGGTGGGACGGCAACACCATGCGGCTGCGCCGCAACGACAAGGCCAATGTCGAATATGCGATGCCTAAGGAAGGTCTGGTCGGCTGGCTCGATTCCTACGTCGTGCCGAAGGGCGCGACCAACATCGAAAACGCCAAGAAATTCATCAACTTCATGACGGAACTCGACAACGCGACCGGCCAGTACAACTACTACGGCCATTCGTCGCCGGTGAAGGTGGATGAAGCGAAGGCGCTCTATAACAAGCAGAACGCGCCCGAACTGTTCCCGTCCGCGCCGGTCAAGATGGGCCAGGCCTGTTCGCCGGCCGCGCAGGAACTGGTGACCAAGGTCTGGACCCAGCTCCTTCAATAGACCGTCGATCGCCTTGATTCACTTGGCATTTCATACCCGCCCATTCCATGGGCGGGTCGTCCCCCTGCTCGCTCGACAAAAGCCATGAATGAACCATTTGACTACATCGTCGTTGGCTCCGGCTCCGCCGGCTGCGTCTTGGCGAACCGCCTCAGCGCCGATCCGGCAACCAGGGTCTGCCTGATCGAAGCCGGCGGCAGCGACCAGAGCCTGCGCGTCAAAGTGCCGGCGGGCATCCTCTCGCTCTACGGCAATCCGAACTACGATTATTGTTATGTCGGCGTGCCGCAGCCGCAGCTGAACGGCCGCCGCATTCCGGTCAATCGCGGCAAGGCGCTCGGCGGCTCGACCTCGATCAACTCGATGGTCTACATCCGCGGCTCCGCCGCCGATTATGACGAATGGGCGCGCCTCGGCTGTAACGGCTGGTCCTATGATGACGTGCTGCCGGTCTTCAAGCGGCTGGAGCGCAACCTGATCGGCCAGGACAGCCACTACCACGGAAGCGACGGGGACCTTTTGGTCGACAATCCCCGCGATCCCAACGAATTATCGCGCATGTTCGTGGCGGCCGGTCGCGCTGCGAACCTTCCGGAAAACAGCGATTTCAACGGCGAGAGCCAGTTTGGGCTCGGCGTCTACAACGTGACGCAGGACCGTGGACAGCGTTTCAGCGCGTTCACCGCCTTCGTGCGCCCGGTCATAAACCGCCCGAACTTGACCATATTGAGCGAGTGCCAGGTCAAGAGCATCGTCGTCGCGGACAAGCGCGCGACCGGTGTCCGCGTCCTGCGCGAAGGCGTGGAGACGACACTGTCGGCCCGCGAAGTGGTGCTTTCGGCGGGTGCCATCAACTCACCCCAGATCCTGCTCGAATCCGGAATAGGCCCCGCCGAAGAGTTGTCGCGCGCTGGTATTGCGCCGGCTCACGATCTGCCCGGTATCGGCAAGAACCTGCAGGATCATGTCGACGGCATGATCACCGTACGCTCGTCGAGCACGCGCGGCCTGGGTCTTTCCCTGGCCAACCTGCCCCGAATCCTTGCCGCGCCCTACCGGTACCTCGCGCGCCGCAAGGGAATGCTCACCACCAACTATGTCGAAGCCGGCGGCTTTGCGCGCACCAGATATGCCGGCGAAGAACCGGACATCCAGTTCCACTTCGTGCCCGGCTACCGCAGCCATCGCGGCAGGCTGGTCGAATATGGCCATGGCTATGCGATCCACACCTGCGTGCTCAGGCCGAAAAGCGTCGGCGAAATCACGCTTTCACGGGACGGCTCACGCCGAGCCATCCACATCGACCACCGCTTCTTCTCCGACGAGCAGGATGCACGGGTTCTGGTCGAAGGCATCAAGATCGCCCGCAGCATCTTCGCCTCGTCGGTGTTCGATCCGCTGCGCGGTGCCGAGATACTGCCCGGCAAGGACGTCCGCTCCGACGACGAGATCCTCGCCTATCTGCGCGCCGAGGCGCTGACCGTCTACCATCCGGTCGGCACCTGCAAGATGGGCAACGACGCCATGGCTGTCGTCGATCCCCGCACCTTGAAAGTACGCGGCATGGAAGGGCTTCGTGTCGCCGACGCCTCCGTCATGCCGCGATTGATCAGCGGCAACACCAACGCGCCGACGATGATGATCGGCCAGCGCGCGGCGGATATGATCCTGGGCTAAGCGTGGGTGGTGTCGGGATGCAGTCGTTGCCGCTGCCCCTATGGGACCGTTAGCCGTGTCGCCCTTGTCCAAACGCAAAAAACCCGGCTGATCGCCGGGTTTTTGATTTGGTTGCGGGAGTAGGATTTGAACCTACGACCTTCAGGTTATGAGCCTGACGAGCTACCGGGCTGCTCCATCCCGCGTCAACCGAGTTTATGTAAGCATTTGCCTACATAAA
>NZ_JBFRGM010000015.1:0-165694 GCF_052115345.1 Mesorhizobium sp. 2RAF21 | reverse complement strand
TTCGCGACGGCAGACTTCGGGCCTCGAGCCGCCATTTTCGGCGGCCGGGTTTTTCCAGGGCCCGGACTTAGGGCTCGTCACCAGACACCGCCACCGTTAGCGCTGCCAGTCCGGCACCGGCGCCCTCCCTGATACCCGGTGCGCACCAGGTTCCCGTTGTAGTTTGACACCGGGTCTTAGAAATCCGGGAATAAGTGGGAATGGCCGGGAACTGGCGAAAAGTGCTGCAATCTCAAGCGATTGAGCGACGGTGGCAGAGACGTTCAGTTTGACGTGTGGTTTTAGACGAACTGACCAGAACTGCAAAGCGAGCGAGGCGGCGGCAACACAGAGCCGGATTTGTTAACGGCCTTTGAGAAACCTTCGACCCGCCTTCAAACCCGCAGAAAACTGGCCTTGAGGCGCGAGGCGCCGATCCGGCGAGATACCCGCGCGACGCTCGCCACTACGGAAAAAACCAAAATAAACTTGGATGATGCGTCCAACTTAGGCGAAAACGGCAGAATATTACGCAATATCAAAGGGATCACGACCGATGACGTTGGTCGCCGAACTTGGATGTTTGCTGTCGCCGATCAGCGGCGCATTTTGGCGATCTTGAAGTCATTGTCATAACGGTTGTCGCATGACGTGCAGCGCAGCAAGGGTTCCATCGTCACCACAAAGCGGTTCTTGCCGAACCGCCTTTCGATCCGCTGCCGATCGAGCCAGCCCAGGTGCCGGCATCGAGAACACATCGCACCCAGACGGTACCATTCGGGGAGATCGCCCAGGCGGATCGAATGTGCGCGCCTGACACCATCGGCCGGGTGCGGCGCCCGCCCGGCCGCCTCACTGTTGTGAGGATTTTGACGGGTTCAGCTCGCCGGCTCTGCGCCGCTGCATGACGAACCGATTGTTGTAGTGAACGAGTAGTACTCCGGGAAACCGCTCACAGGCCTCATTCCAGGCAGCCTGGCTTAGAAAATTGTCGGACGATTGGGCGAGCACCTCCAAGCGCTCGCCCTCGTCGGCAGACCAGATTTCGACCCGGTAATTGTCAACGGGTGTCGGCATCAAGCCGCAGCCTCCATAGCCTCGTCGAGATCAGGAACCGAGCCGAACGCCGCAAGCAGACGAGGCGCATGCATATCGCCGCTCTCTTCTTCGACATGAACCTCGAATGCAGCCGCCCCGGCCCAGTTTTGAGACATCATCTCTGCCAAGCGGATTGCGCTCGCCTCTCCCCCGCGCGCCTCACGCATTTCAGCGATCAACAGACGTCCTTTGATCAAACGGAACGCAATGACGACGAACTTCTGCACTCGCTTCATAGAAACACCTCCAGCCCAAGAATGTTCCTATTTTGTTCTTGCGATCTGTCAGGAGTCAAGCAGGCGAGGAAAATGTTCCTCGCTTGATTAACAGGCGGTCTCTTCTGGCTAGTAGCTCCTCGGCTTGCCGCCAGCGAAAAACACCTGGCCGTGCACCCGCACACGATGCTCGATGTCGCCGAACGGCACCAGGTCCGGTTCGTATGCTTTGTTGTCCGAAATGATGCGCAGGTCGCCGTTGTTCAGCACCTGCAGGCGTTTCAACAGCAAACGATCATGGTCAAGGGAGAAGACGAAGATACCGCCGCGCTCGACGACACGCCAGTCCACGTTCTGTACGACCATTACCAGGTCGCCATCGCGAATGGTGGGCTCCATTGAATCGCCGGCGCCTTCCAAAACTCCGACGACGGCATTCGGCGGCGCCCAAGGTGGGAGATTTCTGCTAAGCCAGTTCCTTCCGACCGAGAAGTACTCGCTGACATCTTCGGAGACCACCAGCGCGCCGGCCCCTGCCGATGCGCGCACATCATAGCGCGGCATCTGGATCATCCGTTCGCTGAGTTGCGTCGCCGGTAGGTCAGATCTCTCTTCCTCATCGTTCTGCGGTGAAAGGAGGGTCCAAAAGCCGGTGCCTGCGAGCAGGTACTCCACGTTGTGATTTGCCGCAGCTGCAAGTTTCAAAAGCTCCAAAAATCTGGGCTGCGTTGCTCCTGACCGGTAATTGTCCAGGGTCGTTACGGAGACGCCCATCGCCTTAGCCGCCACCTTTCGGCCGCCCGCATACTCCGCAAGCATCTCAATCTTTTCAGCAAGTTGCCTCTCGATATCGGGGAGTTCGCCACGAGCTCTCGCCATCGCCTCAGCTGGCGCATCACCATCATTCTCGGGGGTAGAATTTTTTGGAGCTTTTTGCGTAATCACACTTTACAACGTCCAATTTTTTGGACATTCTCCGCTAGCTAACGAAAACAAACCTCGAAGAAAGGGAGGCCGGTCAGGGCCTCCCTTTCAACACCGGAGCCACTATGGACCCGATTGCACGCTCGGCCAAGATCAAAGCCGATCTCTTTACAGCCGGTTACGTCCTGCTTGACGTCGACCGCCGGCACAAGCTCCCACTCGGTACGGCTTCCCGAACTCTCTGGGAGCCGAACTCGCTTGGCGAGGTGGCGATAGCTGCTGCTCTCGCTTGTGAACCGCATGAACTGTGGCCCGAGCGCTACGACGCCAGCGGCCAGCGGCTATCGCCTCAACCTCCCAAAAACTATCTCCGCCCCCAGCCGCGCTGGCAACGTCGAAACGACAAGGCGGCTTAGACATGTTCGACGTCAAATCGCTGTCCTCAAATCAACAGCGCGCCACCCCCTTTCAACCGCACCTCTCAGACGATCCGGGCTTCCTGCTCGGCTCGGTTCTGACCGCGCTGTTGCTCGCTGGTTTCGTTCTGATCGGCCTCGCATGGCTTGGAGTTTTTCAATGAATGCCTGTTGTCCCACCTGCGGCCGTGGCCTTGCTGGTGTATCTCGCCTCGTCTTCGAACGGCGGTCGGGGACTATTACCACGCCATGCGGCCATGCCCGGCTACGCCCGTCCGAGTTTGCCCTGGTCGAAATCCTCCACGACGATGCACCCAGCATCCACTCCGTTGGCGAGTTGCAGGCGGCCGTCAACCTTCACGGCACGACCATTCGTCGCTTGGTTCACGATATCCGCCTGAAGGTCAAACCGCTCGGCGTCGACATCGCGAATGTGCGCGGCGTCGGCTATCACCTTGTGGGGGCGGTGCGATGAACGCGGTCCCCTTCATCATCGACCGGCCCCAGATCGTGCACCGTGTCGTGCGCAATGTCGTCGCGTCGATCGTGCCAACGGCATCCGAGGCCATGCTGTTCGACAAGAACAGCTATCGCGGCCCGCAGGTCACCGCCTGGATGCGCCAGGTGGCGATGTACGTCATGCACCGTCGGTTCGGCGCGGGCCTCAACAAGGTCGCGAAACTGTTCGCCCGCGACCGGTCATCGGTCCTCCACGGCGTGTACCAGGTGGAGGACGCTTGTCAGGACAGCTATCTCACCTCGGCCTTCGTGGCTTTCGTCGAGCACCAAGCCCGAACGCTTCTCGACGACATCCAGGCGACCGAGACCGAGACAGGCGTCCTTCCCTCCGAATACGCATCAGTCGGAGGGCGCCGTGGTTGAGTTCAAACGACTTCCGCTCTCCGACATCTTCGTGCCCGCCGACCGCCTCCGCAAGGTTGACGACAACAAGGCCTTTCTCATTGGCCAATCCGTTGTCTCGGGCGAACTTATCCACCCCGTTAACGTGTACCGCACGCCCAACGGCGAACGCCCATACACCCTCGCTGCGGGCGCGACGAGGTATCGCGGACACGAACTCCACGGCCTCACCGAGGTCGATGCCTTGGTGCGCAAGCTCGACAAGGCTGGCGCACGACGCATCGAGATTGAGGAGAACCTGTTCCGCGACGAGCTGTCTAAGCTGGACCGCGCCCTGCATGTGATTGAATACCGCAGGCTGTGGGAGGAAGAACACGGCAAGCTCGCTCGTGGGAACCCTCAGTTTTCCAATTCCGCCAACTTGGCGGAATTGGCCGAAACGGCTCAAGGTCACTTCTTCGCGCAAGCTCTTGACGATCTCGGGTTGTCGCGACGTGCCATCGAGCGCGCGCAGTTCATTGGCTCCAAGCTGCGGCCGGAATTGCTCGACGTGCTTCGTGACAAGCCCGAGGCGGACAATCAACGCGTCCTTGAACAGCTGGCCGGCCTAGAGCCGGATCGCCAACGCAAGGTTGCTCTTGCCTATGCCGATCAGCCCGACATTGGCCGGGCGTTGCACCTGACCGATCCGAACGCCAAGGCCAAGGCCGACCTGTCTCCTGGCCAAAAGCGCAAAGGCACCGTCACCGCCAATTTCAGCCAGCTCAGTCCGACCGACCGCCGCAAGGCCTTCCAGGAATTGATCTCCCGGTGGCCCGACGATGCCGCTTGGGCGTTCGCCAATCCTCTCCCGACCACAAAATCCGAAAGGTGACCTAGCCGTGAGCACGAAGGTTTGCCCGACCAGGAATTGCATCAATCCGGTGCCGAAGGGTCCGCAAGCCGTCTTCTGCGCTGACTGCCATTTCCGCCTCCCATACCGCGCCACCAACCAGATTTTCGCGCTGCAGTTCGCCTGCCAGCGCGCCGACGATCCCGACATCAAGCAACACCTGCGGGAACAGATCGACGCTCACATCCGCAGCGCCGCCCGCAGCCTGGAGAATGCGAATGCCGCGTAAAGCCAGCCCCGACCAGGGCGACCTCTTCTTCAGCCCGGTCTATCCCAGCCGCGTAGCCGACCAGAGCATCGACCTCACCGGTTTTCGCGGCAAGCTCAAGCGCGGCATGAGCCGGGCATTGAAAGACTGCGCTCACGAACGCCCGGAAGTCGCCATGCGGATCGCCACGGCGCTTGGCCAAGACAGTTTCTCGCTGGCGACGCTCAACGCCTACACCGCCGAGAGCAACGAAACCCACGATATCAGCCTCGTCCGCTTCAAAGCCTTCGTTCGGGCGACCCGCGCGACATGGTTGTGGGATCTCGTGGTGGCCGACGATGGCTTGACCATGCTGATCGGCGATGAGGCACGCCTCGCCGAGATAGCCCGTGTCCAGCAAGAACGCGCGGCCCTCGATGACAAGCTGAAAGAACTCAAGGCCAAGCCGGTCCACATCCTTCGGAGGGACCGCGCGTGAAGGAGTGGTTCTCTTTGGCCGAGATCGTCGAGGCACGTTCGCCCGAGCTGCCCGGCACGGTTCGTAATCTCAATGCCCTGGCTGTCGCCAGCAACTGGCGTGCGGACCCGGCCAGGGCGCGCCGAGCCGGTGGCAAGGGCGGCGGATGGGAGTACCATCTGTCGGCCTTGCCGCCGGGCGCGCAGGCACGACTTGCGCTCTTGTCCCGCGCGGGCAACGCGCCCGACCTGGCGCCGACCGTTGACGACACTTCGGCCGGGGTTTGGGCGCGCTTCGAAGCAATCTCGGACAAACAGAAAGCAGAATGCCGCCGCCGTCTCGCCTGCCTCCATGCGGTCGAGCAGCTGGCCGCGACCGGTGTTGGCGCGACCAACGCCGTGCTCCAGGCCGCAGCCATGAACGGGACATCGCCCGCGTCGATCTACAACTGGCAAAAGCTGGTGAAGGGTGTCGCGCGCGCCGACTGGCTGGCCGTGCTAGCGCCAAGCTATCAAGCAACTGCCAGTTTCAGCGACTGCCGCGAGGAAGTGTGGGAAGCGCTGACATCCGACTGGCTCCGGGCGGAGAAGCCCACGTTCTCCTCCTGCTACCGGCGTGTCCGCAAAGCGGCATCGAAACAAGGATGGTTGCCGATCCCCTCGGAACGGGCGCTGCGTCGCCGTGTGGAGGCCGAGATACCGGCCGGTGTCATCGCCCTGGCGCGCGAAGGGAAGGACAAGGCCAAGACCCTCTATCCGGCCCAAACCCGTATCCGCACCCACTTCCATGCCATGCAGGCCGTCAACATGGACGGCCACAAGCTCGACGTGTTCGTGCGCCTGCACGACGGCCGCATCACCCGCGTCCAGTTACTCGGCCTGCAGGACCTCTACTCTGGAACGATCCTCGCCTGGCGCATCTCGGAAACCGAGAACAAGGAAACCGTCCGCCTCGTCATCGGCGACATGGTGGAACGCCACGGCATCCCCGAAAAAATCTGGCTCGACAACGGGCGCGCCTTCGCCTCGAAGTGGATTTCCGGTCGCATTCCGAACCGCTACCGGTTCACCATCCGCGACGAGGACCCGCAGGGCATCCTCGTTTCGCTCGGCATCCAGCCGATGTGGACAAAACCTTATAGCGGTCAGTCGAAACCGATCGAACGCGCCTGGCGCGATCTCGCCGACAACATCGCCAAGCACCCGTTCTGCGCAGGTGCCTATACCGGTAACAGCCCAGAGGCGAAGCCCGAGAATTACGGCAATGCCGCTATCCCCATCGACGAGTTTCGCGGCCACGTCGCGCGCGAGATCGAAGAGCACAATACCCGCTCCGGTCGCCAGTCCGCAGCCTGCTCGGGGCGCTCGTTCCTGGAGACCTTCAAGGCCAGCCTAGCCGAACCGGCATCCATCGTGCGTTGGCCAACCGAGGCGCAGCGTTACCTTTGGCTGCTCGCCGCCGAAAAAGTCACCGCCCAGCGAGGCTCGGGAGAAATCCACTTCTATGAAAATCGGTACTGGTCCGTCGAACTGAACGCCCATGCTGGCCAGAAGGTCATCGTTCGTTTCGACCCCGACCGCCTGCAGGACAACATCAAGGTCTACACGCTCGATGACCGGTTGATCTGCACTGCAGCCTGTATCGCGGCCACCGGTTTCGACGATGTCGACGCCGCGCGCACTCATGCCCGCGACCGTGGCGCCTACCAGCGCACGCTCCGCGAACAGGCTCGCCTGCACCAGAAGATGACGGCTGCCGAGCTGGCGCGCCTCTATGGCAGCGAACAGCCCGCCTCGAAACCCGAACCCACCAAGCCCGCGATTAAGCGGCTCGCTATCGCCAATGGCGGCGCGGCGCCCGCGCCGATCCCTGCCGACGATTTCGAAGAGAGTTTCGCCGCTGGCCTCGCTCTGCTGCGCAATCAGCGCCAGGGCGACGCCGAGATCATCCCTTTCACGCCGAGAAGTGCCGAGGACGGCTGAAAAAAGAAGGCCGGGATGAACCCGGCCATGTCCGGCCCAAAGGGCCAATTGCACGAGGACTTGATACATGAACATCGATACGAACTCAATCTGGCAGCCGCCCGCACAAGAGCCCGACGTTTCGGAGGGCCGCGAGGGCCGCACCCCAGCGGACCTCAACCGCTGGCGCGAACTCACCCACAGCACGCGCGAACTGGCGCAACGCTCTGGCCTGTCCAAGGCCGAGGTGGCTCGCCGCGCAGGCATGCCCGACGGCACGTTTTCACAATGGTACTCCGGCAAATATGTCGGTCGCCTCGACCGCACCAACCTGACCATGGCGCAGTGGCTGGAAAGCGCGGCCAGCGCGGCAACGATCGAACGCGCCATCCCTGCCGGCCCCGGTTTTGTCATGACGAAAACAGCGGCCGAGATTTTCGCCGCGCTCGAACTGGCGCAGATCGCGCCCGATATGGTCATCATCACCCAGGCCGCTGGCATGGGGAAGTCGCACGCCTGTAAGCAATATGCGGCGACAAGGCCGCACGCGTTCCGCGTCACTATGCGACCGCAGACTAAGACCTGCTTTGCCATGCTGGTCGAACTCGGTCGTGCACTCAGCGTCATGGAAAACAACCCTGCCAAGCTGGACAGCGCCATTGGCGCGCGCCTGCAGCGCAACGGCCGACAAACGCTCCTGATCGTTGACGAGGCCCAGAACCTGGAAGACCGCGCGATCGACCAGCTGCGCTACTTCCTTGACGAATATGGCTGCGGCATCGCCTTGACCGGCAACACCAGCATTTACGGGCGTTTCAAGGACCGTTCGAGCGGGCCGGATTACACCCAGATCAAGCGGCGTTTTGGCAAACGGCTCTACAAGATGCAGCCCTACCCCGAAGACATCGCCATGATCATCGACGCATGGTGCATCCAGGACACCGACCAACGCACATTGCTTACCGGTATCGGTCGCAAGCCAGGCCACCTCGGTCAAATCGACAAGACCCTGCGCATCGCTCACCTGCTCGCTGCGGGCGAACAGGCTGATCTCGCCCTCAAGCACATCCAGGCCGCCTATCAAAACCGTCAGTGGGAGGAATGACCATGGGACAGACCCTGTCGCTCGAATTGTCGGATGGGTTGCACCAGTTGCTGCACCAATTCGACGACTACACCCACGAAGCGCGTGTTCTCTCACCCGAGGACGCCCGGCTCCTGCAAGTCTGTATCGACCAACTGCGTGCTCAAGCTCGCACCCTCGAAAATGAGGTCTCCAAGAAACGGTGGAATGAGGACGCCGCGCGGGATCGTCTCGCCGAGACCGACAACATCCTTGCCGAATTGCAGCGGCCCGGCAGCAATGTCCGGCTTTTTCCGGTGGCTCCGCGGCCGTTTTCGGACGGCCGTCCGAAAGGCGGCGCGGCATGAGCAAGACCCTGCTCGAAGCTGCCGCCGAGGTCGATGTGATCGACGCGGCCGGGCGCATCATCGCCAATCCGGCACGCAACGCGATAGCAGCGCCCGCCGCGACCGTGTTCGCACTGGCCATGGCCACCGAGCGCTTCTGGGCAGTGTGTGTTGAGGCCGAACTGCTGGCCCGGGCCGTGCGGCTTCCCATGACCGGCAACGTCCATGACGAGGATGTCCGGGACGACGCCATCCAACAGCAGACCCAACGCGTTCACGAATTGATGGCCGCCCTGCGCGGCGAAACCCCAAAGGATGAAGAACATGCAACTCAGCGTACTTGAAAACTCTATCGCGAACGGCACCGTCCTGGTTGGCGACAAGCAGTATCTCCACGATGCCAAGGGCAACCTGGTGCCCCTCGAAAACGTCAAGCCCGCCGACAAACTGCAGGATGAAACCGTGCGCAAGGTGATCGGCTACGCGCGGGATTTGTCCGCCCAGGTCGCCCGTTTCAAGCAGCACACCTTTGACGATCTGCAATCCTATGAAGGATTGCTCGCCCAGGAATACGGCGGCAAGGTTGGCGGCGCGAAGGGAAACAAGACCTTCATGACCTTTGACGGGCTCATGAAGATCATCGTCCAGGTGCAGGACTACATCGACTTCGGGCCGCAGCTGCAGGTCGCCAAAGGCCTAATCGACGAGTGTCTGCTGGAATGGACGGCCGAGAGCCGTTCCGAAATCCGTGCCATCGTCACCCGAGCCTTCAACGTCGACAAGAGCGGCCAGATAAACCGCTCCGAGATCTTCGCTCTCCTTCGGCACGACATCGAGGACGAGCGCTGGGTCAGGGCAATGACCGCGATCCGCGATGCGATGCGTGTCGTCAGTTCCAAGACCTATGTGCGCTGCTACGAGCGCGACGCCCATGACGACGACTGGCGCGCCGTCACCATCGATCTCGCCAAAGCGTGAGGGCAACGACCATGACCCTCTGGCACGAAAACCTTCACCGCATCATCGCCAGGATCGACGCGCTGATGCCGAAAACTGGCGGCCTGCGCATGGAGTACGAGGAGTTGCGTGCCTACTACGTCGACGTCCTTAAACTAGTCGAGCAGCTCGTCGCCGAAGAAGGTGGCCGTTTCTCCTGGGATGGCGATACCAGCCGGCTAAGGTTGGCAGGTATCGAAGCGACCTACACCCAGGAGCCTCAAGGCCTTCTGCGCAACTGGCAGGCCGCCGCCAGGCGACGGCTCGCCGCCTCTGACGATCCCATCAATCTCCAGGGCTCCGGCCCGGCGCCGGTCGTAGCCAGGGAGGTTTGAGCAATGACCAGCCAAAAAATCCGCGACCGTATCCGGGCCCTTCGCGACAAGACGGCCGCGCGCGGCTGCACTGAAGCTGAGGCGCTCGCCGCTGCCGAGAAAGCCGCGCAGCTCATGCGCGACCATGGTGTTTCCGAGGCCGACATCGTTATGGATGAACAGTCTTCGGTCAGCGACCGTGGCCGCTCGATCAAGGCAAAGCTTTGGCCGGTGATCGCCTATTGCACCAATACGGCGCACGTCATCGTGAGCGTCAACGGTCGTTCCGAGGTCCAGTTTCTCGGTCATGCCCCTGGGCCGGAGATTGCCGTCTACCTGCGCCAAGTAGCAGAAGGTGCCGTCAATCGTGCGGTGCGCGAGTTCAAGACGACGACTTTTTACCGCCGTCGACGTGGCCTGAAGTCCAGGCGTGATGCCGTGGCCGACTTCACCGACGGCATGGTCATTCGCCTGCGATATCGGCTGTTCGAGATATTCGCCACCGTTGTTGACGGCGAAGCTAGAGAGCAGGCCGAAATCGCGCTCATGGAACGCCACCCCGAAACGCAAACGGTCAATCAGAGATCCGCGCCGCTGCGGCACCATGCTGCCCGATCGGCAGGATGGCGAGCTGGAGAGAGTGTCACGCTCGCACATGGCGTCAGCGGTTCAGAGGCGCCCTTGCAGATCGGCGGTGTGCGATGAGCACGATGATCCGCAAAATCGAAACCGCGCTTGCGGAGGCGATTAAGTACCGCCTGGCCGGTTCTGACATCATCACCGAGCCCGGTGGCGAACGCGTCGCCTGTGTTTACCACCATGGTTGCCCAAGCGAACACGGGGGCAGCGCCATCGCGGCGAAGGTCAATCTGACGGGCCTCGCGATCGACATCGAGAGGGCGCTGTCATGAGCGCCACCGCAGCAATCCACGTTGCCAAGAAACAGCTTGGTCTCGATGACGATACGATCCGCGACGTCTATGAACGCGTGACGGGCAAACGCTCGTTGCGGGACATGTCGTCGGTCGAGCAGAACAACGTTGTTCAGGAGCTGCGGCGCGGCGGCTTCAAACCCGCTTCGGTGGGTTCTCGAAAGCGCCTTGAAGGCAAGTATGCGGCCAAACTGCAGGCGCTGTGGATCGCGGCCTGGAACCTCGGCATCGTGACGAACAACGACGATCGGGCATTGATCGCCTTTGTCGAGCGGCAAACGGGCCTGTCGCATGTGCGTTTCCTCCACGATGCCGGCGATGCCGCCAAGGCTATCGAAGCCCTGAAAGCCTGGATGACGCGTGAGGCCGGCGTCGATTGGGCCGTCACCTTCGAGGCGGCGCATTGGCAGCGACTGCCGGGCGCGCAGGTCGCGCTCGCACAATGGCAGATCCTGTTCAAGGCCGGCCCCATGAGAGAGCGCGGCAGGGACTTCCGCAGCATCGTCGCACAGCTTGCGAAGCCTCTCGACCAGATGGTGAGTGAGGATTGGCCCGTCGTGATGAACGCGCTTGGCAAGCAGATCCGCGAGGTGAAGGCGCAATGAGCGATCGCCGTAGCCGCAGGATCCCAGTGTCGTTCGAAGTCATCGAGCAGTTTGCCGCCGTCGAGCTGGCCGCGCTGGTCGATGCTGGCGAGGCCAGCGGTACCTGGCGCCTGACAGAACACTGCACCGTGCAACGCCGTCGCGACGGCACCCTGACCGTCTGCCTCACATGGCATGGCGAAAACGGGCTGTCGCTGACCAAGGTGGTGCGTGGCGTTCAGCTGGAGGCCAACTGAATGGCCCTGGCGCGCCTACTTCGTGAAGCCGTAGCTCTTCGCGACGCGGGCAATCTGCGTGCAGTGTGCCGTTTTTTGCGAGGCGGACATCTCTTTCTGAAAGGCTTTAACGCCAATGACCTGCATGTTCAGGCTGGAGGCAAAGGTCATATCGTCAGCGGGCACATTCTTCTCGATGTACGCGGCGATTGCCGGTTGGTCGTAGTTCAAGCCACAGAATTCTTCTGCAGCCAGAACCGATCCAACATTGCTGACCACTTCGTAGCTGGCGGCAGCGCGCGCTTCGGTGACCACCAGGGTCAATACGCAGCAACCGAAATACCTGAGCTTCATACTACACACCCCCACAGAGGTGCGGACGCTAACACAACGCTGGACTCGGGTCACTATCCCCTGGCGAGGCCGGCATGAGTGACGACCGTCTCTCGGCCGAGTTGCAGAACTTGCTAGGCGAGCCAGCCTTCCTGGCGCTGGCCGAGGCGTTCGGCGGTACGCGGTTGTTCATCCCCTCGACCGACCGCGAAAACCAGCTGCTCCCCATCCTCGGCCGTGTCGCGGTCGACCAGCTCGCCGGCCGCTATGGCCGGTCCTATCTGCGGGTGCCTCTTGCGCGAGAGGCTCGGGCGCGCCACTATCGCGCCGCTGGAATGTCGAATGCCGAAATCGCCCGCAAGCTCGGGCTGACCGAAACGGGCATCGACAAGATGTTCCGCAGGATGGGTTTCCGCCCCATCAAAGGATCAGCGGATCCGCGCCAGCTTTTCCTGTTCGACGACTGATCCCGCCCGCCGATGCGGGCATGATACGCGCGCGCGACCACACGCATTCTGCAGGCATCTTGGCCGGCTGATCGCCCGGCCTTTCCTGCAGCCGGAGCGGTGTCGATGCGCGAGAATTTCCAAGCGAGCTTGAAGGTGACGCTCGCCTATGAGGGCGGCTGGTCGGATCATCCGAAGGATCCGGGCGGCGCCACCATGAAGGGGATAACGCTCGCCACCTACCGGCGCTACTTCCCCAGCGCCAACAAGACGCAGCTGCGCAACATCTCCACCGAGAACGTCGCCAAGATCTACCGCCAGGATTTTTGGCAGGCGGTCAATGGTGACACGCTGGAGGYGGGCGTGGATCTCGCCACCTTCGACGCGGCTGTAAACTCGGGGCCGGGCCGCGCAAAATCCTGGCTTAGGGCATCGGTCGGCGGACCCGCACATCAGACCGTGAAGCGGTTGTGTGCGAAGCGGCTGGGTTTCGTTCAGTCGCTCAAGATCTGGAGCACGTTCGGGCGCGGTTGGGGTGCTCGCATCGCCGCCATTGAAGCCAAGGGCGTGGCCTGGGCGCTCGCCCATGCGGCGCCGGCCACGACCGTCAAAGCCAAGCTCGCCGATGAACAGCAGGCGGCAACCAGGATCGCGAAGACGGCCCGGACCAGCGGCGGAACCGCAGGGGCTGCCACCGCCGGTGGCGGTGGCGACGTGCTGGTCAATCCGCACCATGCCGAGCAGCTGGCGGGCTGGGTGATTGGCGGCCTGCTGGTGGCTGGCGCGATCGTAGCGATTGTCCTCATCAGCCGTAGTGTGATCCATCGCCAGCGCGCCGCCGCCTATGCCGCCGAGGCCGACGCCATGGGGGTGCTGTGATGGACCCCGTCATCGGCACCATCCTGATCGAGGCGGCAACGCGGGTCGGCGCGCCGCTCGTCAAGTCGCTGCTGGAACGCTTCCTGGGCGATGGCGCGGCCGAGGTCGGCGGCATCGTCATCGACACGGTCGCCGAGAAGCTCGGCGTTCCCCCAGCGCAGATCCCGGACCAGCCGGCCGAGAAGATCGACGCGGCCGTCAAGGAGGTCGAAGGTCAGGCGCCGGACATCCTCGTGCAATGGAACGTCCAGCAGGCGCAGGCGATCGCCCTGCAGAAGGCCGAGATGGACAAGGTCGGTGAGCCGACCTGGATGTGGGCATGGCGGCCGGCCTGGATGTGGTTTCTCGGCTTTCTCTGGTTGTTCCGTTTCGTGGTGGTGCCGACCGTCGACGCTGGCGCCGGCTCCACGATGGCGACACAGCTGCCGTTCGACACGCTCTTCTGGCTGACCGCCACCTTCGCCGGCTTCTACATGGGCGGGCACACGCTGAAGGACACCATGACCAAGTGGCTGGGGCGTCCGCAGTGAAGCTCGGAAACTTCGCCTTTGAACTGGCCGATCTGCGCACCGAGCAGGAACGCGAAACCGGCATCCGCGCGGCCCAGGCTGCTCTTGCCGGTCATGGCTCGTCAACGTGCGTGGTGTGCCACGAAGAGATCGAGCCCGAGCGCCGCCAGGCACTTCCATCAGCAAAGCGCTGCTTGGCCTGCCAGCAGCGTCTCGAACGTTTCAAGCGGAGGCGCAATTGACGCCGGAAGTACTTGCCCCGTGGATCTCGTTGACCCTCAGCGTCATCGCGCTCCTGAGCATTGTCTATGGCTGGTTTACGTCTGGTGAGAAGGCAGTTGCCGCCGACCTTACCGCGCACAAGGAAGCCGTCAGCAAGGGCGTGAAAGAAGTGGGAGAGACCGTCTCCGATCTGGAGCGGCGCGTCCAGGCGTTAGAGGGCGAACTCAGGCACCTGCCTGATCGCGAACAAGCGCACCGAATGGAGATCGCCCTGGAGAAGCTCAACGGTCGTATCGACAACCTGGCTACTAAACTCGACCCGGTCTCCGCCATCGCCGATCGTTGGCAGGAACTCATTTTGGAGCAGGCAAAGAAATGACCTTCGATCGAGAAGCTGCCGACCGGATTTTTCGCGAGAGCGCTCGGCTCGCGATGCTGAAAATGCTGGCCGAGGAAACGGACGAAACACTCCCTTCAGACGTCATCGAAGTGCGCCTGGTACCCTTCGGCATTCGCCGGCCACGCGCTTGGGTACACGGCGAGCTGAAGTATCTCGAGGAGTTGGGCGCGGTCATCGCGACTGCTGCCGGAACGGTGATGGGCGCGACCCTGACCGAACTCGGGCGGCGTCACTTGCGCCGTGAGATCGCGATCGAAGGTGTGAAGCGCCCACTCAAGCCGGAGATCTGATGATGGCACGCGGTCGCGGACGCCTGTCGAATATTCAGCTTCTGCCTCGCGAGTGCGAGGGCGTTGTCGCATGGGCCGCCCAGGAACTTCAGAACAGCGATCGCACCCAAACCGACATCTACCAGGAGTTTTACACCAAGCTCGAAGCTCTGCAGGCCGAGTATCATGGCGAACTGGAGTTCAGCATTCCGTCGTTCCAGGCCTTCAATCGCTATTCGATGCGTCTTGCCGTGTTCGCCGCCGAGATCGAGCAGGCTCGGGAAATGACCAAAGCGATCGCGTCGCGCTTCGATGCCGAGGGTGAGGACGATCTTGCCCGAATGGGTGCGATGGCGATCAAATCCCTGGTGACGAACATCATTGCCAGCCGAGGCTCCAAGAACATCCTGCCGAAGGAGGCAATGAGCCTCGCCAACGCGTTGCGAGCTGCCGCCCAGGCGGAAGGCATTTCCACCGCCCGTCGCCTCAAGGTGGAAAAAGAATTCGCCGACAAGGTCGAAGAGACGGTCGAAACCGTCGCCAAGGTGGCGGGCCTGTCGCAGGAGCGTGCCGCCGAGATCCGAAAACAGGTTCTGGGGTTGCGATCATGACGGTGGCGGCAGCCAGAGACTTCGTGAGAGGAGAGGACGCGGCCAAGCCCGTCCTCTCTCGCGATCCCGAGCAGCTTCCCGTCGAGTTGCCACGCGGGTCCGAGCTGCCGGCCGACCACGATCCGCTGGCCGATGGCATCCTGATGCTGCATCAGAAGGAGTGGTTGGAAGATCGCTCCGACCTGAAAGTTGCGGAGAAGGGCCGCCGCACGGGCATCACCTATGCCGAGGCGCTCGACGACACCATCATCTCTGCCAGCAAGCGCGGTGAAGGTGGCGACAACGTCTTTTACATCGGCGACACCAAAGACAAGGGCCGCGAGTTCATCGGCTATGTCGCCCACTTCGCCAAGATCGTCGCGAAGGAACTGGTCGCCATCGAGGACTTCATGTTCGAGGACGAGCAGGCAGACGGCTCGACCAAATACATTTCCGCGTATCGCGTGCGCTTCGCCTCGGGCTACCGTGTCGAGGCGCTGTCGTCGAACCCTGCCAACATTCGCGGCTTGCAGGGCATCGTCGTGATCGACGAGGCGGCCTATCACCGCGACGTGCGGGCCGTCATCGATGCCGTCAACGCACTGCTGATCTGGGGCGGCAAGGTTCGCGTGATCTCGACGCACAACGGTGTGCTGAACGCCTTCAACGAGCTGATCCGGGAAGCGCGAGCCGGCAAGAACCCGTTCAAGATCCATCACATCCCGTTCCAGGCCGCCGTCGACAACGGCCTCTATCAACGTGTCTGCCTGACACGCGGCTGGACCTTCAGCATCGAAGCCCAGGCGAAATGGGAGCAGCTGATCCGAGGTTCCTACGGTGCGCGCGAAGCCCAGATGCAACAGGAGCTGGACGCGATACCTGCCGATGCCCAGGGCGCTGCGCTGACCCGTGTCGTCATCGAGCGGGTGAAGGATCCGACCGTTCCCGTGGTGCGGGTTCAGCTGCCAGACAGCTTCAAGTCGCTCGACAAGAGTATGCGCGAAGCCGTGATCCGCGACCTCTGCCGGGAGAAACTTAAGCCGATCCTGGACAAACTCGATCCTGACCGCGCCCATGTCTTCGGCATGGACTTCGCCCGCAGTGGCGACGTCTCGGCACTGAAGGCCGATGAGATCGGCCAGGACACGGTGCGCCGCTGCCGCCTCGTCCTGGAGCTGCGCAACGTTCCCTACGAAGCGCAACGCGATATCCTCTTTTATGTCGGCGATAACCTGCCGCGCCTTTCTGGCGGTGCGCTCGATGCGACCGGCAATGGCGGCTACCTGGCTGAAGTTGCGGCGCAGCGCTGGGGCGAGTGCATCGTCGAGGTGAAGCTCTCGGCCGAATGGTATCGTGAAAACTCACCGCGTTATGTCGAGGCCTTCGGCGACCTCACCGTGACGATCCCGGCTGACGAGGATGTCATCCGCGATCACCAGGCGCTGCAGTACGTGAATGGCATCATCAAGGTGCCGGATGATCATCGCCACAAGGGTGAGGACGGGCTCGATCGACACGGCGACACGGCGATCGCCGGTATCCTCGCCTGGTTCGCCTCACTGCAGATGACACTCTCCTACGGCTACGAAAGCGCACGTCCCGGCGCGAGTGACAGCCGTGGTGGCGATGATCGGCGCGAACGTTCCATCGATGTTGAAATGCGAGGCCGGCTATGAACCTCAAATCCCTGATGCGCGCCGTTGGCCAGCGCCTGGTCGACGCCAGCGGCAACAAGCTGACCGATGCCGAAGTGACAGAAGAGCGCGCAGGCCCGACGACAGTCGGTGTTCGCGATCCGATCTCCGGTCATCCGGCCGACGGCCTGACCCCGGCGCGGCTGGCCGCAATCCACCGCGAAGCGGCGATGGGGGAGCCGCTGCGGTATCTGGAGCTGGCCGAGGACATCGAGGAGCGAGATCTGCACTATGCCGGTGTGATGGCAACGCGGAAGCGCTCGGTTTCGCAGCTGCCCATCACAGTGACTGCCGCCTCGGACGCTACCGAACACAAGAAGCATGCCGAATACGTCCAGTCATGGATCAACGACGGCGTGTTGCAGGCCAGCCTATTCGACATGCTTGATGCGATCGGCAAGGGCTTTTCGGTTCTTGAGGCGGACTGGCAGTCTCACATGGGGCATACCTGCCCGCGCGAGTTTATTTATCGACCGCAGCGTTGGTTCACGTTCGACCGCACTGACGGGGAAACGGTGTTGTTGCGGGAGGCGACCGGCGACCAGCCGCTGGCGCCACACAAGTTCGTGGTGCACCGGCACAAGTCCAAATCTGGCCTGACCATCCGCTCGGGCATCGCCCGCGTCGCCAGCTGGGCATGGATGTACAAAGCGTTCACGGCGAAGGATTGGGCGATCTTCGTGCAGAACTATGGCGCACCGATCCGCATCGGTCGCTACGGGCGCAACGCCTCGAACGACGAGAAGGACATATTGTGGCGCGCGGTGTCGCAGATCGCCGGTGATTGCGCTGCGATCATCCCGCAGGACATGTCGATCGAATTCCAGGAAGTCGCGGCCAAGAGCGCGAGCACCGACCTGTTCGAGCGCCGAGCCGACTGGATGGACCGCCAGATATCGAAAGCGGTGCTCGGCCAAACCACCACCACGGACGCAGTCTCGGGCGGCCATGCGGTTTCCAGGGAGCACCGGCTTGTCCAGGAAGACATCGAGCGTTCCGACGCCATCGCGTCCTCGACCACGACCAACCGGCAGATTGTGCCCAACCTGGTTGCATTCGAGTTCGGCCCGCAGGACCACTATCCCACAGTCTCGATTGGACGGCCCGATGAAGTGCCCTTGAAGGAGTTTTCCGAAGCCTTCGACAAGCTCGGCAAGCACGGCCTGACCGCACCCATCACCTGGGTGTGGTCCCGCCTTGGCATTCCCGCACCGAAGGCGGGCGAAGAAGTGATCGGCGGCCGCCAGCCCGTACCGGCGAAAACAAGCGAACCGCAGACGAATTCGGTCTCCGACTTGCTGCGCACCCGCCACGCACGGGAGCAGACGGACACGATCGTCGAGCAGCTCACCCAGCGCATCGAGAACGACGCGGCCGGCGCCATGGCTGGATTGACCGATGAGATCCGCGCGATCCTGGAGAACGCCACCGACCTGGCCGACGCTGCCGAAAAACTGGCCCAGCTCGACCTGAAGCCGGAAGCCCTGGCTGTTGCCATGGCGCGGGGCATGGCGCTTTCGCATCTCGCCGGCCAGGCTGCCCTGGTCGACGAGTTGACAGGCCGCAAATGACCAGCCGCAGAAACGGCCCAGGAACGCGCTCGGCGCTGTGGACGGCCCGAGATAGCGACCGAGCCCTCAAAGCGCGTTCACGGGCTTTGAACAGCCCCTTATTTCGAGGCTAAGAACCGGTCATGGCCGACGCGAACACCAGTGCGCTCGATCTGCCGTTCGACGCGGCCATTCGGTTCTTCCGCGACAAGGCGTCGCTGACGACCAGGTCGTGGACGGATGTCTATGCGGCGGCTCATTCTCGCGCCTTCGTGGTGGCGGGTGCCGCGACCGACGCGCTGGTGGCCGACTTCCGCCAGGAGATCGCCAAGGCTCTCGAAAAAGGAACCACGCTGGCCGAGTTCCGCGGCGCCTTCGACGATATTGTTAAGCGCAACGGTTGGGACCACACCGGAAGTCGCAATTGGCGATCTCGGATCATCTTCGACACCAATCTGCGCACCGCCTATGCGGCCGGCCGCTACGCCCAGCTGACCGAGCCCGACACGCTGGAGGCTTTCCCTTACTGGCAATACAACCACTCCGGCGCGCTTCATCCGCGCAAGGAACACCTCTCCTGGGATGGCAAGGTGCTGCGGGCCGACGATCCATTCTGGGCGACGAACTATCCGCCGAACGGTTGGCATTGCGGCTGTTTCCCAACGGCGGTCTCCGACCGTGACCTGAAGCGCCAGGGCAAGCGCGGCCCCGATCCTTCGCCGGACCTGCTGTTTCGCGCCGAGGAAGTCGGCGGCAAGCGCGTCATGGTGCCGTTCGGCGTCGACCCCGGCTTTGAATACAATCCGGGTCAAGCATGGCTGTCGCGGACTTTGCCCGGATCCGAAACCGTAGCAGCCGCTCCAGGCATGATCGAGCGGTTCGCAAAGATGGCGGTCGGTGGGCAGTGGCCTGGCAACAGCTGGGTGCCTGCCGCGCTGACGCCGCGCCGGCTGGCCGGTCCCCTGGGCGTCGATGTGGCCAGCGAGGTCAGGCTGTCGGCCGACACCATCCGCTCCCACGTCAAGCACCGCCACGCGACGCCCGAGTTTTACGGGACCGCGCCCGAACATCTTGTCGAAAAGGGCGAACTGATCGAACGCGACGACGGGCGATTGTTGCTGCATGCCACGATCGACGGCGAGCCTTACGCGGCCGCGCTCAAGGTTGTGCGCCGCCAGAATGGCGACGAGGTCTATCTGCTTTCGCTAAGGCGCACCAACGCCCGCCAGATCGCGCGGTTGCGCGACGAGGGAAAGGTGCTGACCGGAAAATGAAAAATGCGCCGGAGTGGCCGGAAATACCACCCAAGTCCCGAAGGACCGCTTCCTGCTCGGCGCACCGCCAATATAGGCCCGGTGCCGGATTGAGGCAAGCATGAGCGGCGTGACGCTGGAAACCCGGATTACCGACCACGGCGTTGGCCAGGCCTTCACCAGCCTGATCGGGCTGATGGGCAACACCACGCCGATCATGTCGGCGATCGGCACCGGCATGGTCTCGTCGACGCATCGCCGGTTCATTTCGCAAACCAGCCCCGACGGCGAGGCTTGGGCCTCCCTCAACACCGAATACAAAAAGATGAAACGCAATGCGCGGATCCTGACCGAGAGCGGCAGGCTTCGCGACAGCATCTCCAGCCAGCCAGGCCGTGACCATGTGCGCGTCGGCACCAACGTGATCTATGGAGCCATCCACCAGTTCGGCGGCACCATCGTGCCGAAGAACGCTTCGCACCTGGTTTTCCGTTTGGCCACTGGCGTGGTGTTGGCCAAGTCTGTTACGCTTCGCGCACGACCCTATCTGGGCATCTCCGACGACGACGAGGAGATGATCGCCGACATCGTCTTCCGGTTCCTTCGCCGCTTCCAGTAGAGAAAAGCCATTCCTGCCCGCCTTGGCGGGCATGATACCAGCGCACGCGCCGGGCCATTGTCGGTCCGATGAAAACGGTCCTCAACTCCATCACCCACAGCATGCTGGCCGGCACCGCCGCTGGCGGCGTTCCCGAGTTCATTCATCTGCTGCCGGCCGGCACGTTCTCCGGCGTCGATGGTCGCGGTCCCTACGAGCTTGGCGATGTCGCAAAGCTGATAGCGACCTCGCTGCCGGCAGGCCGCAAGCTGCCGATCGACATCAACCATTCCATCGATCTGCTCAACAAGACCGGCAAGGAGACGCCCGCCGTTGGCTGGATCGTAGCCCTGGAAGGTCGCGATGACGGCATCTGGGGCAAGGTCGAGTGGACTGCCAAGGGGCAGCAGGCGCTTGCCGACAAGGAATACGGGTTTGTCTCACCCGTGTTCAATGCATATGCCGCGAAGCCGCACCGTGTCGTGCAGCTGCTGCGCGCCAGCCTGACGAACGACCCCAATCTGCAGCTGGCCGCCCTTCACACCCGAGATCATTCACAAACCGACGGAGATCCAGCAATGGACGAAGATCTGAGGAAGGCGCTTGGCCTTCCCGAGACGGCCGACGAGGCGGCGATCCTTGCCGCCCTTGAAGCCGCAATAGCCGCATCCACCGGCGCGGTGGCGACCATGTCGCGCATTGCGACGGCGGCCGGCCTCCAGGCGGGGGCAACCGCCGACGAAGTGGTCACCGCCCTGCAGGCGCGCGCCGGTGCCGGCGACGATGCCGAAAACGCCCAGCTCCGCGACCAGGTCAAGGAGCTGAACACGCGGCTGACCACCGAGGTCAACGCCCGCGCCAACGAACGCGCGGTCACCGCCATCGACAAGGCCATCGAGGACGGCAAGCTCGTGCCGGCCCTGCGTGATCGCTTCATCACCCGCCACATGAAGGATCCGGCCGATGTCGAGGCCGAGATCAAGCTGATGCCGTCGCTGAACAGTGGCGGCCTCGGCAATCGCCGCATGGTCGAGGAAGGCGGCGCCTCGCTCTCCGACGCCGACGACACGGTCTGCAACCTCATGGGCCTCGATCCCGTGAAGTACGCCGAGGCCGCAAAGCAGTTGCAGAAGGAGACGCACTGATGCCTGCGCTGGGTTCCGATCGCGATACTAAGCAGCGCAGCGGCGAGATCCGCGAACTGCCGGTCAAAGGTGCCACCGTCCTCTATGCCGGGGCGATGGCGGCCGTGAATGCGGCCGGCCTGGTCGTGCCGATGGCGACTGCCCTTGGCCTGCGCGGGCTTGGCCGCGTTGAGCGCCGCGCCGACAATTCGGCGGGCGCGGACGGCGCGCTCCGGGCACGGGTCGGCGCGGGTGTCTACCGTTTCGCCAACTCCGCCGCCGCCGACCAAATCACCGCTGCCGATATCGGCAACGATTGCTACGGCGTGGATGACCAGACGGTCGCAAAGACCAATGGCGCCAACACCCGTTCGGTCGCCGGCAAAATCTACGACGTGGACGCCCAGGGCGTCTGGGTCAAGTTTTCCTAGGAGCCCTCGATGCTGATCAATTCGACTTCTCTGCGCTCGCTCTACACCGGCTATTCGACGGCGTTCCAGGGCGGCTTTACGGGCGTTGCGCCCATGTACCAGCGCGTCGCCACGACGGTGAATTCGACGACGCGCGAAAACGAGTATGGCTGGCTTGGCCAGATGCCGCGCTTCCGTGAGTGGATCGGCGATCGCCAGGTCAATTCTCTGAAGACCCACGGCTACACGATCAAGAACAAGCCGTTCGAAAACACCGTCGGCGTGGATCGCGACGACATCGAAGACGACAACATCGGCATCTACACGCCGCTGTTTACGGAACTTGGCCGCGCGTCGGCGAGCTTCCCGGACGAACTGGTGTTTCCGTTCCTGAAGGCTGGCTTCAACACCACCTGCTACGACGGCCAGTATTTCTTCGACACCGACCATCCTGTTGTCGACGAGAACGGCGGCGAGACGTCCGTGTCCAATTCGGGCGGCGGCAATGGCACGCCCTGGTTCCTGCTCGACGTGTCGCGTGCCCTCAAGCCCGTGATCTACCAGAGCCGCAAGAAGTTCGACCGCCTGGTTCGCAAGGACCAGGAGACCGATGACAACGTCTTCAGCCGCAAAGAATTCGTCTACGGCACCGATGGCCGTTGCAATGTCGGCTTCGGCTTCTGGCAGATGGGCTACGGCTCGAAACAGACACTTGACCCGGCTGCCTACGAAGCTGCCCGCGTCGCAATGGGTGGGTTCAAGGGTGACAACGGTCGGCCACTCGGCATCGTACCGAACCTCCTGGTCGTGCCGCCGTCTCTCGAAGGTGCCGGCAAGCGCATCTTGCAGTCGGCCCTCATCAATGGCGGCGAGAGCAACCCGTGGGCCAACACCGCCGAACTGCTGGTGGTCCCCTGGCTTGCATGACGAAATAGGCAGCGGCCGCGAGGACCGTCCGCAGCCTACGACCCGACGCCTGGGCGGGATGCCCATCGGCGTCGGGTCTCTCAAAAAGGGCCGACCATCGACCCCTTTTGCGAGACCCGAAGCAAGGAACCGGACATGACCAGGAAAACCGACGCGGCCGATGACGCCAACAAGGCGAAAGACCAGGCCTCGACCAATTCGACGCATACCCCCGGAGAGAGCGACCAAAGCGGGGCCGGCAATACGGCCGGTCCCGCAGGTGCTCAAAGCACGGAAGAGTTGATGGCGGCCGGCGCCGAGGCCTCGCGTCGCCAGATGGCCGAGGTGCGTGAACGGCTGCGCGAGGACAGGGACGCATTCCGGGCTACGTTTCCGAAGTTTTCCGCCGCGATCGACGCCTGGGAGGAAAGCGATATGCCCAACCCGACGGCGCTGCGCATCATCTCCAAGGTCAACGGCTTTCGCAGGGCTGGTGTCGTTCATTCGATGGACGGCGTGGACCATGGGCTCGACGTGTTCACGTCGCCGGCACAGCTCGAACAGCTCTTCTCCGAGCCGAACCTGGTCGTGTCATTTGTCATTGGATCACAGGAATGATCAGCGACCACCCCAAAGTATTTTGGTTCGTGATGTTCGCGCTGTCGAGCGCCGCCGTGACGATCATCGCGGGCGAAATCTGGCTCACCTACTACCTGGTCAAGGAACTCGCGCTACCGTGCGGGGCCAACTGACCATGACCTACGCCACCGTCCAGGACATGGTCGACCGCTTCGGCGAAACCGAGATGATCCGGCTTTCGCGGCCGGAAGATCGCGACGCCACGACGGTGCTTGCCGCCAAGGTCGAGCTAGCGATTGCCGATGCGTGCGGGCAGATCGACGACTATCTGCGCGGCCGCTACCGCGTCCCGGTCGCCACCCCGGAAAAGAGCATCGTGCGCGCCACCTGCGTCCTGGCGCGCTACGACCTGGCCAAAGGCGAGCGGACCGATCCGACCGAGCCGATGCGCCTGGACCGCAAGGAGGTGATAGCCTGGCTTGATGGTATCGCGGCAGGCCGCATCAACATCGACGCGCCGCCAGCCGGCGAACTCGGTTCGACCGGCGCCCGCATCTCCGACCGCACCAATGTCTTCGATCACCAGAGATTGCGGGGCTGATCGTGGACCTGGCACTCGCTCCCATCCGCACCGTCGAGCCAGCAATCGAAGCCCGGTTGCGGCTGGCGTTTCCGTCGAAGACTTTTCAGATCAAGCGGGTGCCGCCCGTGCTCACGGTCAAGGAATTCGAGCGTGTGGTGCGACTGACGCCGTTCATTGGGCTCGCCTGGCTCGGCATCAAGCCGGATCCGGCATCCGGCCGGTTGCTGGCAGCCGCCATGCGTTGGCGCCTGACCATGATCGTGAAGGCGTCATCCAGTCTCGAAGCCCGTTTCAAGGGCGATCGAATGGATATCGGCATGGATGCCATGATCGACGTGGCGGCAGCCCTCCTGCAGGGCGCGGTCTTCGACGGTATCGGCGCCAGCGCGGTCACGGGAGCCGAGGCGGTCTATGCCGACGGCTGGAGCGATGACGCCACGGTCGTTGCGAACCTCGATTTCGAAGTCCGCTACCAATTCTCGCCGGCCGCCCTGCAGCTGAAGACCATCGACGATTTCACAGCGCTAGGGGTGACCTGGCTGAACGCGGACAGCCCGGCAGCCGGTGGCGTGGATGCTCCGCAAACCGTGCAGCCCAACAGCTAGGAGCAACAGACGTGCCCGAACAGAAACTGAAACTCGCGGAAGGCCGAACGGTGGCGATGGAAGACGGCCGCGCCTGGCCGGCCGAAGGCGCTACCGTCGAGGTCACCCTCTACATCCGCCGTCGCCTTGCCGACGGCGACCTGGTCGCGGCCGAGGACGAGGTGCCCGCCAAGCCGGCCGGCGCTGAACCCCTGGACCCGCCCGAGGATCCCGACAATTCCGGCCGCAAGGCCCGCAACGGAGGTAAATGAGCATGGAACCGATGATCTTCGACGAGATCCCGTATGACTGGCTGGAGCCGGGCACCTATATCGAGGTGAAGCCGAACTACCGGACGATGGGCATCTTGCCTTATCCGGTTCGCAATCTGATCGCCGGTCAGAAGCTTGCCGCAGGCACGCTCGCCCCCGGCCAGTTCGTGGAAGTGGTGCGCCCGGAACAGGCCATTGCGCTGTTCGGCCAGGGATCGATCGGCGCCGAGCAGGTGATCGCCTTCCGCAAGGCCAACAAGACGCAGCCTCTGTTCGTCACGGCGGTTGTCGACGATCCGGGCGCGGTAAAAGCCTCGGGCACGCTCACCTTTACCGGTGCCGTCGCTGCGGCCGTCGTCCTGCGCTTCAAGATTGCCGGCAAGGCGGTGCGGATCACGGCGCAGGCAGGTGCCACGGTCGCCACCATGGCGACCGCCCTGAAGGACGCCATCAACGCGGATCCGTCGCTGGTGGTAACCGCCGCGTCGAACGCAGGTGTCGTCACCGTCACCGCCCGCAATGGCGGCGAGGTCGGCAACGACATCGATCTGCGCGTCGACACTAAGGCGCAGCCGCTCCCATCAGGCCTGGCGGTCGCAATCGCGCCCATGGCTGGCGGCGCTGGCAACCCCAACCTGCAGCCGGTGCTCGATGCGATCGCCAACACCTGGTACACGGCGGTCCAGCATCCTTGGTCCGACGCCACCAATATGGGGGTGTTCGCGGCGTGGCTGGCTGAACGCTACAAGGCCATGTCGAAGCTCGATGTGCATGGCTACGTTGCCAAGCGCGGAAGCTTTGCCGCGCTCGGCGCCTTCGGCGATCTGACGAACTCGCCTTTCCTGACCGCTGCCGGCCTGAACAAGCCGCCGACCAGCTCGTGGATCCTGTCGGCGACACTGATGGGTTTGTGTTCGTTCCATCTCGCCAACGATCCGGCCCGCCAGTTGCGGTCTCTGGTCCTGCCCGGCGTCGAGGCGCCCGATCCGGTCGACCAGTTTGTCGAGGTCGAGCAGGATCTGCTCCTGCGCAAGGGCATTTCCACCTTCGACTGCCTGGCGGACGGCACGGTCACAGTCTCGCGCGTCGCCACCACCTACAAGGTCTCCAATCTCGGAGTGCCCGACCGCGCCTGGCTGGACATCATGGTCCCGGCGACCATGAGCCGGATCCGCTACGATTGGGCAGGTTACGTCACGCTGCTCTACCCGCGTTCCAAGCTGGTCGACGACGACAACGGTGCGGCCTTCACCAGCCGCAGCGACGGTGACGAAGATCCGGGCAATGGCGTGGTGACACCGCGCCGCATGCACGGCTCCTGGGCGGCTCGCTGTCGGCTCTACAACGACCGTGCCTGGATCGAGGACATCGCGCGGACGGTCAAGGAAAGCGTCTTCCAGCGCAACGTCGACGACAAGAACCGTCTGGAGAGCCGCCAGCAGGTCCGCATCGTCGGCAACCTGATGACGCTCGCCGGCTCGCTCGAATTCCAGGTTTAACAAGGAGGTTTAAATGCAGACGCTCGGCATCGTCGACATCGTCTGGCGCGGTCGGAACATTCCGGTCGAAAAAGGCGCCAAGATCAAGGTCGGCGGCATCAAGAACAATGTCGTCAACTACGGCAACAAGGCCGCTCGTGCTCAGGAGTTCGAGCCGTCGGAGGTGACGGCCACGACCAACCTGGAGCGCGGCCAGCGCTTCGGAAACCTCTGGGGTCCCGGCGAAGGGGAACTGCAGGTGCTGTGCGACACCGGCCAGACCTTCGTCATCGGGGACGCGTTCCTCACTGATCGCCCGGACGTGACGGGCGGCGAAGGCGGCAAGATCGAACTCAAATGGGCGGGCTCGGCGCCTGAAGAGGTGCTGGCATGAGCCGCCTGGTCAAGGAAGTCGCGATCGACTTGGACGAAGACCAGGCCGACAGCGCAGCGGCAGCGGAAACCGTTGTCGACGAAGACGGCCCGGTCCCGGCTGACGCGGAAACGGATGCCGACGTTGTCGACGAGGACATCGACCCGCTCGACCGCCTGCCTCCGCACGCGAAGAAGAACCAGGACGGCTCGGTTACCTTGCCGCTCAAGTTCCCGCGCGATCTCCAGATCCGCAAGAACGGCAAGGTCCGCACCGATCGTTATGAGCGTCTCGTCTTCCATCGGCTGAACGGCGCCGACCAGCGCGCGATTGCTGCCGCGAAAGAGGATGACATGAGCGTTGTTGCATTCGCCCGTTCCACTCGCATCAGCCAGGCGATCATGAACGCGCTGTTTGACAAGATGGACGGCGCCGACATCGCCGCCGGTGGCCAGGTGCTGAACAGTTTTTTCGCGACTGGCCGGACAACTGGCAGGTGATCCTGGGCGGGCTGGTCGACGGGACCGGCCTGTCGGCAGCCGAGGTCGACCAATTCACCGCCCGTGACGCCACCTTCTGGTGGAACGCGATCATGGCCTACCGCGAGGAGGTCTCAAAAAAGGAGTGAGGCGTGTCCGGCAGGTCGATGGCATTGGATGTGTTGGTGCGGCTCCGGGATCATCTCTCGGGGCCGCTCCGTTCGCTCAAGAACAACCTGTCCAGCCTGGTCGGTTTCGCGCGCAAGATCGGCGTCCTGGGCGCCGCTGTTGCCGGCATTTCCTTCATGGGACCGATCCAGGAAGCGGCGGCTTTCCAGCAGAAGCTGCTCGATATCGCCGGCACCGCGGAACTGACCGGCAAGGCGGCGTTTGCCTTCGTCGATCAGGCCGAGATCCGCTATGATGCACTTGCCTTCAAGATCGGCCAGCATTCCGACACCATCGCCGACGGCGTCGGGCAGATGATCGCAGCCGGCGTCAACCCGAAGCTGATTGACGCGACGATCGGCGACATCGGCCGCGCGACGACGGCCGCGAACGCCAGCTTCGCCGACATGTCCGGTGTCGGCATATCCATGCTGAACAATTTGAAGCTTCCGGCCGACCAGATGCGCGACAGCCTCGGCGCCCTGGTCGTCGCCGGCAAGCTCGGCTCCTTCGAGCTTAAGGATATGGCCGCCAGCTTCCCGAACCTCACCAGCGGTGTCGCGAAATTCGGCGTCAAAGGCCGCGAGGCGGTGAACTTCCTGGCGTCCGCCCTGCAGATTGCCCGCAAGGGCACAGCAGATCCGGCCACGGCCGCCAACAATCTGGCCAACTTCCTGGACAAGGCGCTGGCGCCGCTGACGAAGAAGAACTTCGAAAAGCATGGCGTCGACATCGAGGCCGTCATGATGGACGCCGCCGCCAAGGGCATGAACCCGATCGAGGCGGTGATCCAGAAGATCGGCAAGCTGACCGGCGTCAACGAAACCCAGATCGCGGGCTTCATGAAGAAGGCCAAGCAGAACGGGCTCGAAGGCGCGGAGGCGCTCGGCTATGTGCGCCAGCAGCTGGAGGCGATCGGCGCGGCCGGCAAGGTCGGCGAGCTGTTCCAGGACAAACAGGTTCTCGACTTCCTGGTCCCGTTCCTCGCCAATATCGACGAGTACAAGGACATCAAGTCCAAGGTGGCCGCCGCCACCGGCGCGATCACCGACGCGGACTTCGACACCCAGATGGCCGGCATCAACCGCCAGCTGACTATTTTCCGCGAGGTTGGCACCCAGGCCGTTCGTTTCGTCGGCATGGCCTTTGCGCAATGGCTGCCGACCTTGAACGAATGGGCTATCGCTGCCTTGGGCTGGCTTCGCGAATTCGATGCTTCGTCCGGTGGTATGGCAACCAAGATGCTCGTGTTCGCCGGCGCCGGCCTCGGCGTGGCCGCAGCACTCGGCGTGCTCGGCTTCGTCTTGCCGATCGTCGGCGCCGGCCTGGCCGCGATCGGCGCGCTGATCGGCATCATTCTGTCGCCGATCGGGTTGCTCATTGCGGCGCTCGCAGGCGGTGCGGCGTTCATCTGGAAGAACTGGGATCGGTTCGGCCCGCGCCTGATGCGGCTGTGGGATCGGGCCAAGCAGGGCTTCCGGTCATTGGCCGGCGATGTCGTCGATCGCGGTCGACGCATCATTGACGCCGGGCGCGATATGGTCAGCCAATATGGCCCGATGATCCAGCGCGGTTTCGAGCGCGCCTGGGCGGGTGCTGAGTTCGCCGGATCGAAATTCCTCGGCGGGTTCCAAAAGAACATCGCCGGCATCGGTGACAGCTTCTCGCGGTATGTCTCGGCCGTGGTCGAGGATTTCCGAATTCTGCGCGACATCGGCTCGAACATCGGCCAGATCGTCAGCAATGTCTTCGCCGGCAGCGGCATCGACTGGGGCAAGGTGTTCGGCGATATCGGTGGCTTCGTCGGCGGCCAGCTGAAGCAGACTGCCGATGACTTCGTCGAACTGGCAAGGTCGGTCGGGGATGTGCTGAAGGCGATCCGCGAGATCACCAACGCCCTGGCAACCGGTGAGCCAATCCCGTGGAGCAAGATCATGCCGGACGGCGTCGTCGCTGCGTATGAGAAGGTTGTAATAGTGATTAGCCAGGTGAAGGCGGCTCTCACTGACTTCGCGGCCTGGCTGTCCAAATTCTCCTTGCCCACGATCAACCTCAATCCGTTCGGTGCTGGTAGCAGTGCCAAGACTGGCGACGTCCTGCCGAACGGCACGCCGGCCGGAGATCCGAACAAGGTCGGCCCGAGCGGCATGCCGGAAGATCGCGAACGGGCCCTGCAAGACTTCACCGTGCCGCCGGTCCGCCCGCCTGCCAACAACAACAAGCAATCCTCGCTGCAGCCGGCCGCCAGCAGCCGTTTCGCCGCGATCGCGGCGCCGGTGCGCCAGGACGTCAATGTCGGCGGCGCCGTCCGCATCGTGGTCGACGGGCCTGCCAAGGTTGCGAGCGTGGCTTCGGACAATGCCGCCGTGCCCGTCCAGGCCGGCAGCGGACGCATGGTGGGCCGGGTATGATCTTCGACAGCGTCGCTCACGTTCTTCCGGGCTGCTTGCCCGCGTCCTTTCGCGGCATCGGCTTCTTCGTGCCGGACACTTCGACCGAAGCCGGTCGCAGGGTGGCGGAGCACTTGTTCCCAGGCACCGACCGTGCAGCCTATGACGATCTCGGCTTGCATCCAGCCGCCACCTCGATCGACGGCGTGCTGGTCGGCGATGACTATGTCGCCCAGGCGCGCACCCTGCGGGCCGCTTTCGAGCGTCCAGGTCCAGGCACGCTGATCCACCCCTGGTGGGGCGTCATGACCGTCATCCTGGGCGAGCCGGCCGAGATCTCGTTCTCATCGAGCGAGTTGCGGGTTGCGCGCTTCACCGCTTCCTTCAAACTGGCTCGAACCGGCTTCAACGGGTTCTTGAATTCCACTGCCGCCACTCTCCTCGGCGCGGCGTTGAACTTCGCGTCGACCCTCACAGCGTTGGGCAGCTCGCCGGCCAGCCGAACGATCTCGCGCGTTCAGGATCTCGCGACGCAGCGCTCAACCAGGCTGCTCAAGAGCGAGTGGCTCACCCTGCCGGCAGGAAGTGCCGCTGCCGTCGTTCGATCCGCCTTGCCGGGGTCGATGCCGGCCGGGCCGGCTGCGTTCACCAATGCGGCTATGGCGGTGACCGATACCGTTGTGCAGCAGCTGCAGGGCAATGACGATGCCGCCGTTTCGCCAGCAGCGGAGGCCCCAGTGCCGATTGCACCCGTGACGCCGGCACAGATCGTCGACCTGTTCATCGGCGCGTCACAGCGGTTCACTGTCCAGCACGCCGAGGCGCCTTCGACCACGGATAGCGTGCTGTTGCTCACCGCTGCAGGCGACCCACTGGGGAAAGCGGTCGGTCTCTCGGTCCAGATCGAGCATGCCAGCCGGGAGGATGCCCTGGCTTTGCGCGGCAGGCTGGTCGGCGCGATCGACGGCTTTACCGACGCGCTGGCCGGCATCGAGGACATGCAGTTTACGGCTGTCACGACCGCCGCCAGTCGCGCAGCCGGCGACCTGCGGGCCGCCGTGATCGCGGATATCAACGAGGCGATCGGCCGGCTGCCGTCCCTGATCGTGCGCACATACGATACCGAGACGGATGCCTTCGCGGTGGCCAACGATCTCTATGGCGACCGACCGGAGACGATCGAGGCCGGCTATCGCTCCCTGGTCGAGCGCAACCGACCGAGGCATCCGGCGATGTTGCAAGCCGGACGCGTCGAGGCGCTCAAATGAGCCTCACGTTGCAGATTAACGGCGTCCTCTATGAGGAATGGACCAGGGCCGAGGTCACCCGGAACCTGAAGGATTTTTCGGGGTCGTTTTCCTTCACACTCCGCGATGGCGTGCGCTCGATCTCGACTTTCGATTATGCATCGCCTCGGGCGATCTTCAGGGTACGGCCTGGAATGGAAGTGAAGTGTCTCGCTGACGGCGCCCTCGTCCTGCACGGCTACATCAAGAAGGTCGAGCCCAATATCGACGAGGAGCATGCGGAGGTCAGCATATCCGGGGAGGACAAGGCCGGCGACTTGATCGATTGCGCTGCCGTGCCCGAGGGGCCAGGCGAGTTCACCAACATAAAGCTGGAAGATGCCGTCAAGCGCATCGTCGCGCCATTCGGTTTGAACGTGCGGACCGAGATCGACACAGGCAAGCCCTTTCCCCGCTACGCGCTGGATCTCGGTGAGACGGGACACTCCGCAATCGAGAAAGGCGCGCGCCAGCGGCACGCCCTGGTGATGAGCGATGGCGTCGGCGGTGTTGTCATCACACGCACAGGTGCCAAGCGAGCGCCGGCCGATCTCACTCTGCCGGGCAATGTGAAGGGGTCACGCGCGACCTTCAGCCACGAGGGCCGTCACTCTAAGACGATCGTGCGCGGTCAGAGCGAGAAAGCCAGCGGTGATCGCGATAGTCGCTCGGCAGCGCTGACGCCAGGGACCGAGCCGGCCGATCCGGGAAATCGTCAACCCAGCGACGGATCCGCGTACGAGCGCGAGCGGCGTGGGACAGCCACCACAGGACGAGCGACGGACCCGGAGATCGAGCGCTACCGCCCGATCGTTCACTTGGCCCGTACACAGGCCGACGAACAGTCCGCCAATGACGAGGCTGACTGGCGCATGCGGACCGCCCGAGCAAATGCCGAAGAGGCCAACTATCGCGTTCACGGCTATTCGGTCGGTGGCCGCGTCTGGCGTGTCAATGAGATGACGTTCGTCTCCGACGCATTCCAGGGCATCGAGCGCGACATGCTGATTTCGACGGTGACGTTTCGGAAGGACGAAAGCGGTGAGGAAACCGAACTGACCGTCACGTCGCCGGAGGCCTACGACAAGAAGGCGTCGGGCTCGCGCCGCAAGAACCTCAAGGGCAAGAAGAGCGTCGGTACCGGCAAGCTCGACGGAACTGCGGAGAAACTGTGATGGACAAGGAAACCGCCGACAAGATGCGCGGCATGATCCGCCGATCGGTGCTGAAGAATGTTCGCGACGACGGCGAGACCCAGCGCTGCTCGGTTGAAGTCGCCGACGGCATCTGGCGCGACGATGTCGAGATCCTGCAACCGTTCGGCTTTGCCTCGTCGGTGCCGGAGGATGGCGCGCTGGCGATCGTGCTGTCGGTCGGCAGCGATGAAGGCGACCTGGTCGTCTTGCCTGTCGCCAACCCTTCGAAGCGCATGGGCGGCCTGAAGCCTGGCGAGGTCGGCATGTACAATGGGCATGGCGACAAGATGGTCATGAAAGCGGGCGGCGCGATCGAGATGGGCAGCGGCGCCAGCATCACGCTCAAGTCGGCTGCGGGGCACCTCGAATAATGGCGCAACTGATCGTTCGCTTGGGTGACACCTCAGATCATGGTGGCGCGGTTGTCTCCTCCAACACAAAATGGCCCTGCGAAGGAGCGCTGATCGCCCGCAAGGGTGACATGTTCAGCTGCCCGATACCTGGCCATGGGGTCAACCCGATCGTCACCGGCTCGGGCAAATGGAAATGCGAAGGCATGCCGATCGCGCGCCAGGGCGACAAGACGGCATGCGGCGCCAGCCTGATATCCGGCGCCAGCAAATGGGATTGCGCGTAAGAAAATCCCACGGCCCGCCCGCCTTGGCGGGCATGATCCGGGACACGCGCGCGCGGTAAATCCGCACCATGTTCTTCGATCTCGCGCTGACCTACAATCCGTCGACGCGCCGCTGCGATCTCGCGGTCGGCGACGATGGCGATCTGGTCATCGACGAAACCTCCATCACGCCAGTACTGCTGTCGATAGGCCTGGATCGCCGCGCGTCGCCGGACGATCCGCTACCCCAGGCTCGTTCCGAATTCCTGACCTCGGCATTCGCGGAGCGTCGCGGCTGGGCCGGTGATGCGCTGGATCCACGGGGCGAGCGTGTTGGCTCGCGTCTCTGGCTGCTCGACAGGGCAAAGGAGACCGAAACCACGCGGCTCTTGTTTCAGTTTTGGCTGGAAGAGGCGCTGGCCTGGGCTGAACCGGAGACTGGCAATCCGGCCGAGCTGGATGTTTCGTGGGTGCGCCCGCAAACGCTCGGCTATCGCATCCTGGTAGCCGACGCCGCGCTCTCGATTTCGGGAGGCCGCTGATGGCTTGGCAAATCCCTAGAACCAGCGCCATTGCCGAACGGATTGCAGGCGCACTGGAGACCCTGATCCTCGCTGTCCGACCCAACATCGACCCAATCGCGCTGTCGCGGGCCGTTCGCTCGCCACGCGGCATGTTCGCGATCCTCGGCAGGGCTGTCGCCATGGAAATGCGCGGTATTCACGATCACATCGCATGGTGGAGCCGCCAGTATTTTCCCGACACCGCAGAAGACGAGTTCGCTGATCGACACGCCTCAATCTGGGGTGTCGAAAAGCGGCTGGCGACCTTTGCTGTCGGCAGCGTGCTTGTGGAAGGTGTTGCCGGCACGCCCTTACCCGCAGACCTGGAATTTGCCGCCTCCGATGGCGTCACGGTTAAATCCACGGCCGTGACCGCCATAGGTGCTGGTGGCACCGTCTCGATCCCCGTCGTCGCCTTGGTTCGTGGGCCGGCAGGCAACATCGCTGCTGGCATCCGGCTACGAACGGCTGCTCCATTTCCCGAGATCAGCCGTGCGACGGTGGGCGCTGCCGGTTTGGCGGGCGGCTCGCCCGAGGAAACGGCGCGCGAACTGAGCGCCGCAACGATCAACCGTATCCGACAGCCGCCTCATGGTGGTGCCGGTTTCGACTATCCCGAATGGCTGCGCGAAGCGTTCGACGTGCGCGCCGTCGCGGTTGTTACCGACTGGATCGGCCGTGGGTCGGTCGGTGTTGTGGTGGCAATGAAGGACGGTCTTTTCGGCAAGGCACCGACAGCTGGTGAGCAAACCGCGATGCTCGCCCATCTCGGCGCTCCCGGCTCGTCAACAGGCGTGCGTCCGGTAACCGCCAATGTGGTGGTGGTCCCGGCCGTTACCCATTCGCTCCCGATCACCGTACGCACCCGACCCGACACGGTAGCCATTCGAGCCGCCGTCAGCGAAGCCTATCAGCGCTTCGTCGCGACGATCGGTGACGCGGAGGATACTCAGAACGCCGGGCCGATCGGGGCACGGATCGAGCCGTCGCGGATCTCGGAAGCTCTTTCGGCCGCTGCGGGCGAATACGCGCATGACCTGCTCGTGCCGGCTGCACCCTTCACGCTTGCCCGCGATCACTATCCGGTGCCTGGCGAAATCACATTCGTGGCGCCGCTGTGAGCAGAACCGTTCCCACCATCCTTGGCAGTTTGATTGGCAAGCTACCGATCGGTTGGGTGCTTGCCTTCCGGGGCGGCGTGCTGGACGCGCTGCTTGACGCGTTGGCGCATCCGCTCGCGGATGCCGAGGCCGAGGCCGAAGCGCTGATGCGGGAGATCGACCCGCGCACTGCCGTTCGGCTGCTGCCGGACTTCGAACGCGTGCTCGGCCCGGATCCGTGCGGCCGCGATCTTGGCAACCGGACTGTGGAACAGCGCCAGCGCCAGGCGCACCAACGTTGGACCGCGCGTGGAGGGCAGAGTGTCTCCTATTTTGTCGAGACTGCTGCCCGCCTCGGGGCCGCGATCGAGGTCGAAGAGTTCTGGCCGTCGAAGGCCGGCGTCTTGCGAGCGGGCCAGCCGTTGGTCGCTGAAGGCGAGCAATTTACCTGGCGCGTGAAGCTCGCCCTGATTTCCCAATGGTGGTTCCGCGCTGGCCAGAACGTCGCTGGAGATCCGCTCGGCGGATACGCACCCAGCGACATCGAATGCGAACTGCGCAGGCTCAAGCCAGCCCACACCCAGCTTGTCTTTATCTATCTCTAGGAGCCCGGAATGGAACGCGTTAACGGCCAAGATTGGGTGGACATTGGTGCAGGCAAGAGAGGCTTTCGCAGTCAAAACGCCGGTGCCGGCGTGCCCGGCACAGAAGTCACGGCCGCTTTTCTAAACAGCCTCCAGGAGGAGCTGGCGGCGATCATTGAGTTCAATGGTGGCGTTCTGAACGAAGCCGACCGTGCGCAGATCTCGAAGATGTTGTGGTGGATGCGCCGGAAGGGCGATTATGTGTCTGCCAATGGCACCGCCAATGCCATCACCGTGACGCTAGACCCTGCTCCGGCCGGTTATGTTCTGGGCATGACGATCGACGTCGAGATCGCCATTGCCAATACCGGCCCTGTGACGATCAAGGTCAACGACCTCGGTGCCAAGAGCGTCAGGCCGATCAGCAGCGCGGCGCTCCTGACGGGTGGTGAATTTCAACCGTTCATGGTCGTTCGATTGACCTATAACGGTGCTGTCTTTGTCGCCAGCAACATAGCGGCCGCCGATACCGTTCGCGGCACCGTTTCGCTTGCGCAGATCAAGAAGACCAGCGGCGATGCCTTCAAACAGGCCTCGACCGTCATCGATTGTACCCGCCGCCCGCTGGCGCCGACACCCGTCAACAATGTGCTGACAGTTATCACTCCCGTGTCGTTGACGGATGACGGGCAGGCCGATTGGCAGATCGTGGGCTCAAAGATTGTCTGCCAGAAAGCAGGCCGGTTTGCTTTCTTCGCGTCCTTCGGCCTCAACCTCATCAGTGCGAATTTCGCCCTGGCAATGAACGCGGGGGTCTATTTCAATGGGGCCGAATTCCTGAACACCTCAAACCGGGTACAGAGCGCATCCCTGAACACAACGTACGGCGGCGGAGCCGACGTGAAAGATGCCGTTGTCGGCGACTACCTTGAATTCAGGTGCTTCATCGACGGCATGCCGGCTGGCGCCGTCGTCAACTATGGAGCACGCATCTCCGTCCTGCGTCTCGCGGTCTAAGGGAGCTGAAGATGGCCACGATTGAAATCACCCGAGACGACCTTGTCGTCATAGCGCCACAACTGCCGGCTGGCGTCGTCTATGACGGCAGTCATCTGGAGATCGCAGATGCCGACGCCGAAAACGTCGAGGCGCTGATCGATGACATCGCCAATCTCCGATCGGCTGCTCTGAAAAGCTCGCTGCTGGTTTATGCGGCCGACAAACGCTGGCGTGTGGAAACGGGCGGCATCGTTGTCGGTGGGATGTCGGTGGCGACCGACGACAGGTCCAAGCTCATGATCACCGGAGCCCGCGTGAAGGCGGACAAGGATGCGGCCTTCACGACGAATTGGAAGACGCCGGCGGGATTTGTCGAGATCGACGCAGCCACCATCATTGCCATCAGCAATGCGGTCCTCGATCACGTCGACGCCTCCTTTGCCATCGAGGGCGCAGTTCTAGCTGGCATCGAGGCTGGCACCATCACCACGCAGGCACAGATCGATGCGGCCGACTGGCCTTAGCAGCGCAGACGCCCGGAGCCAGGCTCCGGGAAGGCGGGCCTCTGTCGGCAAACTTCGACCCGCCTGACGACACCAGAGATAACGTCACGCCTGCGGCCCTTTCGGGCGGCGAGACGGTGACTGATTCTCAGAGGCTCGGATATGGGCATTCACGATGAGTTCGCAGCGGTCACACCAGTTCATCCGCCAGCACCTTACATCGGTGGCAAACGGAAGCTGGCAGCGCGTCTAGTCCAACAGATCGGCGCTGTTCCTCATCGCACCTATGCCGAGGTCTTTGTCGGCATGGGCGGCGTCTTCTTCAGGCGGCAGAAGCAGCCGAGAGCCGAAGTCATCAATGATCGCAACGGAGAGGTCGCCAACCTCTTTCGGATCCTCCAACGGCACTATCCGCAGTTCATGGACACGCTGCGATGGCAATTGACCGGCCGACGCGAGTTTGAGCGTCTGCAGGCGAGCAACGCCGCCTCGTTGACCGACCTGGAGCGCGCCGGCCGGTTCCTTTACCTTCAAAAGACGGCATTCGGCGGCAAGGTCGCTGGCCAAAGTTTCGGCGTCGATCCCAGTTCGTCGGCAAGCTTCAACCTCACACGCCTGGAGCCCCTGCTTGCGGAGGTTCATGAACGGCTTGCTGGTGTCACCATTGAGTGCCTGGATTGGCTTCCCTTCATTGATCGCTACGATCGCGCTGAGACCCTCTTCTATCTCGATCCGCCGTATTTCGGATCGGAACGTGACTATGGCGCAACCCTGTTTGGCCGGGAGCAGTTCGAGGTGATGGCCGAGCGCCTTTCACGCCTGAAGGGTCGCTTCATCCTCTCCATCAACGACGTGCCTGCTATCCGCAAGATCTTCGCGGCGTTCGACCAGGATGAGGTTCAGCTGAACTATACGGTAGGCGGGGGAAAGGGTCGGCCTGCGCGGGAGTTGATCATAACCCCGCGATGAAGGCTCAAAGCAGGTTCGAGGGCGCATTGAAGCTCCTTTTAAGCCATAGCTCGTGCTCTAAAACCGCGTGTCAAAAACTCAAAACCGCGCGGCGCGCTACACCCGTGAGGGCGATGGGCCGATTGTGGCGTGTGCCCCGAGGGCGTGGATAAATCCGCGAACGATTTTTCGCGTGGTTTTCGGCAAACGACTGAACAGGCGAGGTTCTTTCTTTGGACTCGCGCGCACCACCGCGCTTTCTGTCCACATCCTGCACCGCGGTGGAACGGTGACGAAGACAGCGGCGGTTCGGACGCGCCGGCGACACGCAATACAGCGGCGTGGCGAACGGTTGCGCTTGCGCGAACCGGCCTTATGCACGCGCCGCGGCCGGGCGCAGGCGCGCCAGGCCTTTCGGCAGGTACAGCATGGCCAGGATGATGGTGAGACCAGAAATGATCGGGTGGTAGTCCGGCACGAAGATGCGGGCGAGATCGAACACCGCATACATGACGAAGGCGCCAAGGATCGGCCCGAGCAAGGTGCCGGTACCGCCCACCACCGTCATCATCAGCGGCAGCAGCATCCAGTCGAGGCTGAACACCGAATCCGGGCCGACATGGAAGATGTAGTAGGTGTAGAGGCTGCCGGCGATGCCGGCGATGAACGCGCTGGCGGCGAAGGCGGCCACCTTGACCTTCAGCGTGTCGATGCCGTTGGCGGATGCCGCCATCTCGTCGTCGCGCACCGCGATCAGCGCCAATCCGTAACGCGAGCGCATCAGCCAGCCTATGGCAAGCGCGGTGCCGACGGTGAGGCCGAGCCCGGTCCAGTAATGCGGCATCAGCGTCTCGAACGTGCTGGACGGCGCCACCACGCCGAAGGCGCCGCCGGTGAAATCGCCGCCATTGACGAATATCACCTTGACGATCTCGCCGAAGCCGAGCGTACCGAGCGCGAAATAATCGCCGCGCAATTTGGAGAGCAGCGGCAGGCCGATCAGCGCGGCGGCGAGTGCCGCGACCAGCCCGCTCAGCACCATCGTCACCGGGTCGAAATAATAGATGCGCGGGAAAGCCTGGTAGAGCGAACCCCACAGATAGTTGCCGCTCCACAGGATGGCCGTGGTGTAGGCGCCAAGCCCGAAGAAGGCGTGCGAGCCAAGGCTGATCTGGCCGCCGAAGCCGGCGATCAGGTTCCAGCCCTGCGCCAATATGGCGTAGACGAACACGAAGAACAGGAAGGAAAAGGCGTAGCTGTCGATGACGCCGGGCCAGAGCGGCAGCAGCGCGAGCACGACAACGGCGGCGGCGAGCCAGATGCGGTTTTGGGCAAACATGGCCTTACGCCTTCTTGTAGGGCCGGCTGAACAGGCCTTCGGGTTTGAACATCAGCACGGCCAGGAAGACGCCGTAGGCGATGGCGTTGGTCCAGCCGCCCGAGATGAAGAACTGCACATAGGCCTCGATCAGCCCGAGGATGATGCCGCCGGCCAGCGCGCCGACGACATTGCCGATGCCGCCGAGCGCCAGCGCCACCAGCGCCTTGAGTGAAAAAATGAACCCGGCAAAGGGGTTGAAGGGAAATGTTGTAGCAACCGCGACGCCTGCGGCACCGGCCAGCGCAATGCCGATGGCGAAGGCGATCGCATTGACCTTGTGCGGGCTGATGCCCATCAGCGTCGCCGCCGTCATGTCCTCGGACGCTGCCCTCACCGCCTTGCCGACCAGCGTGTTGCGCAGGAACAGCACCACCAGGCCGGTGCCGGCCAGCGCGATCAGGAAACCCATCGAGCGGGTGAACGAGGTGCGCACGCCGAGGAACTCGATGCCGCTTGCCGTGTAGCTGGTGACGACGGCGGCGGTGTTGCCGCCCCAGATCACCGTCATCAGGTTCTGCACCAGGAACATGACGCCGACCGCGATCAACAGCGAGATGTTGCGGTCTTCTTCCGCCGCCGCCTTGCGGAACAGGCCCTGGTAGATCAGCCAACCCGCGCCGAAGCCGACCGGCACCATGATGGCGAGCGACAGGAACGGGTCGATGCCGAGATGCTGGAACAGCGCCCGCACCAGATAGGCGGCCAGGATGATCATGGCGCCCTGCGCCAGGAAGATCAGCCGCATGGTGCCGAAGATGAGGCTCAAGCCCACCGCGGCGACGCCATACATGGCACCGCCGAGCGCGCCGTTGATGGATAGCTGCAGGAAGATGTCCGGCGAGGGCAAGGTCATCACAGCTCCAATACGCCCATATAGGCTTTCTGAACTTCGGGATCGGCGATCAGCTCGGCGCCGGTGCCCTGCATGGCGATCTCGCCGGTCTTCAGCACGAAGGCGTGGTCGGCGATCTTCAGCGCCTGGTGGATGTTCTGCTCGACAAGCAGGATGGTGACGCCCTGCCGGTGCAGTTCCTCGATCAGCTTGAACATCTGCTGCACCACCAGCGGCGACAGGCCGATCGACGGCTCGTCGAGGATGAGCAGCGACGGCTCCGACATGGTGGCGCGCGCGATCGCCAGCATCTGCTGCTCGCCGCCCGACAGCGAGCCGGCCTTCTGCCCTGCCCGCTCCTTGAGCCGCGGAAACAGCGCATAGGCCTTCTCCAGCGACTGCTTCATGCGGGCCCTGGCCTTTGGCTGGAAAGCACCGAGTTCGAGGTTCTCCAGCACCGTCATCTGGCGGAACAGGCCGCGCCCTTCCGGCACATGGGCGATGCCCATGCCGGCGATCTCCTCCGGCGCGCGGTTGAGCAGGGAAGCGCCTGAAAGCAGGATTTCACCGCGCTTCGGCTTCAACAGGCCGGAAATGGCGCGCATCAGCGTCGTCTTGCCGGCGCCGTTGGCGCCGACGATGGCAACCACCGTGCCCGCCTCGACATGGATCGAGACGCCCCACAGCGCGCGCACGTCGCCATAGGCGACTTCGAGGTCTTTTACTTCAAGCAGCCGGTTCGCCAAGATAGGCCTCTATGACTTTGCGGTTGGCGACGATTTCGGCGGGCGTGCCGTCGGCGATCTTGACACCGTGGTCGAGCACGACCACCCGGCTGCACACCTTCATGATGGCGTCGACCTTGTGTTCGACCCAGAGGATGGAAATGCCTCTTTCCGCGCGCGTGCGGCGGATGACCTCGACCATCTGGCGGATTTCGGTCGGGTTGAGCCCTGCCATCGGTTCGTCGAGCAGGAGCAGCGCCGGGCTCGACGCAACGGCGCGGGCGATTTCGAGCAGCCGGCGGTCGGACAGCGTCATATGAGCGGTGGTCACGTTGCGTTTGGCGGCAAGTCCGACCAGTTCCAGCGCCTGTTCCGCCGCCTCGGCGGCGTGGCGCACGCGGCCGCCACCACCGTAGACGGCGCCGACCATGACATTCTCGAAGGCGGTCATGGTGAGAAAGGTGCGCACCAGCTGGAAGGTGCGGGCGATGCCGAAACGGCAGATGTGATGCGGCTGCGCGCCGGTGATGTCGCGTCCACCGAACATCACCTTGCCGCGCGTCGGCGCGTAGATGGCGGTGATGACGTTGAACAATGTCGACTTGCCGGCGCCGTTCGGCCCGATCAGTCCGACCAGCTCGCTACGGCCGACGGCAAGGTCGATGCCGTCCAGCACGACCAGACCGCCGAACCGCTTGGTGACCGCCTCGAGGCAAAGCACCGTCCCGTCTGGCTGCATGAATTGTTCCATTCCCCGATTTTCGTGGCAGGCAGCCGAACCGCACGCCTGGCGGCGGCGGATCGGCGGCCTCGTGCGGGACGAACGGGGCGACGCCTTTGCGGCGACGTCGCCCCGCTGCCCACCCCCTATCAGCGCTTGTCCCAGGCCGGTGCCGGCTTGTAGGTCCAATCGCCGTTCGGGAAGATCAGCTGATGCTTGCCCTGCCACCATTGCGTGGCGACGGACGGGATCAGCGCAAAGCCACCCTCGTCGAATTTCAGCGGTCCGACGACGGTGTCCTTGAACTCCTGGTTGAAGACGGCGTCGTGGACGGCGCTGGCGTCGGTCGAGCCGGCGCGTTCGATCGCCTGGAACAGCACCTGCGCGTTGGCGTAGAAGGCGCCGACGGTGACCGAATCCTTCTTGTACTGGGCCTCGTAGCGATCGCCCAATTCCTTGGCGCCCTTGTAAGGATAGCTGGCCGACCAGAAGCCGTCGGTCAGGACGTAGTCGGAATCCTTGCCCAGCGCGTCGTGGAATTCGCCGGTCCAGGTGCCCTTCCAGCCGTGCAGGTAAGGCACGCTGAAGCCGAGCTCCTTCATCTGGCGCATCAGCGTGATGGTGTCGGCGGGTGAGCCGAACACCAGCATGGCGTCGACATCGGCCGCCTTCAGCTTGGTGATCATCGCCGAATAGTCGGTCGAGCCGGTCGCCCAGGGATCGTTGAAAGCGAAGGTATAGCCATATTTCTTTGCCGCCGCCTCGAAGGCACCGCCAAAGCCCTTGCCGTCGGGCGAATCCTCGGTGACCAGCGCCGGGTGTTTCGGCCGCTCGTTTTCCGGCAGCTTCTGCCAGATCTCGAACGGCACCTCGGCGCCGGGACCGGGATGGAAGAAGAACAGCGCCGAATATTTGAGCTTGAGCGGCTGCCACTCGAACGGGAAGGCGCTCGTGATCATGTAGAACTTCTTGTATTTCTCGGCCACGATCGCGCCGGCGACGTTGAGCGGGCCGGAATGGGTCGACAACAGGATGTCGACCTTCTGCACCTTGACGAGGTTCTCGATCGCCGAGGCCACCTTGGCCTCAGCGCTCTCGTCGTCGGCAATGACCAGTCGCACCGGCAGCTTCTTGCCGGCTTCCTTGATCATGATGCCGCCGGCCTTGTTGATGTCCTCGACGGCCTGCTTGTAGGCCCATTCCTGTTCCTTGCCGTCGCCGGCGAACGGACCGGTCAAGGAGACCGGCGCGCCGATGACGATCTCATCACCGGCGGCATTGGCGACGACGGTCGCGCCGGCGCTCAGCACCGTGGACAGCGCAAGCGCCGCCATCATTCCTTTCAGGCTCATTTGCATTTTCTCCTCCCAGATCCGGTCCCGCCAGCCCCACGCCGGTCGGGCCATGCCCCCAAAACCCGTCAGCCGGTCGCCTCCGCGACCAGTTTGGTGTCGGTGAACTGCTCGAACCGCAGCACCTTGCCGTCCTCGACATCCCAGACATGGACGACGCGTGCCTTCATCGGCCGGCCCGTCCGCTTGTAGGTGCCCGAATAGGTGCCGATGCCAAGCACGGTCGAACCGCCGTCGACCAGCCTCTCCAGCTTAAAGGTGTAACCCTCCCACTCATCGCCGATGCGCTTGAACACGCCTTCGATGATGGCGACGGCACCGACATAGGTGCCGGCGTAGGGAAAGCCCGCCATTTCGGTCCAGGCGGTGCGGTCGGTGATCGGCGCCATCATCGCCGCCAGATCCTTGTTGTCGGAACCGGCGTAATGCGCCTTGATCGCTTCGTAATTCTTGCTCATGGCTTCACCCGCGCGCTCAGACCGGCGCACGCCCCTCGTCGTAGACAGTGGTGGATTTCTTCTCGATCAGTGCGCCGGCGGGCTTGTTTTCGACCGCGCCGGTCGAAGTCACGCCGAGGAACTTGCCGGTCGAGCGCATGCCGTCCCAGTTGTAGAAGAAGAGCGAGGCGACCGGGATGATGAATTCGCGGAAGCCGAAGACATACTGGTTCTCGGCGAACTTCCAGGTGGTGGCGAGATCGACGTCGCCATGGCCGCGCTGCACGCCGACAAGGTTCTGCCAGGCATAACGCTGCGACGACAGGTAGACGTGTTCGTAGAGATGGTTCGGGCTGTATTGGTAATGCGCGGTGAGCCCGATGAGGTCGCGCGTCGGTGCTGGCTCGATGCCGGTAGGCGCCGCCGAGGCATCGCCAAGAACGCCGGCCAGCCAGGTTTGCGCGACGCGCGGCTCGCCCGGCGCCTCGCCGGCATCGCGCACCCGCTCGCGCACCGAAAGCACGCGCCGTGTCCGCGTGTTGACGATGAAGGCTTCGTCCTCGGTGGTGCGCGCGCCGAAGGTCATGTTGATGAAGAAGGTGTCGGGCGCGACTTCCAGCGCCTCGTACCAGTCGACGCCGGCCTCCTTGCCCTCGCCCCAGGCGACGGTGTCCGGGCTGGTGAAGGCGAGATCGACCTGGCGCCCGCCCTTCAGCGTGATCTTGAAGGTCTGGCCTGCCAGGGCCTTGGTCGTCGGCAGCCGGTTGGTGGCGATGCCGGCTGCGAAGTCGTCGAAATGCTTCCAGTCGGCCGGTCTGTTCACGTCGTTCATCACAAGGTCCTCAAAGGCTCAATCGACAAAGGCTAGGGTCGGCAGGTCGACCACGGTGGCACCGCCGTCGACGGTCAGGATCGACCCGTTCATCATTGCGGCCTCGTCGGAGGCGACGAAGCAGATGACGTTGGAGATTTCTTCCGGCGTTGCCGGGCGGCCGAGCGGCACATCCCTGGTGACCAGCCGGTAGGCCTCGTCGACCGAGGCCAGGCCGTGTTTCTCGACGACGACCTGCATCTGCTCGTCAGCCATGGCGGTCGCCACCCAGCCGGGGCAAATCGTGTTGGTGCGCACGCCGCGGCGGCCGTAGTCGCGCGCCAAGGATTTGCCGAGGCCGACGCAGGCATGTTTCATCGTCACGTAGCCGGCGGCGGCCGGACCGGCGAACAGGCCGGCGATGGAGGCAACGACAACGATGTTGCCCTTGCGCGAGATCAGGTCGGGCAGGCATTCGCGGGCACAGACGAAAGTGGTGTCGAGATTGGTGCGGGTGGCAAGCGCCCAGGTCTCGTCGCTCATCGAAATGGTCGGGCCGACGCCATGGCCGCCGGCATTGGCGATCAGCATGTCGACCAGGCCGAACTTCGCATGCACCTGCTTCAGCGCGGCGCGCACAGCATTGGCGTCGGCGGCATCGCCCTGTACGATCAGCGCGTTGGTGTCACCCGCAACCGCTTCGAGCGGCTCGCGCCGGCGTCCCATCAAAACGATGTTGGCGCCCTCTTTCGCCATGCGCCGGGCAACCGCCGCGCCGATGCCGGTGCCGCCGCCGGTGATGAAAGCCGTCTTGCCGGAAAATCTCATTTCGATCCTGCCTGTCGCGACCGCAAGGTGCGGCCGTCCTCTGTCGCCAATAGTGCGATGTCGACCGGCGGGCGTCTTGTCCGAACGGGAACTTTGTTTTGACTGAACGTGCACTGGCCCGGTGATCGTCTTGCGGCCCGCGCATGCGGTTCCTACCCCTGACTGCACGGTCGAACGACGAACCGATGCCAGGAGGAAGCCGTGAACGAAAGAATAGCACCGCCCATCAGCGCAGCCGCAGCCGCCTTCCTGGCGCGCAGCCATCGCCCGTTCATCGACGGACGCTTCGTCGATGCCGCCGGTGAAGGCCTGCCGGTGGACGATTCCGCCACCGGCGAGATCGTGGCCCGCGTTCCGGAGAGCGGCCCGCAACTCGTCGACCTTGCAGTGCGCGCCGCCCGCGCCGCGCTCGACGGCCCGTGGGGCAGCATGCGGCCCGTCGACCGGCAACGGCTGATGCTGAAACTCGCCGATCTGGTCGAAGCCGACGCCGACCTGCTCGCCGAGATCGAGAGCATCGAAAACGGCAAGTCGCTCGGCGTCGCTAAAATGCTGTCGGCCGGCGGAACGGTCGACTGGCTGCGCTACTATGCCGGCTGGGCCACCAAGATCGAGGGTTCGACGTTCCAGGTCTCCATCCCGGTGCCGCCCGGCGCCAAGCACCACGCCATGACCGTGATGGAACCGGTCGGCGTGGTCGGCGCCATCGTGCCGTGGAATTTTCCGCTACTGATCGGCACCTGGAAGATCGCGCCGGCGCTTGCCGCCGGCTGCACGGTGGTGTTGAAGCCGCCGCATGAGACGCCGCTTGGCTTGCTGAGGCTGGCGGAACTGATCGAGGCGGCCGGCTTTCCGCCCGGCGTCGTCAACATCGTGCCCGGCTCCGGCGCCGTCACCGGCGAGGCGCTGATCAACCATCCCGGCATCGACAAACTGACCTTCACCGGCTCGACCACTATCGGCAAGCGCGTCGGCCACGCCGCCGTCGACCGTGTCGCCCGCTTCACGCTGGAACTGGGTTCGAAATCGCCGATGATCCTGTTGTCGGACATGGAGGACGGCATCGAGCCGCTGCTCGCCGGCCTCGGCATGTTCTTCAACCAGGGCCAGGTCTGCACCTCGGCCGCCCGTATCCTGATCGAAAAGCCGATCTATGAGCGCACGCTGGCAAGGCTGGCCGAAATCGCCGACGGCATGACGCTGGGCGCCGGCCGCGACGAGGGTGCGCAGATCAACCCGCTGGTCTCGGCCAAGCACCGCCACAGCGTGATGGGTTACGTCGAGCGCAGCCTCGCCGCTGGCGCCGAGCAGATAAGCGGTACGCGCACCGTGCCGGCCAAGGGCCACTATGTTGCGCCGACCATTCTGCACAATGTCTCGCACGACATGGAGATCGTGCGCGAGGAGGTGTTCGGGCCGGTGGTCGCCGCCATGCCGGTCGCCGATCTGGATGAGGCGATCCGCGTCGCCAACGACACGCGCTACGGACTTTCGGCCTCGATCTGGACGCGCGACATGGGCAAGGCGATGACCGCCATCCACGCGCTGAAGGCAGGCACGGTGTGGGTGAATTCGCACAACACGCTGGACGCCGCCGCACCGTTCGGCGGCTTCAAGCAGTCCGGCATCGGCCGCGAGCATGGCCGCGCCGCGCTCGAGGGCTATCTCGAGACCAAGACCGTCATCATGCGGTATGCCTGAACCGATGACGGAAAATTTCGACTACATCATCGCCGGCGCCGGTTCCGCCGGCTGCACGCTGGCGAACCGGCTGGTCAATGCCGGCAAGCGTGTGCTTCTGGTGGAGGCAGGCCCCGCCGACAACACCCGCTTCATCGACATGCCGGCGACCTTCGCCAAGGTGATCGGCACGGCGCGCAGCTGGATTTATGAATCAGACCCGGAACCTGCCGTCGGCGGTCGCAGATTGCCGATCCCGCAGGGCCGCACGCTGGGCGGCGGTTCATCGATCAACGCCATGCTTTATGTGCGTGGCCAGCCGGAAGATTATGACGGCTGGCGCGACCTTGGCTGTCCCGGCTGGGGCTGGGACGACGTGCTGCCGGTGTTCAGGCGCCTGGAGCGCAACGAAAGACTGGCCGGCGAACGCCATGGCGACGCCGGCCCCCTGCCCGTTTCCGACCCGCGCCATCGCCACCCGCTCTCGCTCGCTTATGTGCGGGCGGCCCAGCAGGCCGGCTATCGCTACAATGACGACTTCAACGGCGAACGCCAGGAAGGTGTCGGTTTCTACCAGACCACGACCGGCGGCGGCGAACGCCAGTCGACCGCGAAAGTGTTCCTGAAGCCGCTGGCCGGCAATGCGCGGCTGAAGATCGTCACCGACGCGCTGGTGACCGGCCTGATCCTGGAGAACGGCGCGGCGCGCGGCCTTTCCTACACCACCGCTGGCGGCGGTCAGCACATGGCGACGGCCGAAGCCGAGGTGATTTTGGCCGCCGGTGCGCTGGGCACGCCGAAGATCATGCTTCTGTCCGGCTTGGGACCGGCGGCCGCGCTTGCCGGCCTCGGCATTCCGGTGATCCGCGACATCGCGGCCGTCGGCGCCGACTACCAGGATCATGTCGCCGCCCCGGTCTATGCGCTGACGCGCCAGCCCATCTCGCTGCTTGGCGAGGATCGCGGCCTGCGCGCGCTGCGTCATGGCGTCCAATACGTGCTTTTCCGCAACGGGCTGCTCGCCTCCAACGTGGTGGAAAGCGGCGGCTTCTTCGACACCGACGGCGACGGCCGGCCGGACGTGCAGTTCCACGTGTTGCCGGTGATGATCGAAAGCGCCCAGCACGGTTCGATCGAACGGCACGGCATGGAGATCAATCCCTGCGTTCTGAGGCCGAAATCGCGCGGTTCGATCGCCTTGCGCTCATCAGATCCCAACGAGCCGATCCGCTTCACCACCGGGTTCCTCTCCCATGCCGACGACAGGGCGACGCTGCTTGCCGGCATGAAGATCGCGCGCACCGTGCTGCGCCAGCCGGCGCTGCAGGCGGTGGTGAGCGAGGAACTGGCGCCGGGCGCCGCCGCCGACCTCTCCGACGCCGCGATCCTCGACCATATCGAGAAACACGCGAAAACCGTCTACCACCCGTCCGGCACCTGCCGCATGGGCACGGACGCTACCGCCGTGGTCGACCCGCAATTGCGGGTGCGCGGCGTGCCGCGACTGCGCATCTGCGATGCCTCGATCATGCCGCGCCTCACCAGCGGCAACACCAACGCGCCGGTCATCATGATCGCCGACCGCTGCGCCGATTTCATCCTCGCCGGCGCCTGACCGTGCCGGCCGCGGCCGGTGTGGGCCTTCCGCACCGGCAACCATGCCCCACCACAAAGCTGTTGACGCTCACGTAAATCGGGAGTTCCATTCCCGTATGCGTACGGAGATTTCCGGCGCGCCATCGCATTTTATGCGTTTTCAATGCGTTACGGCCGGACAGTCAAAAAAGGGTGGAGGAAAGCATGCTGCATGTCAGACCCGATTTGCTGCGCGAACGCTTCGAGGCACAGCGCCGCGCCTTCGCCGCCGAGCCATTCCCGACGCTGGTCGTGCGCAAGGACCGGCTGAAGCGCCTGCTGGCGCTGACCGACAACCACGAAAAAGCCATTTGCGAGGCCATCGCCGCCGATTTCGGCAGCCGCTCGGCGCATGAAACCCGCTTTGCCGAGCTGTTCGTGGTGCGCGCCGGCATCAACCACGCCATCTCGCATGTCGCCTCCTGGATGCGCGCGCGCCGCGTCGCCACCAGCCTGCCGTTCCTGCCGGGCTCCAACCGGCTGGTGCCGCAGCCGCTCGGCGTCGTCGGCGTCGTCTCGCCCTGGAACTACCCGTTCCAGCTGGCCGTGGCGCCGGCCACCGCAGCCCTTGCCGCCGGCAACCGCGTGCTGATGAAACCGTCCGAACTGACGCCCGCCTTTTCGGCACTGCTCGCCGACCTCGTCGCCCAGCATTTCGCGCCGGAGGAAGTCGATGTCGTTACCGGCGACGCCGAGACCGGCAAGGCCTTCGTCTCGCTGCCCTTCGACCACCTCATCTTCACCGGCTCGACGGCGGTCGGCCGGCAGGTGGCGCTTGCAGCCGCCGCCAACCTGACCCCGGTGACGCTGGAACTCGGTGGCAAGTCGCCGGCGATCCTCGATCCGTCCTGCGACATGGACGCGGCGGTCAGGAGCATCGCCTTCGGCAAATTGCTCAACGCCGGCCAGACCTGCATCGCACCCGACTACATCATGGTGCCGCAAGGCCAGGCGGCGGCCGTGACCGGCAAGTTCGCCGAAGCGGTGAAACGCTTCTATCCGACGCTGAAGGCCAACAAGGACTATTCCTCGATCGTCTCCGACCGCCATTACCAGCGGCTGACGGCGCTGGTCGAGGAGGCGCGCGCCGGCGGTGCCGAGGTGACCGAGATCAACCCTGCCGGCGAGACATTGCCGCCAGAGGGCCGCAAATTCGCGCCGACCCTGGTGCGCAACGCGCCGGAAGACAGCCGGCTGATGCGCGAGGAAATCTTCGGGCCAGTGCTGCCGATCCTCGAATACGCTTCGCTGGACGACGCCATCGGCCACGTCAATCGGCACGACCGCCCACTGGCGCTGTACTGGTTCGGCACCGACACGACGGCGCGCGAACGCGTGCTGCACGAGACGATTGCCGGCGGCGTCACCGTCAATGATTGCCTGCTGCACATCGCGCAGGAACGCCAGCCCTTCGGCGGCGTCGGCGCCAGCGGCATCGGCGCCTATCACGGCGAATGGGGTTTCCGCACCTTCAGCAAGGAAAAGCCGGTCTTCCTGCAATCGCGCTTCAATGGCGGCGCGCTGCTGCATCCCCCATACGGGGCGATGTTCGAACGCGTTTTGAAGATGCTGAGGCTGGTAACCTGACGGCGGAAGCGTCAGCCGGGACAGCCTACCGGTCCGGCAACCCTTCGCCGATCAGCCGCATGAATTCGGTCTCGGCGGCGGTGGCGTAGCGCTCCTTGTGGCGCAGCATGTAGAAGCGGCGGCGCGGCACCGGATAATCGACGGCGATCAGGCTGCCGGCGGCGAGCGCGTTGGCCGCGACGAGGCGCGACATCACCGTCACCCCTGCTCCCGCCGCCACCGCCGTACGCACTGCCTCGTTGGTCGGCAGCACAAGGCCGATGTCGATATCGGCCTCGGCGATGCCGTCCTTGCGCAACATGGCGGCGAGCGTGGAACGCGTTCCCGAACCGCTTTCGCGCAACACCCAGCTGGCCGAACCCAGCACCGGCTTCTCGTCCTTGCCGAGTTGTCCCCAAGGATGCCCGGCCGGCGCCAACAGCACCATCTCGTCCTCGGCCACCGTAGTGACGGCAAGGCTCGGCTCGTCGACCTCGCCCTCGACGAAGCCGAGATTGGCCTCGCCGTCGCGCACATGAGCGGCGACCGTCTCGGTGTTGCCCATGGTTAGCGACACGCCGATGCCGGGATGCTGCGAACGGAAGGCGTGGATGAAACGCGGCAGCCAGTAATTGCCGACGGTCTGGCTGGCGCCGAGGCCGAGCGAGCCGACCTTCAACCCGGCGAGATCGGCCAGCACCAGTTCGGCGGCGGCGGCGCGCGCCAGCACCGACCTCGCCTCGGCGAGAAACAGGCGGCCGGCATCGGTCAGTGCGATCCGGCGGCCAACGCGGTCGAACAGCTTGGTCGCATAACGCGCTTCAAGAGCAGCAACGGCAGCACTTGTCGCCGATTGCGTCAGGTTGAGGTCGCGCGCCGCGTTCGTCACATGCTCGCGTTCGGCGACGGCAACGAAGATGCGCAACTGCTCCAGCGTCATTCAGGTTCCTCAACCTGCGAACTTGACCAAAAGCAGGCTGAAGCAAGCGATAAAGACAAACGCCGAAAGCGCAAGCAGCAAGGGGCGCAGGCCGCGCGAGCGGATCTTGCCGATATGCGTCTGCAAGCCCATGGCGGCAAGGCCGACCGAGAGCATGAAGGTGGTGGCGAAGACGATCAGCGACTTCACTTCGGCCGGCACTTCGACGGCACTGTTCAGCACCACGACGGCGACGAAGGCGACCACGAACCACGGCATTGGCGGCTTCGCCGTCTTTTCGCCGGTCCTGCTCCGCGCCGCCAGCAGGCCGAGCGTGATGACCACAGGGGCCAGCATCGCCACCCGCGCCAGCTTGGCGATGGTGCTGATCTCGCCGGCTTGCGGACCGACCTGGAAGCCGGCGCCGATGACCTGCGCGATTTCATGAATGGAAGCGCCCGCCCACAGGCCGAAACCATGCGGGTCGAGGCCGGCCGGCCCTGCCAGCAACGGGTAGCCCAGCATGGCGACCGTGCCGAACAGGGTGACGCAGGCAACCGCATAGGCGACGTCCTCGTCGCTGGCGCTGGTCACCGCATTGGTGGCAACGATGGCCGAGGCGCCGCAGATCGAGGTGCCGGCGGCGATCAGTTCGGCGAGCTTGCGGTCGACGCCCAGCATGCGACCAAGGCCAAGCGTGAAGCAGAAGGTGGCGACCAGCGACAAGGCGACGATGCCGACGCCGGTGACGCCGATCGCGGTGAGTTGCGTCAGCGTCAACTGGAAGCCGAGCAGCACGATTGCCTGCCGAAGCAAGGTGCGTTGGCAAAACGCAATGCCGGGGCGCGTATTGGCCGGCAGGCCGACCAGGTTGGAGAAAACGATGCCGACGATGACCGCCAGGATCATCGGGCTGAAAATGCCGAGCCCCGGCAACTGCCGGATCGAGAATGCGGAGGCGGCCACGATGACAGCCAGCACGATGCCGGCCCAGACCGTTGCCTTGTCGGCGCGCGCCGGCTCCCTGGCCGCTGCGGGCGAAACGAGGGGGCGGTCGAGGGACGAGGCGACAGACACGGCTATTCTCCAATTCCAATCGGAATTGGAATGCCATTCTATCTATCGCCGATCCAACGCATTGTTCGTGTCGAATCGTTCGATCCAGCCGAACGATTCCACCGACACCAAGGCAACAGCCTGAAAGCCGGAGAGGCTCAGCCCAGCCAGCGCTCGTAATCCGCCACCAGCAAGTGCAGCGGCGCCACATCTTCCTCGATGTCGGAGAAGCGGCCGATCGGCTCGCGGAAGATGTTGTCGGTGAGGTCGTCGTTGACGGTGGAGACCTCGCCGATCAGCACGTCCTTGCCCTCGGCCCAGAAGGCGTGCCACACGCCGGGCAGAAGCGTGACGCTCTCGCCCGGATCGAGCTTGAGCAGGCCGCCGGCCGGCAGCTTGCGGATGGTGCCGTCAACCGGTACCGAGACCTCGGCCTTGGGGTCGATGCCGCCCTCGGCGTCGGGCATGAACAGTTCCAGCACCAGCTTGCCGCCGCCGCGGTTGATGATGTCTTCCGCCTTGATGACGTGGCGGTGCATGGGCGAGAGCTGGTCCTTGCGCGAGATCATGATCTTCTCGGCATAAAGCATGCCGGCGCCCTTCTTCATGTCCTCGAAGCGGCCGTTGCGCACGGTGAACAGGAAGAGGCCAAGCTCGTCGAATTTGCCCTGGCCGTAATCGGTGATGTCCCAGCCGAGGCGGGACTCGAAAATGCCGGCCGAGCTGCCGCGCCGCGCCTTCATCTCCTCCGGCGTCCAGTAAGCGAACGGAGGCATGATGTAGCCGAAGGAGCGGATGAAGGCGTCGGCCTCGCGGATGATGGCGTTGACGTTCGAGCGTTTCATGAAAGCGGTCCCGTAAGAGCGGCGGTGGCGTTAGAGCGCCGCGCGTCCAATTGGACGCGCAAAGGACGCTCTGACACTTTTTATCTGCTGCATCGTGCCTGTCGAAAATCGATTCCGATTTTCTGGCCGATGCAGCAGCATTTCGCATAGCGCAACGCCCCGCCGCTGTCGATGCGCGGGCAGCGATCCGATCAGCTATCGGCGCGCCGTGCCGCCATGCGGCGCATGGCGATGACGCGGCGGCGGCGGATTTCGGTGCGCATCGCCATCATGTGCAGCGCGAAGAACAGGACGGTGAAGCCCACCGCCATCACCAGCAAGGGCCACAACAGGCTGGGATCAATGGTCGGACCGTCAAGCCGGAACACGGATGCCGGCTGGTGCAGCGTGTTCCACCAGTCGACCGAAAACTTGATGATCGGGATGTTGATGAAGCCGACCAGCGTGATGACGGCCGCCGCCCAGGCGGCGCGGGTGACATCGTCCAGCGCGCGGGTCAGCGCGATGATGCCGAGATACATCAAGAACAGCACGAACACGGAGGTGAGCCGGGCGTCCCACACCCACCAGGTGCCCCACATCGGCTTGCCCCAGATGGAGCCGGTGATGAGCGCGAGCGCCGTGAACACCGCGCCGATGGGTGCCGCCGCCTTCAGCGCGACATCGGCCAAGGGATGTCGCCACACCAGCGTGCCGAGCGCCGAAATGGCCATCACCGAGTAGCACATCATCGAGAGCCAGGCGAAAGGCACGTGGATATACATGATGCGCACGGTGATGCCCTGCTGGAAATCCTCCGGCGCGGTGAAGCTCATATAGAGGCCGACGGCCAGCACGACGGCCGCAATGCCGACCAGCCACGGCACCAGCCTGTCTGCCAGCGTCATGAAACGCGTCGGGTTGGCCAGGTCCGCCCAGCTCGAAGAACGTGCACTCGTTTCGCTCATGCGATGTTCTTTAGAGCTTTTCGGATCGGGATTGAAGCCGTTCTGAAAAGACAACACCGCGCACCTTGAAGGTACGCGGTGTCATGATTTTCGCGAAACTGGCGACCAGAGGCCAGCCGGTTCGATGATTAAGCGGCTTCGCCGGTCACCGACACGACGCTGAGGCGGCGAACCTCGTCGTCGTTGAGCAGGCCGCCGGCACGCAGCAGCGAGGCAAAACGGCCATTGCGCAGCGACAATTCCTGGAAACCGCCCATCTCGACGACCTGGCCCTTGTCCATGAAGACGACCAGATCGGCGTCGCGGACGGTGGTCAGGCGGTGAGCGATGACGAAGGTGGTGCGGTCGCGCCGCAGATCGTCGATGGCTTCCTTGACACGGCCTTCCGTCTCGACGTCGAGCGCGCTGGTCGCCTCGTCGAGAACCAGGATCGGCGCGTCCTTCAGCACGGCGCGGGCGATGGCGATACGCTGACGCTCGCCGCCCGAAAGCTGGCCGCCGCGCTCGCCGACAAGCGTGTCGTAGCCGTTGCTCTTCGACAGGATGAAGTCCTGCGCGACCGCGGCGTTGGCGGCTGCGTGCACTTCCTCATTGGTGGCGTCGGCGCGGCCGACGCGGATGTTGTCCTCGATCGAGCGGTTGAGCAGGCCGGCATCCTGGAAGACGGTGGCGATCGAATGGCGCAGCGACTTGCGGGTCACGCTGCGCGTGTCGATACCGTCGATGAGGATGCGGCCCTGGTCCGGCGTGTAGACGCGCTGCAGGAGGTTGATGAGCGTCGTCTTGCCGGCGCCCGTCGGGCCGACGATGGCGACCGTCTGGCCGGCGGCGACTTCGAAGGAGACATCCTCGACGCCCTGGGTGGAGTTGGCGAAGGAGAAGCCGACATTCTCGAAGCGGATATGGCCGGTGACCTTGCCAAGATCGCGCAGGCCTTCCGGCTCGGCCGTCTCGGCGGCCGCTTCCTCGAGCTTGTAGAAATCCTCGAGCTTGGCGCGTGCTTCCGAAATCTGCGTCACGAAGGCCGAAACCTGGTCGAGGCGCGAGATCAGCAAGGTGGCGAAACCGGTGAAGGCAACGACATCGGCGATGCGCAGTTGATTGTGCATGACCAGATAGGAACCGATCAGGAGCACCACCATCATCGAGATGGTCGAGGACAGGCGGTTCATGGCGCTGGCCAGCGCCCACCAGTCGAGAACCGGGTTCTGGGCATTGAGCAGGTCGCGCACATAACGCTTCAGCGTTTCGGTTTCCTGGCCGATACGGTTGTAGCTCTGCAGCACGGCAACGTTGCTGACGGTGTCGGTCACGTGGCCGAACACTGTGTGATAGTGGCGCTCCACATTGGCCTGGCCCGCCTTGGTCTTGCGCATGACCAGCCGGCCGACGGCGAAGTAGAACACGCCGAGCACGAGCAAGACTGCGGACATGCGCATGTCGAGGCGCATCGCGGTCGGCACCAAGAACATCAGTGCGACGACGGTCGACAGATGCTGGCGCATGAATTCGAGCCAGAGGCTGAACAGCGACTCCACCGCGCGCAGCAGCGTCTGCAGCGAGTTCGAGGTGCCGCGCTGCTGGTGCCAGGCAAGCGGCATGGTGATGACGCGCTCGAAGGATTCGCACAGCACTTCCGAACGCCGCTTGTGAGCGAAACGGTCGGCGCCGCGGGCGACGAGCACGAATGCAATGATGTTGAAGGCGCCGAGACCTGCCCACATGACAAGTTCGCTGATCGGGTTGGTGCGCTCGGCGATGGCGCCGATGACCTTACCCAGCAGCAGCGGCTCGTAAACCGCGACCATCGCAAGCATGACGTTTGCCAGGCAGATCAGGGTGAGACGCTTCTTGTCGGCAGTAAGATAGCCGAGCGCTCTCCAGTAGATTTGCAGCAGTGACAACTCGATTACTCCGCGAAACGATCCATTGCGCGCCGCATTATTGCGGTGAACACGTATCTCCAGATGAGCGGCAAAACAATGCCCACCAGTGCCTTCTGTTCCGTTCCGTCGAACAAAACATGACAACGGGCAGAAATCTGCCGTGATCGCGTAACGGTTTGAGATAAAAGGTGAAATCCCAATGCTGCGGCAAAATTGCGGCAGAAGCCCGCCGCTGCCACATTTTTGTGCATTTCAAGGCAGCCGCCGGTGACTTCCGGCGGCCGCCCTCCGGCATCAGGCCGGTATCTTGACGACGACCTCGGTAATCTTGCCGTCCTTGAGGTCGAAGGCGTTGCCCTTGACCTTGGCGCCATCCACTTCCAGCGAGATCGTCTTGGCGCCCTTGGCGCGCACGACGCGGACCGCGTGCTCGGTGCCGTCGATCTTGAGCCTGGCCGAATAACCCGGCCAGTCGGACGGCAGTTTCGGGTTGATCTCGACGCGCTTGCCGCGCCGCTCGATGCCCAGAATGCCTTCCACAGCGGCACGGTAGAGCCATCCGGCGGAACCGGTGTACCAGGTCCAGCCGCCGCGCCCGCCCTTGCCTTCGCCGGCATAGATGTCGGCCGCGACGACATAGGGCTCGACCCGGTAGTGTTCGGCCGCGTCCGCGTCGAGGGCGTGGTTGACGGGGTTCAGCATCGAGAAGCAGCGATAGGCCTCGTCAGTGCGCCCCATCTCGGCCAAGGCGATGACGAACCACGTCGAGGCGTGGGTATATTGGCCGCCATTCTCGCGCACGCCCGGCGGATAGCTCTTGATGTAGCCGGGATCCTTCGTGGTCTTGGAGAAGGGCGGCGTGAACAGCTTCACGATCTTGAGCTCTTCGTCGACCAGATGCTTGATCGCCTGATCCATCGCCGTATGGGACCGCGCCGGATCGCCCTCGCCCGACAACACACTCCACGACTGCGCGATCGAGTCGATCTTGCACTCGTCGGAACCGCGCGAACCGAGCGGCGAGCCGTCATCGAAGCTGCCGCGCCGATACCACTCGCCGTCCCAGGCCTTGTTCTCCAGCGCTCGCTTGAGGTTGGCGGCATGCGCCTCCCAGGCCTTGGCGTGCTTGGCATCGCCCTGTGCCTTGGCGACCGCAGAGAAGTCGGTCAGCGTCTTCAGCAGGAACCAGCCCAGCCAGACGCTCTCGCCCTTGCCGCCAACGCCGACACGGTTCATGCCGTCGTTCCAGTCGCCGCCCAGCATCAACGGCAACCCGTCGGCACCGGTGCGCTGGATCGCTAGGTCCAACGCCCGCGCGCAGTGCTCGTAGAGCGGCACGATCGTCTTGGAGACTTGCGGCTCGAAGAAGGAGTCGTGCTCGCCCTCGGCCAGCGGCTTACCCTCGATGAACGGCAGCGCTTCCTTCAGGATCGACTTGTCGCCGGTCACGGTGATGTAGCGCGACACCGCATGCGCGAGCCAGACGACGTCGTCCGAGATCGTGGTGCGCACGCCGGCGCCGGTGCGCGGCAGCCACCAATGCTGCACGTCGCCTTCCGGGAACTGGCGTCCGGCGGCGTTCAGGATTTGCTCACGTGCCAGCGACGGGTCATGCGCCAACAGGGCCAGCGTGTCCTGCAGCTGGTCGCGGAAGCCGAAGGCGCCGCTCGCCTGATAGAAGGCGGTGCGGGCACGAATGCGGCAGGCCAGCGCCTGATAGGGCAGCCAGTGATTGACCATGGCATCCAGTGCCTTGTCGGGCGTTTCTACCTGGATCGTGTCGAGGAAGCCGCGCCAGGCGACCTCGTTGTCGGCAAGCCGCTTGTCAAAGTCCTTGGCGCGATGCGTCTTGACCAATGCGCTCGCCTCGCCGGCGGAACCGGCGTCGCCCATCAACCACAGCAGCGTGACGTCGCCGCCCGCCGGAATGTCGACGTCGCGCGCCAATGCCGCGCATGGATCGTCGCCGGCCTCGATGCGGCCGGAGAGCGCAGCACCCGCGGTGACGGACTGCGGCGACGCGCTGGTGCCGTGCCGGCCGAGGAACTCCTGTCGGTCAGCGGTGAAGGATTGCGGTTCGCGATCGCTGGCCAGGAAGGCGACGCGATCACCGAAGTCGAGCCCATAGGGGTTCTGGGCCAGGAGCGCGCCGGTTGCCTCGTCGCGCTGCGACAGGATGGTCGCGGCCGTCTTCGAGCGATGGCTGCCGAGCACCCATTCGGCGTAAGCGTAGATGCGCAGCCTTGCCGGCTCTGTGCCGGAGTTCTGGATACGCAGCCGCGTGACGCGCACGGGGTCCGTCGGATCGACGACATGGGTCAAATCCATCGACAATGCGCCACGCTTGGTGCGGAAAGTGGAAAAACCCTGCCCGTGCCAGGTCTCGTAGACCATGGCCGGGTCGCGCAGCAGCGCCGCCGTCGGCGAATAGGATTCGCCGCTGTCGAGATCGTGGATGTAGATGCCCTCGCCCGGCCGGTTGGCGACCGGATCGTTCGACCACGGCGTCAACTGATAGTCGCGGCTGTTGCGGCTCCAGGTGAAGGCAGCGCCTTCAGCCGATGTGTGGAAGCCGAACGCCTCGTTGGCGATGACGTTGATCCATGGCTGCGGCGTCGAGCGACGACCGGTCAGGCGCACCACATAGTGACGGCCGTCGCCGTCGAAGCCGCCATAGCCGTTCCAGTAGTTGAGATCGGTGCCGTCGGCGGCGATGTCCCTGCCATCCTTTTCCGGCTTGCGGGGCGCGGGTGTCTCGGCGATTTGTGCCGCCCGACCCGGATTGAGCACGTCGCGTGCCTGGATCGCCGCCGCCTCGGCCCGTTCGATCTGGTCGAAGATCATGCCGTTGCGGGTGTGCAGCACCACGCGCGCCACCGCCAGCAGCGTCTTGTAGGTGGTCTCGTCCATCAAATCGCGACGCACCGCGAAGATGTGCTGGCGCGGGCCGAACTCGTTGCCGCGCAGGCGGCTGTTCTCGCACAGAGCATCGATCGCCTGCTGCAGGTCCTGGACATAGGAAGACGCCTGCTCGTTGACGATGACGAGGTCGGCCGTCATGCCGCGTGCACGCATATACTCCTGGAAACGCAGCGCCTCGGCGACGATCTCCAGATCGGCGACGTCGCCGATGCGTACCGCGAAGATCGGGAAGTCGCCCGAAATGCTGGTTGGCCACAGGCTGGACTGCTTGCCGAGACCGGACGCGACCGCGTCCGACGGCAGGCGCAGGAACGGATCGGGATAGATCAGGTAGCGCGCCAGCTTCTGCACATTGGCCGCGTCGGTCAGGCTGAGGCCGAGATGGCGCGTCTGCACCTGCGAACGGGTCCAGGCCAGCATCGCCTGGCGGGCGAAGCTCTCGGCATGGTCGAGCCGTGCGATCGCCTCGTCCAGTTCGGTGCGGTTGGCACCGACCACCGTCCAGAAAGTGAGCGATATCTTCTTGTTGGCCGGCACGCGCACGCGCCGCCTGAGTGCGGCGACCGGATCCAGTGTAAAGCCGGCATGACCGCCGAGCTTTGCGTCGGGATCGAAGGCGGCGGCATCGGCGATGGTGCGGCCACGGCCGATGAAGGCGCGGCGGTCGGTCTCGGCTTCGCCGTCGCGGGCAAGACCGGACGGATCGGTGACGAAGTGGGCCGCGGCGATGTCCGGCTCGCCGGCGTCGCGCTTGCGGCGCGCGGCGAAGATCGCATTTCTGTTAGGCGCGATCTCAGTCTCCACGAACATCTTGGAAAACGCCGGATGGGCATTGTCGGAGGCGTCCGTGCCGAGCACCAGCTCGGCGAAGGAGGTCACCTCGATATGACGATCGGTGGCGCCGTCATTATAGAGCGTGACCCGCCTGCCCTCGCCATTGCCTTCGGAAATGACGATGCATTCCACTTCCGAGCGCAGCGAATGCACGGTCTTGATGAAGGACGCCTTGTCGTCCGAGAACTGTGCCTGGGCAACCTCGCCCGGCACGCGCTTCGGCTCGACGGTGGCCGACCACCAGTCGCCGGTGTCGGCATCGCGCAGGAAGATGTAGGAGCCCATCCGGTCCTCGGTCGGGTCCGGCTGCCAGCGGGTGACGGAAAAGTCGCCCCAGCGCGAATAGCCCGAGCCGGTCGCCGTCACCATCACCGAATAGCGGCCGTTCGACATCAGATTGGTGGCACGCAGCGCCCAGGCGGGGTCGAGCACGACCCGCGTGTCGGGGTTCTGGAATTCGGTCTCGTCGGCGACGGCCTGTTCCTCGACGTCGGTTCGCACCGTGTCGGCCGGGATTTCGCGCGGCGCCTTCTCCTGCAGCAACAGTTCAGCGGATTCGATGACCGGATCGCTGTGGAAGCGGTCGCGCAGCCGGCCCTCGAAGACGGCGTCGGCGATGGCGGCGATCGACATGCCGGAATGGTGCGCGAAATAGTTCTGCACCACGGCATGGTCGGTGCCTTCCGGCACGCGCTGCGGCGTGAAGTCGACGGCGTCGTAATAGCCGTAGCGGCCAAGCGCGCCGATGCTTTCGAGACGCTTCAGATTGGCGACGGCCTCGCGCGGCATGAACTGCGCGGCCATGATCGTCGCATAGGGCGCGATCACCGTGTTCTGGCCAAGACCGCGCTTCAGGCCTAGGCCGGGCACGCCGAAATTGGTGTACTGGTAGTTCATCTCGCGGTCGCGGGCATTGTAGGCCGCTTCCGAAATGCCCCACGGCACGTTCTTGGAACGGCCGTACTGCATCTGCCGCTTGATGATCAGCTTGCTTGTCTGGTTCAGGATAGAGCCCTGCGGTTCCTTCATGACCAGCGGCGGCATCAGATATTCGAACATCGAGCCGGACCACGACATCAGCGCGCCGCGGAAACCGATCTCGACCACCGGGCGGCCGAGGCGGAACCAATGCTCGGTCGGCAGGTCGCCCTTGGCGATGGCGAACAGGCTGGTCAGGCGGCATTCGGAGGCAAGCAGGTCGTAGCAGGCCTCGTCGAGCTGACGCTCCTCGACCCGGTAGCCGATCGACAAGAGTTTGCGGTCCTGCCGCAGCAGGAAACCGAACTCCATCTCGAAGGCGTAGCGACGGGTGCGCTCGTGCAATTCGAGCAGCTTGACGCGCAACGCCTGCGCCGCCTTCTCGTCGGCCTGCGCGTCCTGCACATGCGCCTCGCATGTCGCTTCGAGCCGCGCCGCCCAGTCGACGATGATGTCGCTGGCGGTCGAATTGGCTTCGGCATGGATGGCGGCGGCGAGCTTGCGGATTTCTCCGGCAAGCACGGTCAGGTTGACGGTGCGCGCGGAAGCCATTTCGGGCTGCGCCTTGATGGTGCGCACGGCGCGGCGCATGCCGTCCAACCGGTCGGCCAGGCGCTGACGCAGCGGCCGCAGCTGGCGACGGTCGTCCGGCAGATCGTCCAGGCTTTCATTGAGGATGGCCACGGTGTCGAGCACCCCCTCGACATCGCCATGCAGATGCACGGACGGCGCTTCCGCCCATTCGGCGCAGGTCGCCGCCACCGTCACCAGATGGCCGGCGAGATTGCCGCTGTCGACCGCTGAAATATAGGTCGGACGCAGCGGGTTGAGCGTCGTCGTCTCGTACCAGTTGTAGAGATGGCCGCGGCTGCGCTCCATGCGCTCGATGGTCTGCATGGTCGCGTCGATGCGCGCGATCGCTTCCGACAGGCTGATCCAGCCGAAATCGCGGGCCGAGACGACCGAAAGCAAATAAACGCCGATATTGGTCGGCGAGGTGCGCGACGCCACGATCGGCTTCGGGTTTTCCTGGAAATTGTCCGGCGGCAGATGGTTCTGTTCGGCCGTGACGAAGTTCTCGAAATAGTGCCAGGTGCGGCGCGCCGCGACGCGCAGCGCATGCACGTCCTGCGGCAACAGGTGCAGCCGGTCCTCGGTTTCGGCCGAACGGCTGACCAGCCAGGCAAAGGCCGGCGAGCCGATCCAGAACAGGGCGAAGGCGAAGGCGACGAAGGCGCCGGTAGAATCGTCGAACACCGGGATGACGAGGCCGATGGCGCCGATGATCACCGCGCCATACATCATGCTGTAATAGGAGCCGATGTCGTTTCCGCTGCCCTTGTGCGCCTGCGAGGCGGTGCGCCATTCGAGCAGATTCTTGCGGCTGACGAACAGGCGGTAAAGCGTGCGGATGATAGCGTCGCCCATCATCCAGGCCTGGTGTGCCATCAAGACGATCTTCAGCGCCACCATGGCGGTGCCGAAGGCGATGTCGTGCGCCAAGGCCGAGAAATGCCCGCGCGGCGTGGCATCGCTGCTCTTCGGGATGATGGCGTTGACGATGTCGAAGGTGGGCGCCATGAACAAAGTCAGGATCAGCAGCGCCTGCCACTGCGCGGCTTGCGTGAACGGCAAAAGCGTCCAGCCGGCGATCGCCGCCATCACCCAGAAGATCGGGGTGAGCGAACGGCGCAGATTGTCGATCATCTTCCAACGCGACAATGCGGGCACGCCAGAACGCGGATCGAAGATGAAGCTCAACAGCTGCCAGTCGCCGCGCGCCCAGCGATGGGTACGCGAGGCGTCCACCCAGTAGCGGGTCGGATAATCCTCGACCAGCTCGACATCGGTGACCAGCGCCGAACGCGCCAGCGCGCCTTCGAGCAGGTCGTGGCTGAGCACGGTGTTGTCTTCGATGCGCCCCTTCAGCGCGGCCTCGAAGGCATCGATATGATAGAGGCCCTTACCGGTGAAGGAGCCGTCACCGAACACGTCCTGATAGAGATCGGACACGGCGAAGACATAGGGATCGAGGCCACGATTGGCCGAGAACACGCGCTGGAAGAACGACGCCTCGTCGCCGGTGGTCAGCGACGGCGTGATGCGCGGCTGCATGATGCCGTAGCCGGCGGTGACGCGGCGCTTTACCGGGTCGAAATGCGGCTTGTTCATCGGATGGCACATCTTGCCGATGAGCTTGGCGATCGCGTCGCGCGTGGTGCGCGTGTCCGCGTCCAGCGTCATCACATGCACGATGTTCTCCGGCAGCGGCGTCTCCAGCGGCAGGAAGGTGGTGTCGCTGTCGCCGCGCAGAAGCAGGTTCAATTCGTGCAGTTTGCCGCGCTTGCGTTCCCAGCCCATCCATGCGCCCTGCGCCGGATTGTAGAGCCGGCGCCGATGCAGGAGATAAAAGCGCGGCGCGCCCTCGGTCGGATAGCGCTGGTTGAGCATCGCGATCTGGCTATGGGCGAAATCGAGGATCTCGGTGTCGTTGGCACTGATTTCCGCCTTGCTGTCGGGCCAGTCCGAAAGCAGGGCGAAATGCAATTCGCCCGACATGTTGGCGAGGTGATGCACCTCGATGTTGCGGACATTCTCCTCGACATCGTCGCGGGAGCCGATCAGCGACGGCACCACGACCAGGGTGCGCGCCTCGACCGGAATGCCGTCCTTGTATTCATAGCCGACAAGGCGTGTCGGCTTGAGGAACAAAAGCACCACGGTGTTGAAGAAGGCGAGCGCGCCTTCGCTGGCCGGTACGGCGAACAGCAGCAACATCAGCGTGATGCCCGCGATCGGCAGACCAAGAGCGGCCAGCGCGTTGCCCGTCAACCACAACAAGAGGACGGTGAGCAGGAAAACCGGCAGCACGATGCCGAGCCAGCCGGTCTTGCGGAAACCGCGCAGGAAGCTGCGGCCGAGGCTCGGCGAATAGCCGATCGCCTTTTCAAGTTCGGGACGGCGCGAACCGACAAGGAAAAAGCCGATGTCAGTGCCGTTGGCCGCATCCGTAGCCTGGTCGACAGCCTGCCCGGCCGCCGCCGCCATATCCGTCGCCTTTTCGGCAACGACGTATTCCGACTGCTTCGAACGCTTGGCCAGTTCCTCGATCTCGGTGCGGTATTGGTCGCGCGAGGCGAAATCGAGTTCCGAGAAATTGGTCCGCTCGCGCAACAACGCGTCGATGCGGCTGACCCCTTCGAACCAGACCGTCCAGTCGACGTCGTTGATCAAGCGCAGGCCGCGGATGATGTTACCGGTGGTGACGTTGCCGCTCGACAGCGTCTGGTGCTCGGCGATGGTGATTTCCTCGGCGTCGGTGCCGGACTTCTCCAGCTCCGCCTCGAGCCATTCGAGCGCCCTGCCGGCATTCTGCGAACCGTCGCGCAGCCGGTAGAGCAGCTGGGTGGCGAAAGTGGTGTCGCCCGCATGCGCCTGGTACTTGCCCAGGATCGACTGGCGGTCGGCGCTGTCGCCGGCGGCAAGCACCTTGTCGGCGACGTCATTGGCGATGAGCCGCATGTCGCGCGAGCGGTTGACGCGCACGGCAAGGCGGCGAAGGTTTTCGATCAAGACGAAGCGCAGCAGCGACGGCAGCGCCCAGATCTCGCCGATCTTCATCGGCTCGATCGACTGGAAGCCCTCGACGATCGCCTTGAACATCTGCGAGGAGATCGAACTGTCGGAATGCGCGACATAGGCCCAGGCAACCGCAAGCGCGCGCGGAATGGCGGTGCCATCGGCGAGCTTCAGCGTCGGCAGCTGGCGATAGAAGCGGCGCGGCAGGTCACGCTTGATCTGATAGATCGTTTCCTCGACCAGATAATTGTTGTCGAGCAGCCACTGGGCGGCCGGCGTCACCGTCTCGCCCCGCGCCTGCGCGGCATTGGTCAGGCGGTAGACTTCGAGGATCTTCTTGGCGCTGTCGCGGTTGCGCTTCTGGAAATCGAACGGCTCGAGCCCGGCGAGATCGGAGACATCGCCCCGTGCCAGGCTTTCGCCCAGCGCCCGCAACCTGTCCTCGGACAAGTACTGCGACCGGATCGGCTCCTCCGCAGCGGCTGGGAAACGCGCGGCGGCGGTCCTGATTTCGGCGGGGCTATTCTGAATGTTCATCAAGCAATCCGTGCGGCGGGAACCGGTCGCGGCGCGACCCTATCGTCCCCGATGTTCGATATCGATTTACAGGTGATTGATTGCGTAGCAAAGCGGGTCGAACGAGCTTGTCCTCTCATCTCGTCGAAGATTAGTGGCCGTTGCTCCCCCGACAACCTCTATGCACGCGCCTGCGCTACCAACGGGCCGATCGAATGGCAAGGATTCAGGCATTTTCGTGATAGCGCAACCGCCCGGCGCGATATTTCGGGCCGGGCGCGATAACGCTTGGAATCAGCCTTTAATCGTTTTGGATGGCGATCACAAAAAGGATCGCGTGCGGCTGGGGCACGAGCCGCAGCGTTTCGCTGGCTCCGTCGAGCCACAGCGTGTCGTGGGCATCGAGCGCGACGGGCGACGATTCGCCGATCGCGATGCTGCCTTGATGGCAGAACAGAAGCGTGGTGGCGGCTTCAGAGACGAAGTCGAACGGCTTGGCAAGCACCAGCCGGCGAACGCCGTGGCGCGCGCGGCCACGGCGGGTCATGACATTGAGGTCGGTAATCGGTCCCGCCGGCAGCGACGCATCGGTCGCCGCGTCGGCGGGAAAGAAAAGCGGATCGGATGCGCGCGTGAGCTCGACCGGCGCGCGGCCGGCGATCGTCAGCCGCATCCCCTCGCCTTCCAGGATCGACAGCGTGCGGTCGATGCCGGCAAAGACCGAGAACGGCCCGCCCGCCTCGACGCGCGCCATCGAGATGCGCCAGTCGAAATCGTCCAGTCCGGCGCCGGCCGGCGAGACGGCGATTTCCGTCGTCACGCCGCCGCCGTTCTTCCACGGCATGGAACGATAATCGGCCGCACGCAGGATGCGCATCGCGTTTAGCCCAGGATGCCCGGCAGGTTGAGCTGGTGTTCCCTGGCGCATTCGATGGCGATGTCGTAGCCGGCATCGGCATGGCGCATGACACCAGTGGCCGGATCGTTCCACAACACACGCTCGAGCCGGCGTGCCGCATCTTCCGTGCCGTCGGCGACGACGACCATGCCGGAATGCTGCGAGAAGCCCATGCCGACGCCGCCGCCGTGATGCAGCGACACCCAGGTGGCACCTGACGCGGTGTTGAGCAGAGCATTCAGCAGCGGCCAGTCGGACACGGCATCCGAACCGTCCTTCATCGCTTCCGTCTCGCGGTTGGGCGACGCGACCGAGCCGGAATCGAGATGATCGCGGCCGATGACGACCGGGGCCTTCAATTCACCCTTGGCGACCATTTCGTTGAAGGCGAGGCCGAGGCGGTGACGGTCGCCGAGGCCGACCCAGCAGATGCGCGCCGGCAGGCCCTGGAACTTGATACGCTTCTGCGCCATGTCGAGCCAGTTGTGCAGGTGATGATTGCCGGGGGTCAGTTCCTTCACCTTGGCGTCGGTCTTGTAGATATCCTCCGGATCGCCCGAGAGTGCTGCCCAGCGGAACGGGCCGATGCCGCGGCAGAAGAGCGGACGGATATAGGCCGGCACGAAACCGGGGAAATCGAAGGCGTCCTTGACACCTTCCTCCAGTGCCATCTGGCGGATGTTGTTGCCGTAATCGACGGTGGGCACGCCCATCTTATGGAAGTCGAGCATCGCCTTGACATGGGTGGCCATGGATTTCTTGGCGGCGACGACGACAGCGTTGGGATCGCGCTCGCGCTTTTCTTCCCATTGCCCGACGGTCCATCCCTGCGGCAGATAGCCATTGACCGGATCGTGGGCCGAGGTCTGGTCGGTGACCGCGTCGGGGCGCACGCCACGCTTCACCAGTTCGGGGAAGATGTCGGCGGCGTTGCCGAGCAGCGCCACGGAAATCGCCTTCTTTTCCTTGCAGGCCTTGTCGATGATGGCCAGCGCATCGTCGAGGTCCTTGGCCTGGACGTCGACATAACCGGTCTTCAGACGCATCTCGATGCGCGAGGGCTGGCACTCGACGGCAAGGCAGGAGGCGCCGGCCATGGTGGCGGCCAGCGGCTGCGCGCCGCCCATGCCGCCGAGGCCGGCGGTGAGGATCCAGCGGCCGGACAGGTCGCCATTGTAGTGCTGGCGGCCGAGCTCGACGAAGGTCTCGTAGGTGCCCTGCACGATGCCCTGCGAGCCGATATAGATCCAGGAACCGGCCGTCATCTGGCCGTACATCATCAGGCCCTTCTTATCGAGCGCGTTGAAATGCTCCCAGGTCGCCCAGTGCGGCACGAGGTTGGAATTGGCCAGCAAAACCCGCGGTGCATCCTTGTGCGTCTTGAACACGCCGACCGGCTTGCCGGACTGAACGAGCAGCGTCTCGTCAGCCTCGAGCTTGCGCAGCGCGCCGGCGATGCGGTCGAAACTGTCCCAGTCGCGGGCGGCGCGGCCGATGCCGCCATAGACCACCAGCTCGCCGGGCTTTTCGGCGACGATCGGGTCGAGATTGTTCATCAGCATGCGCAGCGGCGCTTCGGTGAGCCAGCTCTTGGCGGTCAGCTCGGTGCCGGTGGCGGCGCGGATGGTGCGGGAATTGTCGATACGGGTGTGTTGGGTCATGCGAATGCTCCCTCGAAGATCAGGCCTTCGCCCAGTTGAGTGCGGTCGTCAGGATTTCAGTCAGCGTCGCGCGCATCGGCGCGGCGAATTCGGGATCGTAGCGGCTCGGCCAGTTGGCCGGACCGACCTTGCCTTCCGGCTCCAGCATGTAGCCACGGCAGGAAAGCTCCATCTGCAAGGCATGGACGCCGTCTTGCGGCCGGCCATGATCGCGGGTGATCCAGCCGCCCTTGAAGCGGCCGTTGACGACCCAGGGCCGCCCCGTCGCGACCATGATGTCGGCGACCTTTTTCTCAAGCGCCGGATCGGCGCTCTTGCCGGAATTGGTGCCAAGGTTGAACAGCGGCAGCTTGCCTTCGAACAGCCTCGGGATGACGGAACGGATCGAGTGGCAATCGTAGAGCACGATCTTGCCGTGCAGGCCGCGCAGCCGCGCGATCTCGGCCTCGAGCGCGGCATGGTATGGTTCGAAATAGATCTTGCGGCGCCCGGCCACGTCGTCGGTGTTCGGCTCAAGCCCTGATTTATAGAGCGGTTCACCGTCGAAGGTCGTTGTCGGGCACAGTTCCGTCGTCGCCTGCCCCGGATAAAGCGAGACGCCGGACGGATCGCGGTTCACGTCGATGACGGAACGCGAGATCGTGGTGCGCACCACGGTGGCGCCGAGGCCGACGGCGAAATCGTAAAGCTGCTCGATCCACCAGTCGGCGTCGCGGCGGGCGAGCCAGGCAGAGACGAAACGATCGTCCAGCCCGGCAAGGTCGGTACCGGTGTGCGGGATCGAGACCAGCAGCGGCGCCTCGCCGCGCTGGACGGTGAGCCAGGCGGGTTGCGTCATGCAGCGCCCCCGCTGATCGCCGGCAGCTTGATCGCCTTGGCGGCCTCGACCAGCGCGCCACCGCGCACCAGCGCGATCGCCTTTTCCATGTCGGGATGGAAATGACGGTCGTCGTCGAGATAAGGCACCTGCGTCCGCACCGCCTTGCGCACGGCCTCCAGCGCGGCACTGGAAGCCAGCGGCTGGTGGAAATCGCAGCCCTGGGCCGCGGCAAGCAATTCGATGCCGATCACCGCGGTGGCGTTCTCGATCATGCCGATCAGGCGGCGCGCGCCATGCGCGGCCATCGAGACGTGGTCTTCCTGGTTGGCCGAGGTCGGGATGGAATCGACCGAGGCCGGATAGGCCTTCTGTTTGTTTTCGGAAACGAGTGCGGCCGCCGTCACCTGCGGGATCATGAAACCGGAGTTGAGGCCGGGTTTTGGCGTCAGGAAGGCCGGCATGCCGGACAGCGCCGGATCGACCAGCATGGCGATGCGCCGCTCCGACAGCGAGCCGATCTCGCAGACGGCGAGCGCGATCATGTCGGCGGCGAACGCCACCGGCTCGGCATGGAAATTGCCGCCGGACAGCGCGGTGTCGTCCTCGGCGAAGATCAGCGGGTTGTCGGTGACGCCGTTGGCCTCGGTTTGCAGCGTGTCGGCGGCCTTGCGCAGAACGTCGAGTGCGGCGCCCATGACCTGCGGCTGGCAGCGCAGGCAATACGGGTCCTGCACGCGCTCGTCGCCGACGCGGTGGGATTCGCGGATGGCGCTGCCGGCCATCAGGTTGCGCAGCGCTTCCGCGGTCTCGATCTGGCCGCGATGCTTGCGCAGCAGATGAATGCGCGGATCGAACGGCGCGTCGGAACCTTTCGCGGCATCCGTCGACAGCGCGCCGGCTATCAGCGCCGATTGATAAAGCACTTCTGCCTCGAACAGGCCGGCCAGCGCATAGGCGGTGGAGAACTGCGTGCCATTGAGCAGCGCCAGCCCTTCCTTGGCGCCCAGCGTCACCGGTTCCAGGCCGTGCGAGGCAAAGGCGACCCTGGCCGGGAAGCGGCCATGCGGGGTAAAGCATTCGCCAACGCCGATCATCACCGCCGTCATGTGCGAGAGCGGTGCGAGATCACCCGAAGCGCCGACCGAGCCTTGCGCCGGCACCACCGGAATGACGTCGTTGGCCAGCATCTTCTGCAAGAGATCGATCGTCGCTGGCTTCACGCCGGAAGCACCCTGGGCCAGCGAGGCAAGCTTCAGCGCCATCATCAATCGCGCCACCGCGACCGGCATCGGCTCGCCTACACCGGCGGCATGGCTGAGCACGATGTTGCGCTGGAGCGTTTCGAGATCGGCGGCGGGAATGCGCACGCTGGCGAGTTTGCCGAAGCCGGTGTTGATGCCATAGACCGGCTCGCCCTTGGCGACGATGCGTTCGACCGCCCTGGCACTGGCCTCGATGACCGGCTTGCAGGATGGATCGAGCACCGGCACGGCACCGCGATAGATGGCGCGCCAGTCGGCCAGCGTGGCGTTACCGGGTTTCAGCACGAGTTCGGTCATTGTCCCCTCCAGATACGGGCATGGAGCGGATTGAAGCCCATGCGATAAACAAGTTCAGCCGGCCGTTCGATATCCCAGATGGCGAGGTCGGCCCATTTGCCGGCTTCCAGCGTGCCGGTCTCGCCCTGCAATCCGAGCGCGCGGGCGGCTTCGCGGGTGATACCGGCGATGCATTCGTCCACCGTCATGCCGAACAGCGTCGCCGCCATGTTCATGGTGAGCAGCAGCGAGGTGAGCGGCGAGGTGCCGGGATTGTTGTCGGTGGCCACCGCCATCTTCACGCCGTGCTGGCGAAACAACGCGATCGGCGGCTTCTTCGTCTCGCGGATGAAATAATAGGCGCCGGGCAGGATACCGGCGACCGTTCCCGCCTTGGCCATCGCCGCCGCTCCGGCATCGTCGGTATATTCGAGATGATCGGCCGAAAGCGCGCCGTAGCGCGCCGCGAGCGCCGCGCCATTCAGATTGGACAGCTGGTCGGCATGCAGTTTCACCGGCAGGCCGGCAGCCTTCGCCGCGTCGAAGACGCGGGCAATCTGCTCCGGCGAAAAGGCGATGCCCTCGCAGAAACCGTCGACGGCATCGGCGAGCTTTTGGGCGGCGATTGCCGGCAGCATCGTCTTGGCCACCAGGTCGATGTAAGCGTCCTTGTCGCCATTGGCTTCGACCGGCAGCGCATGCGCGCCGAGGAAGGTTGTGCGCACCGCCACCGGGCGCTCCACGCCGAGGCGGCGCGCCGCCCTCAACGACTTCATTTCATTGGCAAAGTCGAGCCCGTAGCCGGATTTCACCTCTACGGTAGTGACGCCTTCGGCCATCAACGCATCGAGGCGCGGCAGGGTCTGCGCGACCAGTTCATCCTCGCTCGCTGCACGCAGCGCCTTCACCGAAGAAACGATGCCGCCGCCGGCGCGGGCGACTTCCTCATAGGTGGCACCAGCCAGCCGCATCTCGAATTCGTTGGCACGGTTGCCGGCATGGATGAGATGGGTGTGGCAGTCGATGAGGCCGGGCGTGATCCAGCGGCCTTCGCAATCGACGATTTCAGCCCCGGCTGCGGCTGCCGGCATGTCCGCTTCGGGACCGGCATAGACAATGCGGCCATCGCGCGCCACGACGGCGCCGCGTTCGATTTCACCAAGACCCGCGGCAGTTTCGGCCAGCGTCGCAAGGCGCGCATTGCACCACACGCGGCTTGCCCCTGCCCGGCCCTTCTCCTCCTCAGCCATAGCTTTTTTCCGCTTCACTCCACCGAAATTATGTATATACATATTGAAACGCGGCGCAAGTGTTATTCTGGCGCCGTTTACGTACAGGGAGGATGACGGCGTGACGGCAATCTTTGCGGAACAGGCGCTTTTGGCCGACGGCTGGCGCAAGAATGTGCGCATCGCGGTTTCCAACGGCACGCTGGCCTCGGTGCAGCCCGGCACGACCGCGCAGCCCGGCGATGAGCGGCACGCCATCGTCGTCCCCGGCATGCCGAACCTGCACAGCCATGCCTTCCAGCGCGGCATGGCCGGCCTTGCCGAAACGCGCGGCCCCGGCGCCGATTCCTTCTGGAGCTGGCGCGAGGTGATGTATCGCTTCGCGCTGTCGATGACGCCCGACGACGTCGAGGCGGTCGCGTCGCAGCTTTATGTCGAGATGCTCGAGGCCGGCTTTTGCCGGGTCGGCGAGTTCCACTATCTGCATCACGACTGCGACGGCAGCGCCTATGCCAACATCGCGGAAATGGCGGAGCGCATCGCCGCCGCAGCCAATTCGACCGGGCTGGGGCTGACCCTTTTGCCAGTATTCTACGCCCATTCCGGCTTCGGCGGCAGCGCGCCGAATGAAGGGCAGCGGCGTTTCATCAACGATCTCAACGCATTTTCGAAACTTCTCGATAAATCGCGGAAGACTGTAGGCGCCCTCGATGGCGGCGTTGTCGGCGTCGCACCGCACAGCCTGCGCGCCGCGACGCCGGCGGAATTGACGGATGTGGCCAAGCTGCTGCCCAAGGCGCCGATCCACATCCACATCGCCGAACAGGTGAAGGAAGTGGACGACTGCATTGCCTGGTCGGGCAAACGGCCGGTCGAATGGCTGCTCGAAAACCAGCAGGTCGACGGCCGCTGGTGCCTGATCCATGCCACCCACATGACCGATGCCGAGACGATCGCCATGGCGAAATCCGGCGCCATCGCCGGGCTGTGCCCGATTACCGAGGCTAATCTCGGGGATGGCACCTTTTCCGCGCCTCTGTTCTCAAGCCATGGCGGCCGCTACGGCGTCGGTTCCGATTCCAACGTGCTGATCGGGGTTGGCGACGAACTGCGCCAGCTCGAATATTCGCAGCGGATTTTCCACCGCGCCCGCAATGTGTTGGCGGCGCCCGGCCAATCCAACGGCCGCAACTTGTTCTGCTCCGCCCTGGTCGGCGGAAACCAGGCGCTCGGTGTTGCGAAAACCGGTCTCGAGGCGGGCGCGCCCGCCGATTTCGTCTCGCTGGATGCGAACCATCCTTCGCTTGCCGGCAAATCGGGCGACGCCATCCTCGACGCCTGGATCTTCGCAAACGGCACGCGTATCGCCTGCGCCTGGGTGCATGGCAAAAAACTGGTCGAGAACGGCCGTCATTTTGCGCGGGAGGCCATTGCCGAACGCTTCCGGAACGTGATGATCAAGCTGTCGGCCGGTTGACGGCCGCCGGATTGCAAAGATGGGGGATGCAGACTGATGACAATGACAGCGGAACCATCGTCGCTGCATCAGCGCATCCTGTCGGACATCAGCGAGAAGATCCTGTCGGGAACCTGGGCCCCCGGCCACCGCATTCCCTTCGAGCATGAACTGACCGCCGAGTATAATTGCTCGCGCATGACGGTGAACAAGGCGCTGTCGCAACTCGCCAAGGCCGGGCTGATCGAGCGCCGTCGCCGCTCCGGCAGCTTCGTGCGCCAGCCGCATTCGCAGGCGGCGATTCTCGAAATCCACGACATCCGCACCGAGGTCGAGGTGACCGGCCTGCCCTACCGCTACGAGCGCGTGTCGCGCCACAAGCGCCGTTCCAATACCGAAGATCGCGAACTGCTCGGCCTCGAAACCGCCGGGCCGGTGCTGGCGCTCGAATGCCTGCACTTCGCCGGCAAACGGCCATTCTGCCAGGAACGGCGCCTGATCAACCTGACCGCCGTACCGGAAGCCGACGAGGAACAGTTCCTCGACATCAGCCCGAGCCCCTGGCTGGTCGGGCGCGTGCCGTGGAATGCCGCCGAGCATCGCATCCGTGCGATGGCGGCCGACCAGGCGATTGCAACGGCGCTCGACATTGCGGTGGGCGCGCCATGCCTGGTGGTGGAGCGGCGTACCTGGAACGCCGAACACCCGGTCACGCAGGTGCGTTTCGTCTATGCCGCCGAAAGCCACGAACTGGTGGCCCGCTTCGCGCCTTCGCAGGGAACCTAGAGCGTTTCCCGCCTAGACCGAGCCGTTCGCCCCAGATTGCCGCTGCCACAGATAGAGAATGTCCGGCTCGCGCTCTTCATTGCTGCTGCCGTCGGTTTCCTCGATGGCCGCAAAACCGTGCTTTTCGTAGAAAACGCGCGCGGCCCGGTTCTTCTGGAACGTCCATAGCCGCAGCCTCGGTGAGGCTGCCTTGGCGATATCGAGCAATGCCGTACCCATGCCGCGTGCCTGATGGGCCGGCAGCACGTAAAGCTGGTCCACCCAGCCGTCCCGGAACGCGATGAAGCCGACGATGTCGCCGTCTAGCGCACCCCAGATCTCGCATGTCCGGTGGACGTGGTTTCGAAAGAAGGCCCTGTCCTCGTCGGGCCTGTGCAGCCCGGCAAGCCAGGGCAGCCGCTCGTCAAAGGCTTGCCGCAGGACGATGGCGGCACGGTCCATGTCCTCCAGGAGCAGACGGCGTAATGTGAAGGACATCGACGTCAAAACACGCGGCAAAAAAAACGGGGCCAATCCGAACCGGATGGCCCCGCTCTGTTCGTTAGGCAGCTCGCGCGGCCGGCTTGCGGCCGAAGCGGCGCTTGCTGCGGAACGGCTTGTTGCCGTCCGGCTTGCGCTCGCCATGCGGCTTGTCGGCGAACGGACGGTCGCCCTTGGGCTTGCCGTGGAAATGCCGTTCACCGGCCGGCTTGCCGCTGAAGGGACGGTCACCGCCCTGGCTGCGCTCGCCCTGGGCACCACGCTCGCCATCCGGCTTGCCGGAGAACGGACGTCCGCCCGGCTTGCCGCCGAAGCGCTTCTTGCCGAAGCCATCATTGCGCGGCCGGCCGTCGCGACGATGCTCGCGGCCTTCGCGCGCGCCGTCATTGGCCGGCTCGAAACCGCGTTCGCCCTGCGGGCGCGGCTCGCGCGCCGGATCGGGCTGGCCGAGATGGTCTGCCAGTACCGGCAGCTTCATGCGGATGATGCGCTCGACCTGGCGCAGCTTGCTGTTCTCCGACGGATCGACCAGCGTGATCGCAATGCCGTCGCGGCCGTTGCGGCCGGTGCGGCCGATGCGGTGGACATAGCTTTCCGCTTCATCCGGCAGGTCGAAGTTCACGACATGGCTGATGCCGGGCACGTCGATGCCGCGGGCGGCGATGTCGGTAGCGACCAGAATGCGCACCGAACCGTTGCGGAACCCGTTCAGCGCGTTCTGGCGGGCGTTCTGGCTCTTGTTGCCGTGGATGACGGCGGCCTCGAAGCCATCGCGCTCCAGATCCTTGGTGACGCGGTCGGCGCCATGCTTGGTGCGGGCGAACACGATCACCGAGCTCATGGCTTCATCGGCCAGCATGTCGGACAGAACCTTACGCTTCTGCTTGGTGCGGGCGAGCACGACGCTCTGCACGATCTCGGCTGCGGTGGTGCCCTGCGGCGCCACTTCGACACGCACCGGCTCGCGCAGCAGGCTTTGCGTCAGCTGTTCGATCTCGGACGGCATCGTGGCCGAGAACAGCGCGGTCTGCCTGGCCGGATGGGTGGCCTTGGCGATGCGCTTGACGTCGTTGATGAAGCCCATGTCGAGCATGCGGTCGGCCTCGTCGAGCACCAGCCAGGTGGTCTCGGAGAGAATGACGTCCTTCTCGCGCACCAGGTCCATGAGGCGGCCGGGCGTGGCAATCAGGAAATCGACGCCGGGGCCGATCTTGCGGACCTGGCTGAAGCGGGAAACACCGCCCAGAACCAGTGCGGTGGAGATATGCGCGCCCTTGGCGAGCACCTTGATGGTTTCCTCGATCTGGACTGCCAGCTCGCGGGTCGGCGCCAGGATCAGCGCGCGCGCCGTCTTCGGCCGGCGCTTGGTGCCGAGCGCGATGATCTTCGACAGGATCGGCAGCGCGAAGGCAGCCGTCTTGCCCGAGCCGGTCTGGGCGATGCCCAGGATATCACGGCCGGCGAGCTGCGCCGGGATAGCCTGCTCCTGGATCGGCTTGGGCTCGGTGAAGCCCGCCGCATTGGTGGCCTTCAGGAGCTGGCCGGAAATTCCGAGTTTGGCGAAGCCGTTCAGCTCCGCAGCGATTTCATTGGTCAAAACAATCTTCTTTCATGCGGACATAGCCGCAAACAGCGATGGCGGCCGGGCGCAACCCGCCGTCAAAAACAGGAATGGGACGACAAGGCGGGCGGGCTTTAAGCCCGCTCGGCTGCGCTGTCGTGCCCGCCAGCCTCTTGCCGCGGGACTTACACCGCCTTGCCCAAAAGCAAGGGGAACAGACGCAACCAGTCTCGATCAAGGAGAAAGCCGGGAAAGCCCCGGCCCGAGCGCCTATGAAGCGGCATATGGAGGAGTTCGCTCAAAAAAGCAAGGGTCTGATGTTGCATTGCAGCATTGCGCATCTGCCTCGCCATCTGGAACGAGGCGGGCCGGCATGGCCGCGGGACTTGTCGTTACCGGCCGCCGATATTTCGCCGTCGAAGCGACGAAATGCCGGTTTGCATCGTGAAACCAAAGCCCTGCTTGCACTCCCCTCGCCGCGCCGATACCAAAAGCGGACAGAGCATTGCAGGGAGGCCGCCCGATGAAGGAAGTGCTGAAGGAACTCGAGCGTCGGCGCGAGATCGCCAGGCTTGGCGGCGGCCAGGCCCGCATCGACGCCCAGCACGCCAAGGGCAAGCTGACCGCGCGCGAGCGCATCGAGATCTTCCTCGACGAAGGTTCGTTCGAGGAGTTCGACATGTATGTCGAGCACCGCTCGACCGATTTCGGCATGGAGAAATCGAAGGTGGCCGGCGACGGCGTCGTCACCGGCTGGGGCACGGTCAACGGCCGCCCGGTCTATCTCTTCGCCAAGGATTTCACCGTGTTCGGCGGCTCGCTGTCGGAAGCCCATGCCGAGAAGGTGATGAAGGTACAGGATATGGCGCTGCGCAACCGCGCGCCGATCATCGGCCTCTACGACGCCGGCGGCGCCCGCATCCAGGAAGGCGTGGCCGCTCTCGGCGGTTATGCCGAAATCTTCCAGCGCAACGTCTTGGCCTCCGGCGTCATCCCGCAGATTTCGCTGATCATGGGCCCCTGCGCCGGCGGCGACGTCTATTCGCCGGCAATGACCGACTTCATCTTCATGGTGCGCGACACCTCCTACATGTTCGTCACCGGACCGGACGTGGTGAAGACGGTGACCAACGAGACGGTGACGGCCGAACAGCTCGGCGGCGCCTCCGTGCACACGACGAAATCGTCGATCGCCGACGGCGCCTATGACAATGACGTCGAGGCGCTGCTGCAGATGCGGCGGCTGGTTGACCTCTTGCCGGCCTCCAACACCGCCGAGATCCCCGAGATCGAATGCTACCAGTCGGTGACCGACCACGACATGTCGCTCGACCGCCTGATTCCCGACAACGCCAACAAGCCCTACGACATCAAGGAACTGATCCTGAAGACGGTGGACGAAGGCGACTTCTTCGAAATCCAGGCCTCCTTCGCCAAGAACATCGTCACCGGCCTCGGCCGCGTCGAGGGCCGCACGGTGGGTTTCATCGCCAACCAGCCGATGGTGCTGGCCGGCGTTCTGGATTCGGACGCAAGCCGCAAGGCGGCGCGTTTCGTGCGCTTCTGCGACTGTTTCAACATCCCCCTCGTCACCTTCGTTGACGTACCGGGTTTCCTGCCGGGCACCGCGCAGGAATATGGCGGACTGATCAAGCATGGCGCCAAGCTTCTGTTCGCCTATGCCGAGGCGACCGTGCCGAAGGTGACCGTGATCACCCGCAAGGCCTTTGGCGGCGCCTATGACGTCATGGCCTCGAAACATCTGCGCGGCGACATGAACTACGCCTGGCCGACGGCGCAGATCGCGGTGATGGGCGCCAAGGGCGCGGTTGAGATCATCTACCGCAAGGATATCGGCGACGCCGACAAGATCGCCGCCCACACCAAGCGCTACGAGGATCGTTTCCTGTCGCCTTTCGTGGCGGCGGAGCGCGGTTATGTCGACGAGGTGATCATGCCGCATTCGACGCGCCGGCGTGTGGCGCGCGCGCTCAGGATGCTGCGCAACAAGGACCTCCAGAACCCCTGGAAGAAGCACGACAACATTCCGCTCTAGGCGGCGCGGCCTAAGCCGCCCATTGCGCGATGTATTTGGCCGTGTCCTGGTTCATCAGGTAGCCGTAAAGGTCGTGCGGGTTGGACACGAGCCGCCCCTTGGCGGCGTCGCGGTAATACCAGCAATTGTAGATCTTCTTGTCTGTGATCGAACGGCAATACTTCTTCGAACGCATGGTCGAGAACGCCGAACGCATGCTTTCGGCATGGGCGATATAGTCGTCCTCGGCATGTACGTTGACCCAGTCGAGGAACTGGTCGCGCGGATATTTCTCGTCGTCCAGCACCACACCGTCGAGCAGGTTGCGCTGCACGCCGACCTCGCCCAGCGGACAGCCGATGGTGAGCCACAGGTTCACCTTCCGGCCGGCGTCGCGCATATGCGCGTATTCGGACCGGAACGAATATTTCCAGAAGACATCATAGGCGACCATGCAGCCGAGGCTGTGGGTGACCAGGCAGATGTCGTCGCCCGCCGCCAGTGCCGGCTCCAGAACCTGCTGCAGCCGGGCGCGGATCTCGGAGCCGACACGCTGCGAGGTCAGATAGGCGGTGAGGTCCGACTTGACCGTTTCCACCACCAGCGTGTTGAGCAGGCCGAAGGTGAGAAGGCTGCCGAACAGGCTGGCGGCATCCGCCGCCTCGTCGAGCAGCCGCCAGTCATCGGCGATATCCAGCACATGCCGATAGGCGGCCAGGTTGAAGCTGCGCAGCGCGTCGGTCATGGCGTAGGCCGCTTCCAGCTCGGCGGCAGGAAAGCACGGCCTGAAAGCGTAACCGGCATCGTTCTGCGCGGTCAGCAGCGCCGCCGTCTTGGCGCTGTAGGAAGCTTCGATGCGGTTGTTGATGTCACCGTAATAGGCGCTGGAGAAACGAACAGCGCCACTCGCCACGCCTTGGGCGATGTCGGCGCGCCCTGCCCGCTGCAAGCCTCTGACGATCGCCCGCTTCGACAGCGAGGCGAGCTCCGAACCCGCCGGCTTGATGTCCCTGCCATGAACGACGATGAGGTGCTTCATGCCGCGTCCCCCGCTGCATCAGCGATAATACCACAAAGGAGCACAGCGATCCCGGCTCTTGTTGGCTAAGCCCGAAGGCCTGGCCGCACCCGGATCAGGCTGCCCTTACCAGCTCATTGTATTCATCGAGGTCGACATAAAAGACGCGCGTGATCTCGGTAATGATCTCGTCCTCGTCATAGCCCTGCGATTTCAGAATATTGATGGCGGTCAGAATGTCGGCGCGGTTGACCAGGCGCCGTTTCTGGTAGTCCTCGAAGAAAGTCTCCACCGGCCCGTCCCCTTGCCCGATGCGCTTAGCAACGCTCAGATCGCGGAAGGAAGCCTACGCTTCATCGCTTGCGTGGAACTTGCCAGCGCCGGCGACGTCTTCCTCGATCTGCCCCCAAATCAAGTGTGACGCGGAAAAACGGCCGACTCACCAAGGCCATGCAAAGCATAACATGGATCGGTAAGGCCAAGAGCCGTATTAGAGGTCGGCTATATATGATTGCAGCGCTCCACATTACGCAAGCGCCTTCCCGTTCCAATGTTGCGGCTCTGTCGAAAAAATGCTGCATGCTTGGCAACGCAACCGGATCCAGCCGATGAAGCGCCGCCTCCTGATCCCGCTTTCGCTCGCCGCAGCACTTGTTGCCGGCAGTGCACGCGCCGGTATCGCCGACGGCACCCTGCCCGACGGCGGCTATCGCTGCGAGGTCTACCTGCTTGGCGCCTTCCTCTATCTCGGTGACATCACCATCAAGGGACGCGTCTATAGCGGCCCGACCTACGGACCGGCCATGCAGGGGTACAATTACGAGATGGACAAGAACGGCGAGATCACCTGGCTTGGGCCGCTCGGCGGCTTCTCGACTGGCGGCAACAAGGTCTCCCTCACCCAGGCCACCGAGGACGGGCCGAAGAATATCTTCTTCGACATCATCATGCGCCAGCCCGACGGCGCGGCGAGCGCCGCGACCTGCACGCTGCGCTAGGTCGAAAACTCAGCTTTCCAGCACGTCCTTGACGACGGTTGCCAATTGCTTGAGCGAGAACGGCTTCGGCAGGAAGCCGAATTGGGCATCGGCCGGCAGGTTCTTGGCGAAAGCGTCCTCGGCATAACCCGAGACGAAGACGAACTTGATGTTGGGCTGGCGCTTGCGCAGTTCGCCGAGCAGGGTCGGCCCGTCCATCTCCGGCATCACCACGTCCGACACGACGATGTCGATCTTGCCCTTGAGTTCGTCGAAAATCTCCAGCGCCTCGACGCCTGACGTCGCCTCGTGCACGGTATAGCCGCGCGACTTCAGCGCCCTGACCCCACCCATGCGCACCGCGTCCTCGTCCTCGACGAGCAGGACTATGGCAGAGCCGGACAGGTCCTTGGCGTCGCCATTCCTGGCGGCATCGGCGGTCTTTGCGGGTGCTGCGGCAGCGGTCTCGCCACCGACCGCCTCTCCGGCGATCTGCGACTTCGCCTCGGCTGGCTGCTTCGGCGCCTCCGCGACATGGCGCGGCAGGAAGATGCGGAAGGTCGTGCCCTTGCCGACTTCCGAATCGCAGAAGATGAAACCGCCGGTCTGCTTGATGATGCCGTAGACCATCGACAGACCGAGGCCGGTGCCCTTGCCCACTTCCTTGGTGGTGAAGAACGGCTCGAAGATCTTCTTCAGCACATCCGGCGCAATGCCCGAACCGGTATCCTCGACCTCGACCGCGACGTAGTCGGCCGCGGGCAATTCGCGATAGCCGTAGGTGGCGCATTCATCAGTGGTGACATTCTTGGTGCGCACGGTGAGATCGCCGCCCGACGGCATCGCGTCGCGCGCGTTGACAGCCAGATTGACCACCACCTGCTCGAACTGGCCGATGTCGACCCTGACCGGCCACAGATCGCGGCCATGATCGACCTTGAGCTTGATGGTATTGCCGACCAGCCGGGCGAGCAGCATGCGTAGGTCCGCCAGCACGTCGGTGAGGTTAAGCACCTCGGGCCGCAGCGTCTGCTTGCGCGAGAAAGCCAGCAGCTGGCGCACCAGGGAGGCGGCACGGTTGGCGTTCTGCTTGATGTTCATGATGTCCGGGAAGGACGGGTCCGACGGCCGGTGATTGGCGAGCAGAAGGTCGGAAGCCATGATGATGGCGGTGAGCACGTTGTTGAAGTCGTGCGCGATGCCGCCGGCGAGCTGGCCGACCGCCTGCATCTTCTGGCTCTGCGCCATCTGGCCTTCGAGCGCCTTCTGCTCGGTGGTCTCCACCGCATAGACGATGGCCGCTTCCTCGGCGCCTTCGCCGTCGGTGCCGTCGGCAACCGCGTTGACGTAGAAGCGCACATGCCGCTCCTCATTGTCGGGCAGCACGGTGTCGATGGGCGCGATCTCAGCCTGCCGCTGGCGCGCGCTTTCGAGCGCTGCGGCAAAAGCCGGGCGGTCGCGCTCGTGGATGACGGTGTCGAGCCGTACCTTGCGGTCGAGCGAGTCGCGATCGACGGCTGGGGAAAACAGCGACAGGAACGGCGCGTTGGTGCGCAGGATGCGGCCGGCATGATCGACGCCGGCGATCGCCATCGGCGTCGAGTTGAAGAAGCGGGTGAAGCGGATTTCCGAGGCGCGCAGATCGGCCGAGGCGTCCTCGCCTTGCGTACGGTTCAACACGATGGTGCGACTGGGCCCGCTCAAGCCTTCGCGGCTGGCCGAAACCCGGTGCATGAAACGCACCGGCAGCGCCTTGCCGGCCATGGTGGTGAGATCGAGGTCGATGACGGCATTGCGCGTCGTGCCTGGATCAGCGCGCACCGAGCGGATCAGCGCCATGCCGTCGCCGGCAACGATGTCGGAAAGCGCCACGGCACCCGGCGAGAAGGATGTCAGATCGATGCCCAGCCATTCGGCAAGCGTCGCGTTGACATAGGTGACGCGACCTTCCGGGTCAGCGGCGAAGAACCCGGCCGGCGCATGGTCGAGATGATCGATCGCTTGCTGCAGGTCGAGGAAGAAACGCTCCTGTTCGGCGCGCTCGGCCGAAATGTCGGCGAGCTGCCAGGCCGACAGGGGCTGGCGCAGGCCCGGCACCGAGAAAGTGCGCGCCCTGGTGCGGTACCAGTGCGCGCCGGGTTCGGCGCCCGGCCGGATCGAATGGGTGAGCCTGAATTCGCCATCGCCGGCCTGGCCGTCGCGCAAACCAGCCGCCAGCCGGTAAATCGTGCCGGTCGCCTCCGGAATGTCGGAAAGCAGCCCCTCCACCGTCTTGACGTCGGCGGCAGCGGTTGCGCCGGTCATCGCGGCATAGGCACGGTTGGCGTAGACCACGCGGTCCTTGGCGTCGGTTACCAGCAGGCCCTGCGACATGGAATCCACATAGGCCTTGGACAGTTCGTCGCTGGTCGAGCGCGGCGCGATCTGGACGAAGCCGATCGCCGTGGCGAACAGGAAGCCGACGCCGATCATCGCCAGCACGCCGAGCATGCCGAGCAGGAAGGGATCGCCGAAACGCTCGCGGAAAAGGCCGAAGACGATCGCGGCGCCGGCCAGCACCACCATGAAGACGATCAGCCGGGTTACGGCACCCGGCCGCGTGCCCTGGTCGACGATCGGCATGGGATAGAACTCGCCGCCCGTTTCCTTGGCCATATGCCCCCTGCTCACCAATTCTAGAGCCTGTTATGGACTTGCGATGAGACTGCGCTGCAGCCGACGGCGCCCGACTCGCCCGGTTGAATCATATTCTCCCTGCCCGGAAAAGACCCCGCTGGCAAATGTAAGTCAAAAACAGCACCATCGACGGCCGTATGGAATGATGTTCTGTGGCGTCCTGTTCACAATGCATGAAACGCGCCTTGCGACGGCCGGACGGCACAATTAGTGTCGCCGCACGTACGGGGCCGGATAGTTGTGGGGATGTCGATGCTGGGTTGGCTGGAAAGCATTGCGGGGCCGAATTACGCGCCCGCCATCCTGTGGACCCTCGCCGCGCTGGTGTTCCTCGTGGTCATCCTGCTCATCGTCAAGCTGATCCGCAGCCTGACCTTCGGCACCTATGTGGCCGGCGGCCGCAACCGCAAGACCCGCCTGGCGGTGATGGACGCCACCGCCGTGGACAGCCACCGCCGCCTGGTGCTGGTGCGCCGCGACGACATCGAACATCTGATCCTGATCGGCGGACCGACCGACGTGGTGGTCGAGCGCGATATCCGCATGGTTCCCTCGCGCCGCCCGGTGCTGACCGGAGACGGCCAGCCGCAGGCGGCAGCTCCGGCGCCTGCCAGGCAACAGCAGCGCCCGGCCCAGCCGGCACCCGCGCCCCAGCCCGTGCGGCAGGAGCCGCCACGCCAGCAGGCGAACCATGTGTCGCATCGCGAACCGGTGGCGCCAGCGGCAGCGCCGCGTGTCCAGCCGCAGCCGGCAGCGCAGCCCGCCCCACGGGCCGAGCCTGTACGAGCGGAAACCGCCCTGCGAACGCCGCCGCCACCCGTCACCGACGATCTTCTCGACGACGCGCTGATGCAGGAACTGGAAGTGTCGCTGGAGGAAGACGCCCTGCCGCCGGCCAAAAGCGGCGCCAAGGCTTCGCCGTCGCTCGACGACGAAATGGCCAAGCTGCTGGGCGAGCTTTCCAACCACAAGCGCTGAAATCGCCACCCCGGGAGAGCGGTTCCTGAAGCGAATGACTGCCCGGGCGCGCCGGGCGGAACCGCACAAGCAGGTTTCAGGGCGCTCTTAACAGCGACCGCAAAAGAAAATGGCCGGCAAGCCGGCCATCCTCACAAAGACTGTCATACGGCCAAAGCCGGCCTCAATCGTCGCGATAGACCTTTTCGCGGCGCTCGTGGCGTTCCTGCGCCTCGATCGACAAAGTCGCGATCGGGCGTGCGTCGAGGCGCTTCAGCGAGATCGGCTCACCCGTCTCCTCGCAATAGCCATAGGTACCCTCGTCGATACGCTGCAGGGCGGAATCGATCTTGGAGATCAGTTTGCGCTGACGGTCGCGCGCCCTGAGCTCGATCGCCCGGTCTGTCTCCGACGATGCACGGTCGGCCAGATCGGGATGATTTGCATTTTCCTGCTGCAGGATTTCGAGAGTTTCGCGCGCCTCGCGCAGAATATCATTCTTCCAGGTAATCAGCTTTTGCCGAAAGTATGATTTTTGCCGTTCGTTCATGAACGGCTCGTCTTCGGAGGGTATGTAATCGGAAGCTATAATTGCGCTCATTCGACTCACCCGACTGCCCTAAATTTGGCGCCTATATATTCGCGAGGCAATGGCTGTACAAGCGCAAACAGTCGACATGTTGCGCATTTGTTAATACAGGTCCCGCCGCGGTTCGCCCGCGCCCCCGATCAACCCCAGGTCGTGCCGCTTGTGGCATATTTGCCAATGCCTGCAACGTTGCGCCGAAACGATCCGCTGGCTAATCCTGTAACGGAGAACCGGCGACCGGCGCCGGCAGGACGGGGGTGTTGGTGGCGAAACTCTATCTTCTCAGGCATGCCAAGGCTGGATGGGCCCTGCCCGGTACGCGCGACTTCGACCGCGCGCTCGACCCTTCCGGAATTGCCGATGCCGAGGCGATCGGTACCGCCATGCGCGCCAACGGCTATGTTCCCGACCTCACTTTGTGTTCCGGCGCGCTGCGAGCGCGCGAGACGCTCGGCGGCATCGCCAGCCATACCGACACCGGCCGCGTGCTCTATTTCGACAAGCTCTACAGCGAGGACGCCGCCGGTTATTTGCAGATCATCCGCGACAATGGCGGCTATGGTTCGCTGCTCGTCATCGGCCACAATCCGATGATGGAGGACCTGGCCATGGCGGTGTCGGGCGATGGTGATCCGTCCGCCCATGAAACGCTGGAGCACGGCTTCCCGACCTCGGGGCTTGCCGTCATCCGTTTCGACGACGGCCTTGCCAATGCCGCTCCCGGGAAAGGTTATCTGGAGGCGTTCCTCATTCCCGCGACGGTGTGATCGCCTCGACGCCATTTTGCGCCGCGCCATTTTAATGACGCCGCGAACGACCTATATCGGGGTGCCCGCGCTTGCGGGAGATCAGGACCGGCAAAGCGCGAGAGGACCGGATTGGCGTCATCGCTGACAACCTTTTCCGACGAGGCCCGCATTGCGCTGGACACGGTCGCAGGCCGTGCCACCAGCCTTTTCACCCCCTCGCTCAGGCTCGGCGTCACCGGCCTGTCGCGCGCCGGCAAGACGGTGTTTATCTCCGCGCTGGTGCACAATCTGGTGCATGGCGGCCGCCTGCCACTGTTCGAGGCGCAAAAGTCCGGCCGCATCGCCCGCGCCTTTCTCGAACAGCAGCCCGACGACGCGGTGCCCCGCTTCCAGTACGAGGACCATATCGCGGCACTCGTCGATCAACGCATCTGGCCGGATTCGACCCGCGCCATCTCGGAACTGCGCCTCACCATCGAATATGAATCAGCTTCCGGCTGGAACCGCATGTTCTCGGCCGGCAAGCTGTCAGTGGACATTGTCGACTATCCCGGCGAATGGCTGCTCGATCTGCCATTGCTCGGCAAATCCTACGCGGATTTCTCCAACGAGGCCTTCGAACTGGCCGCCCTGCCGGTGCGGGCCGACCTCGCCCGGGAATGGCGAACGCTGTCGGCCGATGCAAGCGCCGATGCCGACGCCGACGAACTGACGGCGCGCCGGCTGGCCGAGAGCTTCGCTGCCTATCTGAAAGCCTGCAAGCTGGATGAAAGGGCACTGTCGACGCTGCCGCCCGGCCGTTTCCTGATGCCCGGCGATCTCGACGGTTCGCCGGCGCTGACTTTCGCGCCACTGCCGGGGCTTGGTGCCACGCGCGCCCGGCCGGGCTCTCTGCATGCGATGATGGAGCGGCGCTACGAGGCCTACAAGACCCATGTGGTGAAGCCGTTCTTCCGCGAGCACATCGCCCGGCTCGACCGCCAGATCGTTCTGATCGACGCCATGCAGGCGCTGAACGCAGGTCCCGCTGCGATGGCCGACCTCGAACGCGCCGTCACCGAGATCCTCGCCTGCTTCCGGCCGGGGCGCGGCTCCTTCCTCACCGACTGGTTCTCGCGCCGCATCGACCGAATCCTCATCGCCGCCACCAAGGCCGACCATCTGCATCACGAAAGCCACGACCGGCTGCAGGCGATCGTGCGCCGGCTGGCCGACCGCGCCATCGCCAAAGCAAGCTTCACCGGCGCGGCGGTCGATGTAGTGGCCATGGCGGCGGTGCGCGCCACCCGCGAAGGCACCGTCAAGCAGGGTGGCGAGACGCTACCGGTCATCATCGGCACGCCGCTGGCGGGCGAGCGCATCGGCGACCAGACTTTTGATGGAAACACCGAAACAGCCATATTTCCCGGCGACTTGCCGAAAAGCGTTGATGCCGTGTTCGAGGATCATCGCGCCGCCGACCTGGACGAGGTCGATCCAGCCGTCCGCTTCGTGCGCTTCCGCCCGCCCAAGCTCGAACGCACCGCCGAAGGCGTGACGCTGTCGCTGCCGCATATCCGCCTCGACCGTGCCCTGCAGTTCCTGATCGGAGATCGTCTGGCATGACCACGTCCCGCAAGCCGGCGGCGTTCCGCATCGAGCCCGAACCGGCAACGAAACCCAACGAGCCGGCAAGACCGGTCGAGACGGCGCGCAAGCCGCGCGCGCTGAAGGCCGACGTCGCGGTCGTCGTTCCCGACGCCATCGATGTCTTCGACGAGCCGGATTTCACCGCCGCCGAACCGCCACCCGCGCCGGCACCGCGCAAACGCTCCTTGCTTGCCAATGTGTTCTTCGGCGCCGTCGGCATTCTGATATCGCTGGCCATTGGCCTGTGGACCGACCGGCTGATCCGCGACTTGTTCACCCGCGCCGACTGGCTGGGCTGGCTGGCCACCGGTGTCGCGGCGGTCGCCTTGTTTGCTCTCATCGTCATCCTTGGTCGCGAATTCCTGGCGATCGCGCGGCTGGCCAAGGTCGAGAAGCTGCAGACGAAGGCGCTCGACGCGATCGCCCGCGACGATCCCAACGCCGCCCGTGCCGTGGTGGACGAGCTTTCCGCCTTCGTCGCCGCGCGCCCGCAGACCGCCGCCGGGCGTCGCGCACTGGCCGAATTGCGCGGCGAGATCATCGACGGCGGTAATCTGGTTAGGCTGGCCGAAACCGAAATCCTGACCCCGCTCGACAGCCAGGCCAAGGCGCTGATCCTCGACGCCGCCAAGCGCGTGTCGCTGGTGACGGCGGTGAGCCCGCGCGCTTTGGTCGACATTGCCTATGTCGTCTTCGAGGCCGGCCGGCTGATCCGTCGCCTGTCGGAACTCTATGGCGGCCGACCCGGCACGCTGGGTTTCTTCCGCCTGGCCCGCAGCGTGCTGGCGCATCTGGCGGTCACCGGCTCGATCGCCGTCGGCGACAGTTTCGTCCAGCAGATCGTCGGCCATGGCCTGGCGGCGCGACTGTCGGCCAAATTAGGCGAAGGCGTGGTCAACGGCATGATGACGGCGCGAATCGGCATCGCCGCGATGGAAACGGTTCGCCCGCTGCCCTTCACCGCGGTCAGGCGCCCCGGCATGGGCGATTTCCTCGCCGCGCTCACCTCCTTCGCCAGCGGCAAGGACGGCAAGAACGACGCGAAATCATAGGTTCGGAACCGCCCGAAGGCTGCTCGGGTCACGAAGCATTAACCAATCTTCTTCATGGTTGCCCCACGTTCCAACACAGCGTTCTCGTTGCCGGGTGTCATTCATGAAAAGCGTGATTTCGTCTGCCGCCATGCCGCTAGCGCTTGCGGCTGCCGTTTCGGTAGCGGCAGGAACGACGGCCTTCGGCGCCGATCGCGACAAGCAGTTCTTCCAGACGGTCGAAGGACAATGGGTGGGCCCGGGCGAGATCGTCGCCGGCAAATACAAGGGCACCAAGTTCACCTGCAATTTCACCGGCTCCACGCCGAGCGGCAAGGTTGGCATGACGCTGGACGGCGATTGCCGCGTCGGCGTCTTCTCGCAGAAGATGGCGGCCACCGTCGAACGCAAGGGCCGCGACGGCTACAAGGGCTCCTTCATGGGCGGCTCGTCCGGCACCGGGATGGACATCATCTCCGGTAACGTCGTCGACGACCGCAAGGTGGTTTTCGCCATCAATCGCAATCAGTTGCGCGGCGTCATGCAAGCGCGCGTGCCCGACCAGAATTCGATGATCGTCACCGTTTCGGTCAAGGTCGACGAGCAGATGGTGCCGGTGATCGGCATGAACCTGAAGCGCGTCGACGATGTCGCCGTCGGCTCCATCGCCCGCAATTGAGGTAAGCCACGGACTTCAAAAGCAAACGGCGGCCAGGGGCCGCCGTTTTTCATTCCGGATGTCCGCGAGGCATGAGCCTTGCGGCGCGGGCGATCAGCCCTTCTTCACTTCGGCGATGATCTCGTCATAGGCCTTGCAGGCATCGGCCTGGTTGGTCGAACCGGCATATTTGGTGGCGATTCCCTGAACCTTGGCGGCCCATTCGGTCGCCTTGGCCGGGTTCTTGGTCACGGCTTCCTGCACGGCGGTGGTCAGTTCCTGGGTTTTCTTGGTGATCGCTTCCTGGTTGCATTCGGGCGCCTTCGAGCACGCCGAAAGACCGAGCGCCGCCATGCCGATGACGGTCAGCACAATTTTCTTCATAACAAAAAACCTCTCCAAAATGGCGGCGATCCCAACCGCCGTAAGTTTCAAGCCCCAGCAACCGTGCATAGCGCGCGATTGTGTCACGCTGCAACTCACCAACATACAGCCCTTGGAAATATTGGATTTACCGGCCGTGGCCCGGCCATCGGCGCAGGTCGAAACATGCTGATTCGGGCTGTTCGCTGCCGGCCTAAGCCCTTATCGTGACAAACGGCGCCCCCTACCGCGAACGACTTGGCGAAAGGTTGAAACACGCAATGGCTGTGGAAGCTTCGAACAGCGACTTGGTGAACGTCGTCGCCCTGCTCGGTGCCGGCGTCATCGCGGTGCCGATCTTCAAGCGGGTGGGCCTCGGCTCCATTCTCGGCTATCTCGCTGCCGGCCTCGTCATCGGCCCGTTCGGCCTGCGCATCTTTTCCGACCCCGCCGCGATCCTGCATGTGGCGGAACTCGGCGTCGTCATGTTCCTTTTCATCATCGGCCTTGAAATGCAGCCCTCGCGGCTGTGGGGCCTGCGCCGCGACATCTTCGGCCTCGGCGCCCTGCAGGTGGGGCTCTGCATGCTTCTGCTGACGGCGGCCGGACTGGCCGGCGGCTTTCCGGTCGCGCAGGCCTTTGTCGCCGGCGCCGGCTTCGTACTGACCTCGACCGCCATCGTCATGCAACTGCTGGAAGAAGAAGGCGAGATCGCCACGCCGAAAGGCCAGCGCATGGTCTCGATCCTGCTCCTGGAAGACCTGGCGATCGTACCGCTTTTGGTGCTGGTCGCCTTCCTGGCGCCCGGCGGCGCCGGCACCACGCTGCAGCAGCGCTTCATCGAGATCGGCATTGGCGTCGGTGCCATTGTCGGCCTGGTGCTGGCCGGCCGCTATCTGCTCAATCCGTTTTTCAGGCTGCTGGCCGACGCCAGAGCCCGCGAAGTGATGACGGCCGCGGCTTTGCTGGTGGTGCTGGGCTCGGCGCTCGTCATGCAGATGAGCGGACTGTCGATGGCGATGGGCGCCTTCCTGGCGGGCGTGCTTCTGTCGGAATCGACCTTCCGCCATCAGCTCGAGGCCGATATCGAGCCGTTCCGCGGTGTGCTCCTCGGCCTGTTCTTCCTTGCCGTTGGCATGTCGCTCAACCTCGGCGTGGTGGTCGAGAACTGGCAGCTCGTCGCTGTCTATGTTGTCGCCTATATGGTCGCCAAGGCGGCCGGCATCTATGTCGTTGCCCGGCTGCTGAAGGCGCCGCACCGCGAGGCGCTGGAGCGGGCGGTGGTGATGGCGCAGGGTGGCGAATTCGCCTTCGTGCTCTATGCCGCCGCCAGCCAGGCCGGCATCATCGATGGCCGCGCCAATGCGGTGCTGACCGCCATCATCATCATCTCGATGGCGCTGACGCCGCTGATGATCATTGCGCTGCGTTACTTCTACCCGCAGCACGACGAGCCTTCGCTTGACGGCATCGACGTGGCCGACAGCCTTTCCGGCTCGGTGCTGATCATCGGTTTTGGCCGCTTCGGCCAGATCGCCAGCCAGCCGCTGATCCTGCGCGGCGTCGACGTTTCGATCATCGACAACGATGTCGAGATGATCCAGGCGGCCGCCAATTTCGGCTTCAAGGTCTACTACGGCGACGGCGCCAGGCTGGACATCCTGCATGCCGCCGGCGCCGGACGCGCGCGCGCCGTGCTGATCTGCGTCGACAAGCCGGAGATCGCCGTGCGCATCGCCGAACTGGTCAAGGCCGAATTCCCGCTGGTGACGCTGTTCGCCCGCGCCTTCGATCGCGGCACGACGCTGCAGCTGATCCGCGCCGGCGTCGATTACCAGCTGCGCGAAACCTTCGAATCGGCCCTCGTCTTCGGCGGTTCGACGCTGGAAGCGCTCGGCGTCGACCCGGACGAGGTCGCTGAACTGATCGAGGATGTGCGCCGGCGCGATGCCGCCCGGCTCGACCTGCAGCTGGCCGGCGACATCCGCGATGGCCGCAACTTCCTGAAGGGCAACATCGCAACACCGGTGCCCGCGCCGGTGACGACGCCACGCCGCCCGGCGCAGCCACTCAGCGAAGAAACCGCGACGGTGCTGAAGGACGCGGCATCCGCGGCGCAATCCTGAACAATCCACGTCAACATTCGGGGGGAACATCATGAAGAAGCTGGACGAACACGCGCTCGCGGTAACGGCGTTCTGGCGCAAGGCAGGCCCGGACGCCTGGTTCACCAAGGACGAGGCTTTCGATACCGATTTCAGGAACCGGTTCCTCGATCTCCACTACGCGGCGGCCAGGCGCGAACTGGATGACTGGATCGACCAAACCGAAAGCGCGCTGGCGCTGATGATCCTGCTCGACCAGTTCCCGCGCAATTGTTTTCGCGGCACCGGCCACATGTATGCCACCGACGCGCTTGCCCGCCATTTCGCGTCGAGGGCGATCGCGGTCGGACACGACCTAACGGTCGACAATGACCTGCGCGTCTTCTTCTACCTGCCGTTCGAACACTCCGAGGACCTGGCCGACCAGCACCGCTCCGTCGAACTGACGCAAGCCAACGCCGAGGAATACATCAAATACGCCGTCGAGCACCGCGACATCGTCGAGCGTTTCGGACGCTTTCCGCATCGCAACCCCATGCTTGGGCGCGAGACCACGCCTCAGGAAAAGGCTTATCTCGAGGACGGCGGCTTTTCCGGCTGACAGCTCAGGCTCAATGGCCTTCGGCGCATGGCGATATCTGGGTGACGGCAAAGACGAAGACGAGGTCGAAGAACAATTCGACGAACTCCACCCGCGTCTCGGCGCCGGCGATTCGCTTGCGTTCCAGATTGCGCCGCGCACCGAAGCCAGCGTCGGCCTCAGCCCTCGTTTCCGTCATCGTCAGCCTTGCCCCTCTTACAGCCGCAGGTAGCGGCAGGGGTCAAGCCTGCCACCAATCGCGGCCCGAAGGCAACCGTTCGATGCCCGACACGTCCATGCCGGCCAGGCGTTCCGTCACCGTCTTGTCGGCCAGCACCAGGTCCGGCGCGATTTCGGCCAGCGGCACCATGACGAAAGCGCGTTCCAGCATGCGCGGATGCGGCACGGCAAGCTCGGTTTCGTGGATGGCGCGGGTGCCGAAGACGAGGATGTCGATGTCGATCAGACGCGGTCCCCAGCGCTCCTCGCGCACCCGCTTCAGCCGGCGCTCGATATCGAGGCAGAATTCCAGCAGCACATGCGGCGACAGCGCGGTCGAAAGCTCGGCCGCGATGTTGAGGAAATCAGGTTGGTCGGTCTTGCCCCAGGGTGGCGTGCGATAGAGCGAGGAGACCGTGACGACCCGGGTTTCGGCATCCTCGTCGAGCAGGTGCAATGCCGCCGCCATCGACTGCACCGGGTCGCCCAGATTGCCGCCCAGGCTGAGGAAAACGCGGCTATTGGGGCCAGACAACGGTGACCTCGACGGTATCGAGCACGCCGGGCACCGGCGCATTGGGCTTGCGCACGGTGATCTCGGCTTCGCGGATCTGCGGGAAACGCGCGGTCAGCGCCTTGGCGACATCGAGCGCCAGTGCCTCGATGAGGAAGCGCCGCTCGCCGGTGATGATCTTCTCGATCACGGTGAAGGCAACGCCATAATCGACCGTGCTGTCGATGGCGTCCTCGTCCAGCCCCTTGGCGGGATCGACGGTCAGCACCGCGTCGACATAAAAGCGCTGTCCCAGCCGCTCTTCCTCGTCATGCACGCCGTGCCTGGCGAAGAAGGCGCAGTTCTTCATACGAATGACGTACATTATCAGGGTTCCTGCCGGATGGGATCGTGCGCCAACATAGCATCCGTCATGGCAAGCGCGTCCACGTTGATTGCGACATCGTGGACGCGAAACAGGTCGGCGCCCTTAAGTCTCAGAATGACGCTGGTGGCGGCGGTGCCAGCCGCGCGCTCGGCCGCTTCGCGGCCGGTGACGGTGCCGATGAAGCGCTTGCGCGAGGTTCCGGCCAGCAATGGAAAGCCGAGCGCGTGCAGTTCGCCGAAGCGCGCCATCAACTCGAGATTTTCCCCGGCCGTCTCCTTGTTGAAGCCGAAGCCGGGGTCGAGCACGATATGGTTGTCGCCGATGCCGGCCCGACGGGCGATTTCCAGCGATTTTTCAAGGAAAAGGCGCTGGTCGGCGATGACGTCGGCGAGCTTTTCGCGGTCGCGTCCGGTGTGCATGATAACCACGCCGGCCCCTGCCCGCGCCGCCACCTCGGCAATCTCCGGCTCGCGCTGCAGGCCCCACACGTCGTTGACGATATGGGCGCCGGCTGCCAGCGCCAGCCGCGCCGTCTCGGCGCGATAGGTATCGATGGAAATCAGCACCCCGCCGCGTTTTGCCAACATCTCGATGATCGGCAGCACCCGCTGCTGTTCCTCGTCGGCGGTGACCGGGGCGGCACCTGGCCGTGTCGATTCCCCGCCAACGTCGATGATGGCCGCACCTTCAGCGACCATGCGCAGCGCTTGTTCCAGCGCGCGATCGGGCGCATCGAACAAGCCGCCATCGGAAAAAGAATTCGGCGTAACGTTGAGAATGCCCATGACGACGGCTTTCTCGCCCAGGTCGAGATGGCGTCCGTGCGCCAATTGCCACCGTCTGTTCATTTTTGCCCGCCAAGCTGCGCTGGCGTCACGGATCTTCGTTGCGCCGGCAAGGGCCGTAACGCAAGGTGGGGCAAGAGGCAATAAAATGAATCGTACCCTGATGACCGCGCTGTTCGTCCTTTTCGCCGCTTCGGCGGCCGACGCAGCCAATCTCGTCAAAACCTACAGCTATTTCTCGATCGGCGGGCGCACGCTCGACCAGATTCAGGCCGAGCTGTCGAAACGCGGCCCGTCGGTGAAATCGACCGGCATGCGCCATCCCGGCGCCACGCGCATGGCCTTCACCAGCCGCATCGGCTACGCCGAGGCTCCGGATTCCTGCCGCATCGTCTCCGCGGCGGTGACGGTCAAGACCGAGGTCATCCTGCCCAAATGGCGTCCGCGCGGCAAAGTGGCGCCCGACGTGCGGCTGTTCTGGAACACGCTGGCCGCCGACATCAAGCGCCACGAAGACCGCCACGTCGAGATCGCCAAGGACTACGGCCGCCGCCTCGAAACGGCGCTGCTGGAAACCCGCAAGGAACCCAATTGCAAGGTGGCCGCCGCCAAGGCCAGGGAAGTCACCGCGCAGGTGCTTGGCCAGCATGACCGGGCACAGGTCGAATTCGACCGTGTCGAAATGATCAATTTCGAAAGCCGCATCATCCGGCTGATGCGCTATCGCATCGAGCAGATCGAGGCCGGCCGGATCCCCGGCTGAGTGTGATCGCCAAGATTTGATTGGCGGTTTCGTCGATCAGGATCGATTGAAGCGGCTCGCTGGTCCTTGAGGCCGGCGGCGAAAGGTGAACGAAGTTCAACAATGGCGAAATGCGCTGATGCGTGCCGCCGGCGGTAACAAATTTCGATCGCCTGTCGAAACCGACGAACTTCGAACGACATAGGTTCGACCGGCGCGGCAGTCCGCCCCGACGGACGAACAGCGCCGCCACACCACAATCCTAGCCGGTTGAAACCGGCTCAGGCAGGTGTGCGGCAAGACAGGTGATGGAATTCATGGACCAGACCGTTTCCAAGCCCGCCACGGCACAAGCCGCCGCGCCACTTTCGGAGGCCGAGAAGAACACCATCATCGCCGGCGTGCTTTTGTCGATGCTGCTGGCCGCCCTCGACCAGACCATCGTCGCGCCGGCCATGCCGACCATCGCCGCGGCGCTCGGCCATGCCCAGTACCTGCCCTGGATCGTCACCGCCTACCTTTTGACCGCCACGGCGATGGCGCCGCTCTACGGCAAGATTTCCGACGTCCATGGCCGCCGGCCGACGCTTTATGCGGCAATCCTCATCTTCCTGGCCGGCTCGCTGGTCGCGGCGCTGGCCCCCAACATGCTGATGCTGATCCTCGGCCGCGCCATCCAGGGGGTCGGCGGCGGCGGCCTGTTCGCGCTGGCGCAGATCGTCATCGGCGATCTGGTGCCGCCGAAGGAGCGCGCCCGTTATGCGGCGTGGATTTCCGGCACCTGGGCGGTTGCCAGCATCGCTGGCCCCCTGCTCGGCGGCACTTTCGCCGAACATCTGCATTGGTCGCTGATCTTCTGGGTCAACCTGCCGCTAGGCCTGCTGGCCATGGCCATCATCAACAAGCCGCTGAAGAAGCTGCCGATCGCGGCCCACCGCCACAGCATCGACTGGGCAGGCGCTGCACTCCTGGTTACCGCCACCTCGCTGCTGCTTCTGGCGCTGAACTGGGGCGGCGGCACCTATGCCTGGGGCTCGCCGGAAATCCTCGGCCTCGCCGCTGCCTCCACCTTGTTCTGGGCGGTCTTCGCGCTGCGGCTGGCCAAGGCGGCCGAGCCGCTGATCTCGCTCAACGTGCTGCGCAACGCCATCGTGCTTGCCGGTGCGCTGTCGCTTTTCATGTTGCAGGCGGCCAGCATCGGCCTTTCGGTCTATCTGCCGGTCTATCTGCAGACCTATCTTGGCCTCACCGCCTCGGCCTCGGGCATCGCCATGCTCGGCCTGCTGCTCGGCACCGTCGCCGGCGCCGCCACCAGCGGCAAGCTGATACCGCGCTTCGTCCATTATAAGCGGCTGGCGCTCGCCGGCGTCGGCTTCGGCGCCGTCTGCGTGGCGCTGCTCGCTTATGTCGCCGGCAACGCCTCGCTCGCTTCGGTAATCATCCTCACCACCTGCGTCGGCATCGGCACGGGCACCACGTTCCCGGTCGCCACCATTTCGGTGCAGAATGCCGTCGAGCACGTCTATCTGGGTGTCGCCACCGGCGTGCTCACCTTCATGCGCTCGCTGGGTGGTGCGCTGGGCGTTGCCCTGCTCGGTGCCGTCGCTGCCGGCTATGGCCTGCCGCTGATCGGCGAAGGCAGCGCCACAAAGGTGCAAATCGCCTCGGCGACGCCGTTCGCGGCGGTGTTCGCGGTCAGCTTCGGCCTGCTTGTCGCCACGCTGGTCGCACTCAGCCTGATGCCGGAAAAGCCGCTGCGCGGGCGCGTCGAAACCGACACGCCGGTGCTTGCCGAATAACGGCCCGGAAGCAGAAGGTTATGGGCGCAAGCTGGACCGGGGGATCAGCCCTGGCGCTCGGGAACGCGCACGACCAGGCCGTCCAGTTCGTCGCGCACCTTGATCTGGCAGGACAGGCGAGAATTCGGCTGCACCTCGTAGGCGAAGTCGAGCATGTCCTCTTCCATCGCCTCGGGTTCGCCGACCGCGCCGGTCCATGCCTCGTCGACATAGACATGGCAGGTCGCGCAGGCGCAGGCGCCGCCGCATTCGGCTTCGATGCCCGGCACCGAATTGCGGATGGCATTCTCCATGACGGTCGAGCCGTTTTCGGCCTCCACGTCGAAACGGGTGCCGTCATGGGCGATGTAGGTCAATTTTGTCATTCGATCACCTGAGAAGTCACAGCCGAGATAATCACTCGGCGGCACAAGTCAACTGCCGCGCGAAACCGTCCCAAGGTGACGTTTTTTGAAAAGCAGGGCTTCGGCCAGCCCGAACCGATCGGGCATCCACAAACCAGGCCGCTCGCAGCGCTAGCGATTGACGGCTGCAATGAAGTCGCGCACGTCCTGGATCAGCTTTGCCAATCGGCCCGCCAGACGCTCGTCTTCGGGGCGGCGTTCGAATTCGCTGGCCCAGTCGGCGATCGTGAAGGCGCCCACCCCACGCGCCGAACCCTTGAGGCCGTGTGCCAAAAGGAGACGCCTGCTCTTGTCTGCCGCGGGCAGTTCATCACGCACCGAAAGCGCCTGTTGCACGAACAGCGCCAGCACTTCGCGCTCGAGATCGCGGTCGTCCATCGTCTGCCTGGAGAGGTGCTCCAGATCGACCGGACGGCTGCGCGCCGGGCCGGAGGCATCGCCGCCCGGCATCGAAAAGGCCACGCTGTTTACGCTACGCATCGCACTCAAACTCCATTGCAGCAGCCGTTCCGGGCCCTGCACACTAACGAATTCCGATGGATGCGCGGTTAACAAGGCCTTGTGAAAAAAGTTTGGCGGCGCGCGCTCCGGTCACGCTTGCGTTAACCTTATATTTAAAGTTTTACGTATGCCGCCGAATGCATGTTTTCTTTACCCCCCTGTGTCATTACGATACGAGGGTCCATAATCAGGCCTCAGGCGCGGGGCGATAAAAGACGACAACAATAGCTTCCGCAGCAGCTAGTACAGGGTAGCGTAGGCATGGCGAAGAAAACCACCACCACGAAGAATCTCGATTCCGAGGTTGCCAAGGAGCTCGAAAAGGCTCTCGATCTCGACCTTTCCGGAGGGCCGGGAGATCTCGATATCGCCGCCTCGATGGAGGATCTGGAAGCCCAGATTTCGCAGGCCGCCGACGAGCTGGCACGCGCCGGGCGCGCGGAACGGGCTACCCCTCCCGCAGCCGCCAATCCGGCACCCAGGGCCGCCGCGACCGAGCCGAAGCCGGCCGAGCTTCGCCCCATCGAGCCGCGCGGCAACGGCCAGCCCGCTGGTTTTTCGCCCGCCAATGACGATCGCCAGAAAGATTATCGCTCCCTGCTGCACGGCCTGAACCGCCGTGCCTCCAACACCATCTATTGGGTGGTGGCTTTCGTTTCGATCGCCTGGATCGCGGGCGCCGCGGCGCTCGCCAATCTGCTGTTCGGCTCCGATATCTGGAACATCCGCTCGATCGCGCAGATCCTGCAGCGCCCCGAGCTGATGGGTATTGCGGTCGCCGCCATCGTGCCGGTCATCCTGTTCTGGGCCTTCGCGGCGATGATCCGCCGCGCGCAGGACATGCGCATTGCCGCCCAATCGATGACCGAAGTTGCCTTCCGCCTCACCGAGCCGGAGAATATCGCGCAGGACCGCGTGATGATGATCGGCCAGGCGGTGCGCCGCGAGGTTGCCGCGATGGGCGAAGGCATCGAGCGCACGCTGGCGCGTGCCGTCGAGCTCGAAACGCTCGTCCACAGCGAGGTCAGCCAGCTCGAACGCTCCTACTCCGACAATGAAAGCCGTATCCGTTCGCTCGTCGACGGCCTCGGCAGCGAGCGCGAGGCCGTCATCGGCCACGCCGAGCGCGTGCGCGCCTCGATCTCCGGCGCCCATGAGACGCTGCGCGACGAAATCAATTCGGCAAGCGATATCATTCGCGAGAACATCCTTGGCGCCTCGTCCAAGCTGTCTATGACGATCACTTCGTCGGGCGACCAGCTGATCGACCGCATCAACGAAAGCTCGATGTCGATCTTCGATTCCGTCGAGGGCCGTCTGGATACGATCACCGACCGTCTCTCCACGTCCGGCGAAGCCTTCGCCAGCCTGCTCGACACCCGCATCGCCAAGCTGACCGACAGCACCGACGGCCTCACCCGCTCGCTGACCGAACTGCTCGACGACCGCACCCAGGGCATGGTTTCGCTGCTCGGCGGTGCCGCGCGCACGCTGAGCTCGGAATTCGAGGCAAGCCTTACCGGCATCGAACGCACCCTGGCCGAACGCGGTCAGGCACTGATCAGTGAGTTCCAGACCCGCGCCGAGGCGCTCGACACCGGCACGCAGAAGCTCAATGCCGCGCTGGAGGCCCGCGCCCGCCAGATCAACGAAACGCTGGTCGACCGCGCCCGCGACATCGCCAACGCCTTCAACGACGGCAAGGACACGCTGGCCGCCATCATCGACCAGGGCAAGGCGCAGATCGGCGCCGACATGGCCGACATCGTCTCCTCCACCTCGACCATGCTGGAAGCCCGCGCCGGCGACTTCGCCGGCCGCATGGAAGCGGCGCGCCACACCGTGTCGCGTTCCTTCGACGCCGACATTGCCCGCCTGACCGACGCCCGCGCCGGCATCGAGGATGCCGTCGAGAACCACAGCCGCAAGCTGGAGGAAAGCCGCGAGCGCATGGCGCAGGCCATGCAGGCCGACCTGGAGAAGTTCTCCGAGGGTCGCGCCGCCATCGACGACGCGGTCACCTCGCAGGTGCACATGCTGGCCGAGGGCCGCAACCTCATCAGCCGCGCGCTGGAAGAGGACCTGCGCAAGGTCAACGAGTCCCGCGCGGCCATCGACGCCTCGCTCGGCAGCCATCTGGAACGCCTCGAGGAAGGCCGTGCAAGGCTGACGCTCGCCTTGAACGAGGACGCCGACAAACTCGTGCAAGCCCGTACGATCATTGACGAAATGGTCTCCGGCCATGTCGGCAAGCTGGCCGAGGGTCGCGGCATTCTGGCCCGCGCGCTCGAAGCCGACATGAACAAACTGAGCGAAAGCCGTTCGGATATTGATAATTTGGTCGCCGGCCAGGTTGCCAAGATCGCCGAGGGTCGCGCCGTTCTGGCCCGTGCGCTCGAAGCCGACGTCGACAGCATCAAGGCACTGATGGAAAACCATTCGGTGCAGCTCGCCGACGACCGCGACCAGCTCGGCCGCGCCCTCGACGCCGACCTGTCCAGCATCCGCCGCCTCGTCGGCGACCATGCCGGCCAGCTCGCCAATGAGCGCAGCCTGCTGTCGCAGACGCTGGAATCCGACCTTGCCAAGCTGGCCGACAGCCGCGCCTCCATCGACGGTCTCGTCGCCGGCCAGGTCGAAAAGCTGGCCGAGGGCCGCGATATCCTGAAGCGCGCCCTGGAAGCCGACCTCAACACGATCAGCACTGTCATCTCCGATCAGTCGAACAAGCTGACCGGCGACCGCGCCGACTTTGCCCGCGCGCTGGAAGCCGACCTGCAGAGCGTCAGCGCCCTCGTGCGCGGTCACGCCGAGCAGCTGGCGGCCGATCGTTCGCAACTGGCCCGTGCCTTGGAAGACGACCTTGCCAAGCTGGCCGACAGCCGCTCGTCCATCGACGGCCTCGTCGCCGGCCAGGTCGAGAAGCTGTCGGAAGGCCGCGATATCCTCAAGCGCGCCCTCGAAGCCGATCTCAACACGATCAGCGGCGTCATGGCCGACCATTCGCAGAAGCTGGTCGACAACCGGACCCAGTTCTCGCACGCGCTGGACGCCGACCTTATCAACGTCAACAACCTGGTCGCCGGTCACGGCGAACGCCTTGCCGCCGACCGTTCCCTGCTCGCCAGGGCGCTGGAGGACGATCTCAACAAGCTGGCCGAGAGCCGCTCGTCCATCGACGGTCTCGTCGCCGGTCAGGTGGAGAAGCTGGCCGAAGGCCGCGACATCCTCAAGCGCGCTCTCGAAGCCGACCTCGCCAAGATCGGCGATACCCGTTCGGGCATCGACGAGGCGATCGCCGGCCATGTCGGGCGGCTGGCCGAAGGCCGCAGCATGCTGACCCGCGCGCTGGAGGACGACCTCAACAAGTTGGCCGAAAGCCGCTCGTCCATCGACGGCCTTGTCGCCGGTCAGGTCGAGAAGCTTTCGGAAGGCCGCGATATCCTCAAGCGTGCCCTCGAAGCCGATCTCAACACCATCACCGGCGTCATGGCCGACCATTCGCAGCGTCTGGTCGACAACCGCGCCCAATTCTCGCAGGCGCTGGACGCCGACCTGCTCAACGTCAACACCTTGGTTGCCGGCCACAGCGAACGCTTGGTCGCCGACCGTTCCCTGCTCGCCAGGGCGCTGGAAGACGATCTCGCCAAGCTGGCCGAGAGCCGCGCTTCCATCGACGGCCTGGTGGCCGCGCAGGTGGAGAAGCTGTCCGAAGGCCGCGACGTGCTCAAGCGCGCGCTGGAGGCCGACCTCTCCTCCATTGGTGGGGTCATGGCCGGCCAGTCGCAGCAGCTGGTCGAGGCTCGCGCCGAGTTCCAGCAGGCGCTGGACAACGAGCTGCAGCGTGTCAACGCGATCGTCAGCGGCCACAGCGAACGCCTCGCCGCCGACCGCTCGCTGCTCACCCGCGCTTTGGAGGACGATCTTGCCAAGCTGGCCGAAAGCCGCGCCTCCATCGACGGGCTGGTCGCCGGTCAGGTCGAGAAGCTGGCCGAGGGCCGCGACATACTGCGCCGCGCGCTGGATGCCGATCTTGCCAAGATCAATGACAGCCGCGGTGGCATCGATGCCGTCATCGCCGACCATGTCGGCAAGCTGGCCGAAGGCCGCGATCTGTTGACGCGTGCCCTGGAGAGCGATCTTGCCAGCATCGATGGCGCCATGGCGGGCCACGCACAGCGCCTGACCGACAACCGCAACGACTTCGCGCAGGCACTGGAAGGCAATATGCATTCCGTGCATGGCCTGATCGCAGGTCACAGCGACCGGCTGGCCGCCGACCGTTCAGCCCTCACCCAGGCACTGGAGAGCGACCTCGCCAAGCTGGTCGATGCCCGCCGCGACATCGACCGCGCGCTGGCCGGCCACATCGACCAGATCGCGACCTCGTCGTCGAGCATTTCGGATGCCATCGCCGCCGACATCGAGAAGGTCGAGCAGGCGTTCGCCCGCCAGACCGGCGTCATCGAGGAGCGTTCCACCACCATGGAGCGCGCGCTCAACGTTGGTGTCGACAACATCCGCGGCGCGCTGGAAAAGAGCGCGCTGTTCGTTGCCGGCCAGTTGCGCGAGAAGGTGCTGGAAGTCACCAACTCGCTGCATGAGCAAGCAGGCATTGCCTTCACCGACGCCGATCGCAAGATCGCAGAGCGTGCCGAGCAGACCTCGGCCGCGCTGATGGCGCGCGCGGAAGACATTGCTCAGACCTTCGAGACCGCCGACCAGCGGCTGGTGGCGCGTGCCGTCGAGACGGCGCAGACACTTGCCGCCCGCGCCGGCGACATCCTGCGCAACTTCGAGACCGCCGATGAGCGCATGGGCGTCCGCATCGCCGAATCCGCCGATGCGCTGGCGACCCGTGCCTCGGACCTCAGCCGCATCTTCGAAACCCTCGAGGAGCAGCTTACCGCGCGCATCGCGCATGGTTCCGACGCCCTGTCGGCCCGTGCTTCCGAGATCGGCCGCATCTTTGACGACGCCGACAGCCGCATGGTGAGCCGGATCGCCGAGACCTCGTCCTCGATCGGCGGCCACGCCGACCAGATCGTCGGCGCCTTCGCGGAGACGGAACGGCGCGTTGCCGACCGCGCCCGCATGACCGGCGAGGAACTGGCCGGCCATGCCGGCGAGATCGAGCGCGCGCTGAACAGCGCCGACCAGCGGCTGGCCTCAAGTGCCGCCGCCGCGGCCGCTCGCGTCGAAGGCCATATCGCCAGCGCCGAAAGCCGCTTCGCAAACTCGGCCGACGCGATGGGCCAGAAGCTCGACCAGCAGATCACGCAGGCCGAGGGTCAGCTCGCTTCGCGCGCCAACGTCATCGCCGAAACCTTCGCCGCCGTCGGCCAGCATATCGGCCAGAGCACCAACGAAGCGGCCAAGACCATCGGCGCCAACACCCGCGAACTCAACGCCATGCTGGCGAGCCGTTCGGCCGAACTCTCCAAGATCCTGGACGAGACGGCACGCCCGCTGGTCGACAAGTTCTCGCAGGGCGGTGTCGAACTGCAGCGCAGCATGGAGGAGGCAACCGAACGTGCCACCGCCGCACTGCATCGCGAGAACGCGACGCTGGCCGATGCCATTGCCAGCCGCACAGCCGAAACGCTTGCCGCTGTCGACGGCGCCCGCTCGTCGCTGGCCGGCAATGTCGCCGACCTCATCGACCGCATGACGGCCTCGTCCGCCCAGCTCAACAAGCTAATCGCCAAGGCTTCGGAAAACCTCGGCGAAGTCGAGTCCCGCCTCGCAGGCTCGACGCAGAGCTTCGCGGTGACCACGGAGAAGGCAGCGCAAACCTTCGCCTCGTCGGCGCGCCTGGTCGATTCCAACACCACCAGGCTCACTGAACTGTCTTCGTCGACGCTGCGTGAGGTGGCCTCCATCGCCACGCGCTTCGACGAGCACAGCCGGCTGCTTGCCAGTGCCTCGGACCTGCTGGGTTCGGCGCAGAGCAATCTCGAGCACACGCTGGAGCGCCAGTCCTCGCTCGACGATCTCGCCGTCGGCCTGGTCAAGAAGTCGGAAGACCTCGAACGGGTCATGCGCTCATTCGAGACGCTGGTCGGCCAGACCCTGCAGAATGCCGAAGGCAAGACGCTGGAATCGGCCGACAAGATCCGCGTCGCCATCTCGGAAGTGGTCGAAGCCGCCACCAAGCGTTTCGCCGACGCGACCGACGAGATGCGCCGCACCGCTGGCTCCATCAAGAGCGAGCTGGACCTGACCCGCGCCGAGCTGCGCAAGGGCGTCATCGAGATGCCGGAAGAAGCCAAGGAATCGACCACGGCCATCCGCCGCGCCGTTTCCGAGCAGATCAGCGCGCTGAAGGAACTGTCGGAGATCGTGGCCAAGTCCGGCCGCACCGTCGACGTCTCGGAGCCGCGCAACCTGCGGCCGACCCCTGCTCCGCGTCCGGCGGAACCGCCGCTGCGCCGCCCGGCACAGCCTGAACAGCGCGCCCCGCAACCGCCGCTCGCCTCGACCGGCCTGCGTGGCCCGCTGGAGCCCGGCGAAACGGCGCTGCGTCCGCGCGGCGATGCCCGCGCGCCGCAGCAGGGCGGCTGGGTGCGCGACCTGTTGACCGGCGCTTCGGAAGACGATGGCGCCCGACCGGCGCCGGTGCAGCCGCGCGCCACGCCAGTGCAGCGCTCGCCGCTGCATGTCGTGGAATCGCTCAACTCGCTGTCCGTCGACATCGCCCGGGCCATCGACCACGACGCTTCGATCGAACTGTGGAACCGCTACAGGCGCGGCGAGCGCGACGTCTTCACCCGTCGCCTCTACACGCTGAAAGGCCAGCAGACTTTCGACGAGATCCGCCGCAAATATCAGTCGGAGGCCGAGTTCCGCGCCGCTGTCGACCGCTATTGCGACGACTTCGAGAAGTTGCTGAAGGATGTTTCGCGCAACGACCGCGACAACATGATCTCGCAGACCTATCTCACCTCGGACACCGGCAAGGTCTACACCATGCTGGCCCATGCGAGCGGCCGTTTGCGCTAAAGAGGCCTTGGCTGAAAAACCGAGAGGCGGCGGCAACGCCGCCTCTTTTCATTTACGGGCGGCCGGGACGCCGCGAGTGGTCGAGCGCGCCCGCTTCCGACGGAGGGCATTCCAATCGCTGACGTGACCGAAGCCACAACACCGACGCTGGAATGGCGCGGCGCCTTCACCAATGCCGAACTCAACGCATTGCACGCCGAATGCTTCGAGCATCGCCTTCTCGATGACGACTGGTGGGGTCAGGTCAACCGCCACAGCCTGGGTTGGGTGTGCATGCGCCACAATGGGTTGCTCACCGGCTTCGTCAACGTCGCCTGGGATGGCGGTGTCCACGCATTCCTGCTCGACACGATGGTGACTGGCGCATTGCGGCGCCACGGCCTTGCGACAAGGCTGGTCAGGGAAGCGGCACAGCAGACGCGCCAGTCGGCGTGCGAATGGCTGCACGTCGATTTCGACCCACATCTCAAGGATTTTTACTTCAACGCTTGCGGTTTTACGCCGACGGACGCCGGCCTGATCCGACTGCGCTGAACCCGGCGTGGTGTGCCGGGCACCCCGGGGCTGATCAGATAGACGTGTCCGCCCAGCGCACGATCTGCTGCGCGGCCTCGCCGAAGGCACGGTCGAGGGCTGCGACATAAGCCTTGTTGCCGCCGCCGGATACCGGCGCGCTGGCGCTGAAGGCGCGGGATGCGCGCACTTCGCCGTTGCGGTCGTTCAAGATGCGCACGAACAGTTCGACATGCGCCTGTTCGCCCTTTTCGGCGCGCACTTCGAAGGCGCGGATTTCGGTGATGATCTGATAGTCGATCGCCAGCCCCTCGCCCGGCTTGCCGACGCCGGCAAAGCGGCCGGTGCGCTGGAAAGCCTCCGCGAGACGCGCCTGCACGATCACCGGCAGCCGGTCGGCCCATTGCGCGCCCTTGAGATACTGGATCGAGCGATCGCCGGTCTTGATGACAATGTTCTGGCTGTCCAGCGCCTTCAGCGCCGCCGGCTGGGTGATCAGGATCTGGCCACGGCCGCGGCCGGCGGCCGACACTGTCGGCGTCGTCAGGTCAAACGTGTCGAGCGGCGCCGGGCCGCCGCCCGGCAGCGCCGCGCACCCTGTCAGGCCAAGCGCGAGCAGCAACGCGCCCGCATACGCTCCAATCGATCTCACGCGACGTCCCCACTGACCGAATCCGTCCGGTCCCCTTCCGAACGCTGTTTATCGACTTGACCGTGCGACGCCGTCAACGCCGCGTCCGCCCATCATACTGGCGCACCTCGCCATCGCCTCCCGACAGGATGCGCTGTGGATTGCGCTGGATGTCGGAAACGGCCGACTCGATGCGATTGATCGAACGGCGGCTGTCCTGCACGAGCGCTTCGACATTCTGCAGGCCCTGGCCGGAGAAACGCTGCAGATTGTCGGCGATGGTGCCGATATGCTGGTTGAGCGTATCGGCCACCTGCTTGAACGACTTCAGCGTGTCGGTGGCCTGCGCCACCAGCCCCTTGGTGTCGCCGGACCCCAGCATTCCGTCCACCTTGGCCAGGATGCCGTCGACGCGCACGGAGGCGTTGTTGAGGCGCGCGGCGAGCTGTTGGGCGTCCTTGATGGTCTGGTCGATATCGCCGGCCCGCTCGCTGAACTTCTCCGTCACCTTGGCGATGTCGGCGGAGGCCTTGTCGGCATTGGCGCTGGCTTCCTTGATGTTGGCGAGCGCTGCGCGCACATCGGCCGGGTCGACGCTGTCGAGAACCCCATTCACCTTGTCCAGCGTGACCTGCGTCTTCTGGGCGAATGTGTTGACCGAACCGACTGCCTGCTTGACCTCGGCGATGGTGGAATCGAACTGGTCGCTGGTCTGTTTCAGGTTCTGCGTGATGGTGTCGACATTGGCGACGATCTGGCGAACCTTGTCCTTGTCGACGGCGTTGAGCAGGCCCTCGGCTGCCTTCAGCGCGCCGTCCAGCTTGCCAGACACGCCCTGCAGTTCGGTCGACAGCGCGCTGACGGAAGCGAGGAACTTGTCGACGCCGTCGGAGTTCCTGGCCAGCGCATCGGAGAATTTCTGGGCGTTCTGCGCGGTCTGGGTGAGCGGGCCGCGCACGTCCTGCGTGAAGCCTTCGAGCTGCGACAGCACCTTGTCGGCGCGCCCGAAAATGTCCTGCGCGGTCTGCAGGAGATTGGTCACGGCGGAAGGCTTGGCGATGATCACCGCCACGCGCCCGTCCTTCTCGGCCTCGTCCAGCAGCTTGGGTTCCTGCGGATTGGCGCCGGTCAATTCGATATTGGCCTGGCCCGTCAGGCCGGCGAGGCCGATATCGGCCTGCGTCGAACGCGTGATCGGCGTCTTGCGGTCGATCTCGGTGTCGGCAACCGCAATGGTCGGGTTGTCGACGTCGATATAGACGCGGCGGACGTCGCCGACCTTCACGCCGTTGAACAAGACCTGGCTGCCGCGGCCGAGGCCCGAGGCCGAACCCGGAATACGCACACGCAACGTCGTCGTCTCGCCCCGGTCGCCGATCGCCGCGGTCCAGTAGACAAAAGCGAAGGCCGCCAGAATAGCCACCAGCGTGAAAATGCCGACGATGACGTAGTTGGCTCTGGTTTCCATTGCTTCACTTATGGCTGCGCGCGCGTGGCAAGATCAAGCTGCCGCGCCCGTTTTCCGCGGAAATAGGCCTTCACCCAGGGTTCCTCGCTCTTCAACATGTCATCGACAGTGCCTTCCACCAGCACCCGCTTCTTGCCGAGCACGGCGATTCGGTCGCAAGCGGTGAACAGCGAATCAAGGTCGTGCGTGACCATGTAGACGGTGAGGCCCATCGTGTCGCGCAGCTTCACCACCAGCTCATCGAACTCGGCCGCGCTGATCGGATCGAGACCGGAGGTCGGCTCGTCGAGGAAGACGATGTCCGGATCGAGCGCAAGCGCGCGGGCGAGCGCGGCGCGCTTGATCATGCCGCCCGAAAGCTCGGAGGGGTATTTGCGCGCAGCTTCCGGCGGCAGCCCCACCAGCTCCACCTTGAGCATAGCCAGTTCGTCCATCAGCTTGCCGGGCAGGTCGAGATATTCGCGCATCGGCACCTGCACGTTTTCCATTACAGTCAGCGCCGAAAACAGCGCGCCCTGCTGGAACAGCACGCCAAGCCGCATGTCGATGCGCAGCCGCTCCGCATCGGTTGCCTCGGAGACATCGGTACCGAACAGCTTGATGGTGCCGCCCTGTTTCGGCACCAGTCCGAGAACCGCGCGCAAAAGCACCGACTTGCCGGCGCCCGAGGCGCCGACGAAGCCGAGGATCTCGCCGCGATGGATATCCAGAGACAGCCCGTCGAGGACGACCTGATCGCCGAACGCCACCTTGATGTCGCGCGCCGACAGCACGATCTCGTTACGGTCTTCGGCGGCTGGCGGGGCCTGTTCCTGGACGCTCTGCATCTCAGAAACTGATCGACGCGTAGAAGATGGCGAAAAGGCCATCGAGAATGATGACCACGAAGATGGATTTCACCACCGACTGGGTCACGTGCAGGCCAAGCGATTCGGCGCTGCCGCCGACCTTCAAGCCTTCCACCGAGGCAATCGTACCGATGATCATGGCCATGAACGGCGCCTTGATCAGGCCGGCGAAGATGGTCGACAGATCAATGGCAACCCGCAACCGCTCGATGAAGGCGGCCGGCGGAATGCCTGAATAGAGCCAGGCAGCGGCGATGCCGCCGCCGAGTGCGGCGAAATTGGCCAGGATGGTCAGGCAAGGCAGTCCGATCACCAGTGCCACCAGGCGCGGGAACACCAGCACGCCGATGGGATTGAGGCCGATCACCTTGAGCGCGTCCACTTCCTCGCGCATCTTCATCGAACCGATCTCGGCGGTGATCGCGCTGCCCGAGCGGCCGGCGATCATGATCGCCGTCATCAGCACGCCAAGCTCGCGCAGCACCAGAACGCCGACCAGATCGACGACGAAGATGTCGGCGCCAAAGTAGCGCAACTGGTAAGCGCCCTGCTGGGCGACGATGGCGCCGACGATGGTGGACATCAACAGCACCACCGGAACGGCACCGACGCCCATGCGGTCGAGCTGGTTGAAGATCGCCGCCGGGTTGACGGCGTGGCCGCGTCCAAGCTTCATCTGCGCGCCGCGAATGGTAGCGCCCAGAATGTTCATGCCGGCAAGGAAATCGTCGCGCATCTCATAGACACGCATGCCGATCAGCTCGAGCGCGCGGATGATGATGTTGGGGCGTGGCATCGCCTGCGCTTCGCCCGCCCGCCGAACCGCCTCGCCCACCGCGTTGAGCAAGGTGGCGGCGGTTTCGCTCTGGCCCTGCAGCCTGATCTCGACACCGCGCGCTTCGTTGGTGTTGACCAGCCGCTGGATCAGCCAGGCGCCGGCGGTATCCATGCGCCCGATCTTGGAAAGATCGAGCGCCAGCGTCTTGAAGCCGTTGCGCTTTTCGACCTTGCGCATTTCGGCGTCGACCTCGCCGACCCGCCGCGTCGTCCAGTTGCCGGAAAAGACGCAGGCCAGCACGCCGTCGCGCTCGGCAACGGCGATCTGCGGCTGGCTTTCATCGGCGCCGGCCTTGTCGCTTGCGTCGCGTTTGCGGATCGTCAACATGCGCTCCTGTTTAGCTCGACGGGACAGGCCTGTCGATTTGTCGGCGGCATTACGCCAGCATTACCGGAGCAGAAAAACATGGCGCGTGTCATTTCGGTCGAAGCCGAACGTTTTCCGATAGCCGGCGTCTTCACCATCGCCCGCGGCTCCAAGACCGAGGCGGAAGTCATAACCTGCACGATCGGCGACGGCAGCCATGCGGGACGCGGCGAATGCGTCCCCTACAAACGCTATGGCGAGACGATGGACAGCGTGCTGGCGCAGATCGAGGCGATGCGGGCAGCACTTGAGGCCGGCATGGGTCGCGCGGAATTGCAGGCGGCGATGCCGGCGGGCGCGGCGCGCAACGCGATCGACTGCGCGCTCTGGGACCTCGAAGCCAAAACCGCAACAACCTCGGTCGCAGCCCTGCTGGGCATCGCGCCCGGGCCACTGGAAACCGCCTATACGCTGTCGCTGGCCGAACCGGAGGCAATGGCTGCCCAGGCGCGCGCCAATGCGGGACGGCCGCTGCTCAAGGTCAAGCTCGGCGGCGAGAACGATGCCGCGCGTATCCGCGCCGTCCGCGATGCGGCACCGAACAACCGGCTTATTCTCGACGCCAATGAGGGCTGGACCGACGACAACGTCGCCGAAAACATCGCGGCCGCCGCAGCACTTGGCGTGACACTGATCGAACAGCCCTTGCCGGCCGGCCGCGACGGCAAGCTGCGCCACATTGCAAGGCCGGTCCCGATCTGCGCCGACGAAAGCGTGCACGCTACCAACGACATCGAGACGCTGGTCGGTCTCTACGATGCCGTCAACATCAAGCTGGACAAGGCCGGCGGGCTGACCGAAGCGCTGCTGCTGCGCGACAAGGCCCGCCAATGTGGCCTGTCCATCATGGTTGGCTGCATGGTCGGCACGTCGCTTGCCATGGCACCGGCCGTGCTTTTGGCGCAGGGCGCCGACTATGTCGACCTCGATGGCCCCTTGCTACTTGCCCGCGACCGCGACCCCGGCCTGCATTACCAGGGATCGCTGGTTTCACCGCCTCAAGCGGCGCTGTGGGGCTGAACGCGCGGCGAGCACGATCAAGGCAAGGCCGAGCAACGCCACCGGCACCATGGCGAAGAAACCCTCGACGCCGAAACGCTGATAGAGCGGCCCCGAAGCCAGCGTGACGGCGGCCATGGAAAACCCGTTGGCGAAGAAGGCGATGCCTTGCGCCGCGCCCGTCCGCTCCTCCGACACCGTTTCGCCGATCATCTTCTGCAGGCTGATCAGCACCAGTGCCGTCGAAATCGCATGCAGCGCCTGGATGCCGAAGAAGCCGGTCACGCCAAGGCCGAGCGGCCAGATCAGCGGAAAGGCGATCCAGCGCACGACCGCACCGACGGCGGCGAAGACCATGACGCGCACGACCGGCACGCGGCTGAACAGCCGGTTGAAGGCCATGAACATGCCAACTTCGCAGACCACGCCGAAGGCCCACAGGAAGCCGACGACGGAATCGCTGATGCCCAGCGATTTCCAATAGATGGACGAGAATCCGTAGAGAAAGCCGTGGCTGCCGACGATGACGCCGGCGCCGGCGGCGAAGTAGAGGAAATAGGGGTTGCGCAGGCTGGGCACCGCCTGCTGCAGGTCGGTCGCAGACAGCGGCGACGCCCGTCTTGGCCGACCGAGCCGCGGCGCCATCAAGCCGATCGCCACGATGGCGCAGAACGACACGAACAGCATGATCGGCACCGCGCCCGCCCCGGTCGAGGTCAGGATGAAGCCGCCGACAAGATTGGCGCAGAGATAGGAGATCGAGCCCCAGATGCGCATGCGCGGATAATTGGCGCCGAAGCGACGCACACCCGACAGCGCCAGCGAATCGGCGATCGGCGAATGCGGTGTCCAGACGACCGCCAGCACCAGCGAGACAACCAGCACGCTGGCATAGCTGGGCGACAGGAAATAACCGGCCGAGACCACCACCGACGCCATCGCCAGTGCCAGGTAGACATTGACGCGGTCGTTCGCCTTGTCGGCCAGCGATGTAAACAGCGGCGTCGTCGCCACACGCAGGAACATCGGCGCCGAAAGGATGACAGCGATCTTTTCCGGGCTGAAACCGTGTTCTTCCAGCCAGAGCGGGAAATAGGGCAGATAGATGCCGCTCGGAACCAGCACGGTGAAGAAGATCAGCGCCATGCGCAATTCATAACGGCGCGGCTTGATCAGCTGTTCGGGAGAAAGCGGTGGCAGGGACATGAAAGGCAATCGGAAAATGCCGCCGGCAAAATGGCCGATCAGGCGTGCCCCTGCTCTATCACGCCGCTCAAAACCAAGAAACCGTTTGGCCTAATCGATTAACGTCAAATTTCGAGCGCCCGCCAATGCAGGCGGCGAACGGTCAGGCCGCCTCCGCGGCCCGCGCCTTTTGCGGCAACATGTCGATTGCCACCGGCACCAGCGCCGGTTCGACCTGCGGGGTCTCGGGCATGACATGGGCCCAATGCAGGATTTCGAACCGTCCGTCGAAATGCTCGACCACGGCCGTGCAGCTTTCGACCCAGTCGCCGGTGTTGACATAACGGACGTCGTCGAAATCCTCGATTGCCGCATGGTGGATGTGGCCGCAGATGACGCCGTCCACTTGCGAGCGGCGCGCCTCTTCCGCCAGCACCTGCTGGAAGGAGCCGATGAAATTCACCGCCTTCTTCACCTTGACCTTGGCCCAGGACGAGAACGACCAGTAGGGCATGCCGAAGAGATGGCGGAACCGGCTGATCGCGCGGTTGATGACCATCGCCGCGTCATAGGCATAGTCGCCGAAATAGGCGAGCCAGCGGGCATTGTGCACGACCGTGTCGAACTGGTCGCCATGGATGACCAGCATACGGCGTCCGTCCGCCGTCTCGTGGATGGCGCGGTCGGCCACGACGATGCCGCCGAAATGCACGCCCTGGAACTGGCGGGCGAATTCGTCATGGTTGCCGGCTATGTAGGTGATCGAAGTGCCCTTGCGCGCCTTGCGCAGCAATTTCTGCACCACGTCGTTGTGGGCCTGCGGCCAGTGCCAGGAGCGGCGTAGCCGCCAGCCATCGACGATGTCGCCGACCAGGAAGATGATATCGGCGTCGTGATGGCGCAGGAAATCGATCAGGAACTCGGCCTTGGCCGCCTTCGATCCCAGATGCACATCCGAGATGAAAATGGAGCGGAACATGCGTGGTTTGGCGCCGGACATCGCGATCTCACCTTTCGCGCTGGCTATGCATCGATTCATGCAACAACCGTATGACGGTTGCGATTAGGCCAGCCCTTTGGTTAGCCTTGGCGGACAAATCGGAGGTATTCGGCATGGATCTCGGTATTCGCGGCAAGAAGGCGATCGTCTGCGCATCGAGCAAGGGGCTGGGGCGCGGCTGCGCCGTCGCGCTTGCCGAAGCTGGCTGCGATCTGGTGCTGAACGGCCGCGACGCCGCTTTGCTGGCTAGGACGGCGGCAGACATTCGCCAGCGTTTCGGCGTCGACGTCATCGAAGTGCCGGGCGACATTTCGAAAGCCGATGTGCAGAAGGCATTGCTTGCCGCCTGCCCCGAGCCGGACATCCTCGTCAACAACAACGGCGGACCGCCCTATCGCGATTTCCGCGAACTCGACCGCGAAAAAATCCTGGAAGGCGTCACCAACAACATGGTCACGCCGATCGAGCTGGTGAAAGCGGTGATCGACGGCATGGCGGCGCGCGGTTTCGGCCGCATCGTCAACATCACCTCGCTGTCGGTCTATATGCCGATCCCCGGCCTCGACCTGTCCTCCGGCGCCCGCGCCGGCCTGACTTCGTTCCTGGCGGGCGTCGCCCGCACGGTGATCGACCGCAATGTGACGATCAACAGCCTGTTGCCCGGCAAGCTCGACACCGACCGGCTGCGCGGCCCGCATGAGCCGGGTTCGGCGGAGACGCCGGAAGCGGCCGCGGCACGCAAGGCACGGCTCGGCGCCGACATTCCGGCCAAACGCCTGGGCACGCCGGAAGAGTTCGGCCAGATCTGTGCTTTCCTGTGCTCGGTGCACGCCGGCTATCTCACCGGCCAGAACATCCCGGTGGACGGCGGGCTCTATGTGAGTGCGTTCTGAGTGCGGATGCTGACGGCATTTCCGTCAGCACTTCCGTATAAAATTTTGATTCTGTTTCGCTTTTTCGCGAACGACAAAATGCGTCCCTTCGCCGTGCATCCCGCCTCGAAAAACTGTCGCCACATGCTACAAGGGTGACGAAACAGGGAGAAGGGAAGGCATGGCGAACGACAAGGGCAAGACGACGCGCTCGGATCTCGACGAGGCTGCCCTCTTCTTTCACAAATACCCGGTTCCCGGAAAACTGGAGATCCAGGCGACCAAGCCGCTCGGCAACCAGCGCGACCTGGCGCTTGCCTATTCGCCCGGCGTCGCCGCGCCCTGCCTCGCCATCAAGGACGACCCCGCCACCGCCGCCGACTACACCGCGCGCGCCAATCTGGTCGCCGTCATCTCCAACGGTTCGGCCGTGCTCGGCCTCGGCAATATCGGCCCGCTCGCCTCCAAGCCGGTGATGGAAGGCAAGGCCGTTCTGTTCAAGAAGTTCGCGGGCATCGACGTCTTCGACATCGAGATCGACGCGCCCGAGATCGACCGCATGGTGGAGACCGTTGCCGCGCTCGAACCCACTTTCGGCGGCATCAACCTCGAGGACATCAAGGCGCCCGAATGTTTCGAGGTCGAGGAGCGGCTAAAGGCCCGCATGGGCATTCCGGTCTTCCATGACGACCAGCATGGTACAGCGATCATCGTGGCCGCCGCCGTGCTCAATGGACTGGAACTGGCCGGCAAGAAGATCAAGGACGTCAAGATCGTCACATCAGGCGCCGGTGCTGCGGCACTTGCCTGCCTCAACCTGCTCGTCTCGCTCGGCGCCAGCATCGAAAACATCTGGGTGACCGACCGTTTCGGCGTTGCGCATAAAGGCCGCGTCGAGGAGATGGACCGCTGGAAGGACCCCTACGTCAAGGACACGGAGGCGCGCACGCTGGCCGACGTCATCCCGGGCGCCGACGTCTTCCTCGGCCTTTCCGCCGCCGGCGTGCTGAAGCCGGAACTCTTGAAGGGCATGGCCGAAAAGCCGCTGATCCTGGCGCTGGCCAACCCGACGCCGGAGATCATGCCGGAAGTGGCGCGCGCAGCACGGCCCGACGCCATGATCTGCACCGGCCGCTCGGACTTCCCCAACCAGGTCAACAACGTCATCTGCTTCCCCTACATCTTCCGGGGCGCGCTGGATTGCGGCGCCAGCGCCATCAACGAGGAGATGAAGATGGCGGCGGTTCGGGCCATCGCCGCGCTTGCCCGCGAAGAACCGTCCGATGTCGCCGCCCGCGCCTATTCCGGCGAAACGCCGATCTTCGGGCCCGACTTCCTCATCCCCTCGCCCTTCGACCCGCGCCTGATCCTGCGCATCGCGCCCGCCGTCGCCAAGGCCGCCTGCGACACCGGTGTTGCCACGCGCCCGATCGGCGACATGGGCGCCTATCTCGACAAGCTGAACCGCTTCGTCTTCCGCTCCGGCCTGGTCATGAAGCCGGTCTTCTCCACGGCCCGCAGCGCCGCCGCCAAGCGCGTCATCTATGCCGATGGCGAAGACGAGCGCGTGCTGCGCGCCGCCCAGGTGGTGCTGGAGGAAGGCATCGCCGAACCGATCCTCATCGGTCGCCCGCATGTCATCGACGTGCGCCTGAAGCGCTACGGCTTGCGCATCAAGCCGAATGTCGATTTTGGGCTGATCAACCCGGAAGAAGACCCGCGCTATCGCCATTATGTCGACCTGTTGATCGAACTCGGCGGCCGCCGCGGCGTCACGCCGGAAGCAGCCCGCACCATGGTGCGCACCGACAATACGGTGATCGCCGCACTCGCCGTGAAACGCGGCGACGCGGATGCCATGATCTGCGGCCTGGAGGGCCGTTTCGCCCGCCATCTGCGCAATGTCACGCTGATCATCGGCGCGCGCGCCGGCATCAGCGACCACGACCTGTCGACACTGTCCATGCTGATCTCGCAGCGCGGCGTGCTGTTTCTCACCGACACCTACGTCTCGGTGGACCCGACCGCCGAGGAGATCGCCGAGATGACGATCCTGGCAGCCGAGGAAATCCGCCGCTTCGGCATCGAGCCGAAGGCCGCATTGCTGTCGCTTTCGGATTTCGGTTCGCGCGATGCGCCAAGCGCACTGAAGATGCGTAAGGCAGCCGATATCTTGGCGCGCCTCGTGCCCGAACTGGAATGCGACGGCGAAATGCACGCCGATTCGGCGCTGTCGGAACATCTGCGCCAGCGCGTCTATCCGCATTCGCGCCTGAAGGGCGAGGCAAACCTTCTGGTGTTCCCGAGCCTCGACGCAGCCAACATCACGCTGACGGCACTGCGCACCATGCTGGACGCGCTGCATGTCGGGCCGATCCTGCTCGGCACCGACAAGCCCGCGCATATCCTGACGCCCTCGGTCACCTCGCGCGGTGTGGTCAACATGACGGCGCTTGCCGTCGTCGAGGCCTCGCAGAAGGCGCAAGCCGCGCTCAACGCGCCGCGCGGCTGAACCGCCAGGCTAAACGCGCGGTTAACCGCCTCGACGCTACCCTTGGCGCGCGAAAAATGCGGGCGAAGGGTTATGACTGGGGCGCACCGAGGGCCGCGATTTGCCTTGACGCTTCTGTGCGGCGTCCTGCTTGCGCTCGTTCTCGTCACCCAGGCTGAAGCCGCCTCCCGCATCTGCCGCCAGTTGAAGGCCGAACTCGCCGCGCTGCACAAGGGCGGCGGCGCCTCCGAGCAACGGCGTTATGACGCCGCCATCGCCAGGCAGAACGGCGAACTCGCCAAGGCCCGCGCGCAAGCCCGCGACGCCGGCTGCGGTTTCTCGTTTTTCGGCTCCGGGATCAGTCAGTGCGCTGCGCTGAACGCCGCCATAGACCGGATGAATGCCAATCTGGACACGCTTCAGCGGAAACGCGCGCGGATGGCGGGCGCTTCACCACGCCGCGATCGCGGCCGGATTACCGCCGCGCTGGAAGCAAATGACTGCAATGGCACACAGGCCGCTGAAAAGCGCGACAGCGGCGACGATGCGTCGGACGAGGAAGAGGCGGATTCCGGTGCACCCGGGCTTGAAGCAGTGCTCGATCCGGGCTTTGTTGCGGCGCCGCGCGGCGAAGTCCGCACTTTATGCGTACGCACCTGCGACGGCTATTTCTTCCCGATGTCGAATGCCGCCACCGCTAGCGACTTCCAGCGCGACCAAAGCCGTTGCGAAGCAAGTTGCCCGGGCACGCAGATCCAGGTCTTCTATACGCGCGGGGTCGGCGATGACGCCGCCGTCATGACCTCGTCTGCGACCGGACGCCCCTATTCGGAATTGCCGACCGCCTTCCTCTACAAGAAGCCGGGCCAACCCATCCCGCAGGGCTGCGGCTGCAATGCCGCCCAGAACTTCAACATCGTCGCCGGCAATCCGCCGGCTGGCGCGCCGGCAACTGGAGCTCAGGCCAGTTCGCCTTTCCTGCCGGTTCCGGCCGCCAAGCCCGATCCCGCGGACGACCCCGAAACGCTGGCCAACGCGGCCGGCGGCCTCGATGTCGAAACCATGCGCCAACTCGTGAAGAAGCCTGATCCCTCGCCGGTCTCAGCCTTGCCGCCGGAACAGCGCAAGGTCAGGGTCGTCGGGCCAACGTTCCTTCCCGACCCAGGAGCGGCAATAGATCTGCGAGCTCCGGCCCGGAAACCAGCCCCGTAAGCGCCAGCCTCAACGGCAGGAACAGCGCCTTGCCCTTGCGGCCGGTGGCTTCCTTGACCCGCCCGGTCCATTCCTTCCACACCGTCGCCGTCCACGGCTCTTCCGGCAGAAGGTCGAAAGCTTCGCTCAGGAACTGCCGTTCCTCGAGCTCGAATTCGGGCTTTTCCAACGGCCCTTCCTGCACGATGCGCCACCAGGTTGAAGCATCGCTCAGCCGGTCGAGATTACCGCGCACGGCGTTCCAGAACGGTTCAGCCTTGTCGCCGGAAACGCCGAGCACGGCCAGCCGGTCGCGCGCATCGGCGAACGACAGCGTGTGCATCAGCCCGCGGTTCAGCACCACCAGTTCTTCCGGGTCGAACTTGGCAGCGGATTTCGACGTCGCCGCCGGATCGAAATGCGTGGCGAGTTCGGCCATCGTCGGCATCGGCTGCACGTTTTCCGACGTGCCGATCAGAACGGCCAGCGAAGCCACCGCCATCGGCTCGATGCCGTCGGAACGCAGCCCCTCAATCGACAACGAGCCGGTGCGCTTGGAAAGCCCCTCGCCCGTCGTCGTGGTCAAAAGGTTGTGGTGGCCGAATGTCGGGACAACCGCACCCAGCGCCTTGAACAGCGCGATCTGCACGCCGGTGTTGGTGACATGGTCGTCGCCGCGGATCACATGGCTGATGCCCATCTCGATATCGTCCACCACCGAAGGCAGCGTGTAGAGATAGGTGCCGTCCTCTCGCACCAGCACCGGATCGGAAACCGAGGCGAGATCGACGGTCTCCTCGCCGCGCACCAGATCGTTCCAGTGGATATCGGTGCGTTCCGGTTCCTGCGGATCGACCCTGAAATTGGGCAGCAGGAAGCGCCAGTGCGGACGCCGCCCATCGGCTTCGAAATCGGCGACCTGCTTGGCGCTCAGCGTCAGGGCCTCGCGGCCATAGACCGGCGGCATGCCGCGCGTGCGGCGCACCTTGCGCTTGAGGTCGAGTTCTTCCGGCGTTTCAAAGCAGGGATAGAGCACGCCGGCCTGTTTCAGCCGTTCGACGGCAGCGTCGTAGATCGGCACGCGACGCGACTGGTAGTCGGTGGCGTCTGGGAAAATGCCCAGCCAATGCAGGTCGTAGAGGATGGAATCGGCATATTCCTGCTTCGAACGCACCGTGTCGGTATCGTCGAAACGCTGGATGAAACGGCCTCTGTTCTTCTGCGCGAACAGCCAGTTGAACAGCGCTGTGCGCGCGTTGCCGATGTGGATACGCCCCGTGGGCGACGGTGCAAAACGGACGGTAACTGTCATGGAATCGGGCGTAGCCGATGAGTTGGGCCTTGGCAAGGCAGGCGCCGACGCCGCCGGCTAAAGCAATTCCAGCAAAAGTGCGCAGCGGTTTTGCGTCCGGAATTGCGTAAAAACAAAGAGCTAGAGCATTGGAGCCGATCCTGGATTCGCCGAAAATGCTCTAGTCAACTTCAGACCAGATCCGCGCGGTCGAAAAGCGGCGGGCCGCACCTTGCGATGCGGCCCGCCATTTTCGTTTCGCAACGATCCGGATCAGACCAGGCCCTTGGTCAGTTCCAGCGCCTGCCGCTCGAACAGGCGGCGATAGATGCCACCGCTCAGCCGGATCAGCTCTTCATGCGAGCCCTCTTCGACAATCTTGCCGCGGTCGAAGACCAGCAGCCGGTCGAGCGCCCTGACCGTCGACAGGCGGTGGGCGATGACCAGCGTGGTGCGGCCGACCATAAGCCGCTCCATCGCCTGTTGGATCAGCACCTCCGATTCCGAATCGAGGCTCGACGTCGCCTCGTCCAGGATCAGGATCGGCGCATCCGCGAGGAAGGCGCGCGCGATGGCCACACGCTGGCGCTCACCGCCCGAGAGCTTGACGCCGCGCTCGCCGACGAGCGTGCCGTAGCCTTTGGGCAACCGGGCGATGAAGTCATGCGCGCTGGCAAGGCGCGCAGCCTCCTCGATCTCGGCCTGCGTGGCGTCAGGCCGGGCATAGGCGATGTTCTCCGCCAGCGAACGGTGGAACAGGATCGGCTCCTGCTGCACGATCGCGATCTGCTGGCGAAGCGACGACTGCGTGACCTCGGAAATATCCTGACCGTCGATCAGGATGCGACCGCCGCTGAGGTCGTAGAGCCGCTGTATCAGCTTGACGAAGGTCGTCTTGCCCGAACCCGAATGGCCGACCAGGCCGACCCGCTCACCGGGCTCGATCACCACCGAGAAATCGCGATAAAGCGGCTCGCGATGGCTGCCATAGTGGAAGGTGACATGGTCGAAGAGGATGCCGCCGTCGACGATGCGGGCATGCTCGGCGTCCGGAGCATCCTCGATGCCAAGCGGCTGCGCCTGGAAATCGACCAGTTCTTCCATGTCATTGATCGAGCGTTGCATGTTGCGGATGTGCATGCCGATGTCGCGCAGGTAGCCCTGCAGCACGAAGAACGATGTCAGCACGAAGGCGACGTCGCCCGCGCTGGCCTGCCCCCGCAACCACAGGAGCAGCACGACGCCGATAACCGCCGTCCTCAGCGCAAGCAGCATGATGCCCTGCACCGTGCCGTTGACGGTACCGCGAATCCAGGTGCGCCCGGTGCGGTTGCGCCACTTGGCGACCACGCCGGCAAGACGCCCTTCCTCACGCGCTTCCGCGCCAAAACCCTTGACGACCGCGTTGCAGCTCACCGCGTCGGCCAGCGAACCGCCGAGGCGCGTGTCCCATGCGTTGGCCAGCCTGGCCGCCGGCGCGACATAGGCGAGCGACAGCACGGCGGTGACGCCGATGAAGATCAGTGAGCCGAGCGCCACCACCAGCCCCATCAGCGGCCAGTACCAGCCGAGCAGCACGGTCGAGCCCACCAGCATGACCACCGACGGGAACAGCGCCACCAGCACCGTGTCGTTGAGGAGGTCGAGCGCCCACATGCCACGCGTAACCTTGCGCACGGTCGAGCCGGCAAAGGAATTGGCGTGCCAGTCGGTCGAGAAACGCTGGACGCGGTAAAACGCGTCGCCGCAGATGTCCGACATCATCTTCAGCGTCAGTTCGACGATGGCGAGGAAGCCGAAGTTGCGGAAGACGACGGAGGACAGCGCCAATCCGATCAGCGCGATAAATGCCGCGACCGCAGCATCCCAGGCCTCCTGGCTCGATGCGGCGCCTGAAGCGACGGCATCGACCAGACGGCCGGAATAGAGCGGCGTCAGCACATCGGCCAACGTCGAAAGCAAAATCATGAGCAGAATGAACAGCACCCTGATCGGCTGCCGCCGCCAGTGTGCCAGGGTGAAGCCAAAAACGCTGCCGAATGCGCCAGCGCGCAAGTCGATCTTGAAACGAGTCATGGTACCTGCAGGCACAAACGTGCCTGATCCCGAAAAAGTGTAAAAGAAACACCGCTTTGAAGGGCAATCTTGCGCCCGGTCGCGGATACGATGGTGGAGCGGCCAGCCCTAGGCGGGGTGGCGGTCGAGGCAATCTGAAGCCGATCTCGCGGCGACGTGTTCCCGCAGGAACGGCGCCGAAGAGTTAAGCTTCGCGACCTCGCATACTGTTCTCAAATTCCATCATTCGTATCCTCCCGGAAGGGAATCGCGGATGCTGACCTTATAGGAGAGGCATTTTGCCACGCCAACCCCGCGCCCGTCACAAAAGCGTCGTGGCATAAAAGGTGAGGCTATGCTGCAACACCGGCTCGGTCTGGGTCGATCGAAGCAACCCGTCGACGGCCTTCAGCGCCGCCGGCGCATCCAGAAGCCGTCATTGGAAACCTCGAAGCCGAAGCCGGCATAGAGCGAGTGCGCGTCGGTGGTGCGCAGGCTCCAGGACCCGACCTGCGCAAGATCTGGATGATCGAGCAGCGCGCCGACCAACTTCTTGCCGATGCCGACGCCGCGCCGTTCCGGCCAGACGATGACGTCGCAAAGATAGGCGAAGCAGGCATGGTCGGTGACCGCGCGCGCGAAACCGACCTGTTCGCCGTCGATGAATGCGGAAACGCAGAGCGAATTGTCGAAGGCGCAGCGGTGGATTTCATCGCTGCGCTGCGCGCCCCAGTAGCTCGCCTTGATGATCGCCGAAGTGGCTGCGAAATCGATGCGGTCGCGATCGAAGGAAATTTCGACTTCGCTCACATCAGCCCCGGTCACGGAAGCGGTTGGTGATGGGATAGCGACGGTCGCGGCCAAAGTTCTTCTTGGTGATCTTGACGCCCGGCGCGGCCTGGCGGCGCTTGTATTCGGCGATGTAGAGCAGGTTCTCCATCCGCGCCACCGTCGCCCGGTCGTGGCCGCGCTTGACGATCTCGTCGACGCCCATCTCGTTCTCGACCAGGCATTCGAGAATGTCGTCGAGCACCGGATAGGGCGGCAGCGAATCCTGGTCTGTCTGGTTTTCGCGCAACTCCGCCGACGGCGCCTTGTCGATGATGTTGTGCGGGATCACCTCGCCGGAAGGTCCGAGCGCACCCGGCGGCACATGGCTATTGCGCCAGCGCGACAACGCATAGACCTGCATCTTGTAGAGGTCCTTGATCGGATTGAAGCCGCCATTCATGTCGCCGTAAAGCGTGGCGTAGCCGACCGACATCTCCGACTTGTTGCCGGTGGTGACGACCATGGAGCCGAATTTGTTGGAGATCGCCATCAGGATGGTGCCGCGCGCACGGCTTTGCAGGTTTTCCTCGGTGATGCCTTCCTTGGTGCCTTCAAACAGCTGCGTCAGCGCGTGCGAAAAGCCCTCGACCGGCTCGGCGATCGGCACGATGTCGTAGCGGCAGCCGAGAGCACGGGCGCAGTCCTCAGCGTCCTTCAGCGAATCCTTCGAGGTGTAGCGATAGGGCATCATCACGCAGCGGACCCGCTCCTCGCCCAGCGCATCGACGGCAAGGGCGGCACAGATCGCCGAATCGATGCCGCCGGAAAGACCGAGCACGACATTCTTGAAGCCGTTCTTGTTGACGTAGTCGCGCAGGCCAAGCAGGCAGGCGCGGTAGTCGGCCTCCTCCCGGTCCGGTATCCGCGACATCGGCCCTTCCGAGCAGGTCCAGCCCCTGCCCCCACCATTTTGCGCGCTCTCGGCGTCGCGGTTGCGTTTCCAGGTGGTGACGGCGACCGTCTCCTCGAACTGGCTCATCTGGAAGGCGAGCGACTTGTCCGCGTTGATGGCGAAGGACGCACCGTCGAAGACCAGTTCGTCCTGCCCGCCAAGCTGGTTGGCATAGATCATCGGCAGGCCGGTCTCGATGACCTGCTTGATCACCACCTGATGGCGCACGTCGATCTTGGTGCGGTAATAGGGCGAGCCGTTGGGGACCAGAAGGATTTCGGCGCCGCTTTCGGCCAGTGTCTCGCACACGCCGAGTTCGCCCCAGATGTCCTCGCAGATCGGCACGCCGACGCGGATGCCACGAAAATTGAACGGTCCGGCGATCTCAGGACCAGCCTGGAACACGCGCTTTTCGTCGAACTCGCCATAGTTCGGCAGGTCCACCTTGTAGCGCTCGCCGAGCACCTTGCCGCCGTCGGCGAAGAGGATCGAATTGTGGGTGCCGCTCTTGCGCTTCAGCGGCGTGCCGATGATGACGGCAGGCCCGCCATCGGCGGTGTCCTTGGCCAGTTCATTGGCGGCGCGTTCGCAAGCCGCCAGGAACGCCGGCTTCAGCACCAGATCCTCCGGCGGATAGCCGGAAATGAACAGTTCGGTGAACAGGACGAGATCCGCCCCCTGGCGGGCGGCGTCCGCTCTCGCCGCGCGCGCCTTGGCTAGGTTGCCGACGACGTCGCCGACAGTCGGGTTCAGCTGGGCAACGGCGATGCGGAGCGTGTCGGGAGCGGTCTTGCTGGTCATGCCTGCGGGTGTAGCGCGCCCGTGGTCAAGCGGCAACGGCGATCGGATGGGCCACTACTCGCCGCTGTATTGCTGAAGCACTTCCGCCGGGCGGTTTTCGCCGATCGACATCGAAAGAATGCGCGAGATGTGCTTGCGCGACAGGCCGGTTGTTTCCACCCAAGCGTTGATCTGCACCTGGATCTTGTCGAGGTCGCGTTTCGACGTCGGGTTTTCGGCTATGTCCAGCCCGGCATCGCGCAATGCCGCCGACATGTCCCTGGAGATGATAAAAGTATCCCAGTCGAGCCACCGCAACAGATATTGCCCGGTGGCGCCGCCAAGCCGGCTGCCATGCTTGGCGAGATAGGCGGTCAGCCCGACCTGGTCGGCGGCGGGCCATTGCGCCAGGAATTTGCCGAACGAGCCATGTTCCTTCGAAACTTGTTCGACAAAAGCGGCGTTGTCGCGCACCGACCGTATCTTTTGCGGATTGCGCACGATGCGTTTGTCCGAGGCAAGATCGTGCCAGAAATCGTCCGGTTGGAACAGCAGGCGCTTTGGCTCGAAACCCAGGAAGGCAGCCTCGAAACCCGGCCATTTCTGCTCGATCACGCTCCACACGAAACCGGCCGAGAACACCCTCTCGGCCATCGCCGAAAGCACGCGGTCGTCCGACACCTTCGCCACGAGCCTGTTGTCCGGGGCAGCGCCAAGCAATGAGACCAGAACCGCATCGCCGCCTTTGCGCTTTGCGGCGCGGGCACGAATCTGCTGAAAACTGAGCACGCTTGGCCTCCACCACAGCCGCGGCGCAAATGCCGCGATACCGTTGCGTTTATCTTCTATGGTTCGACCAAGGCGTGCAAGCAAAGCCGGGAGGAACCCATGCAACACAAGACCATGGCGGAACTGGCCAGTCGCTGGCTGTCGCGCAACGCCGAAGCCTTGACCGAAGGCGAGAGACGCGTGCTGCAAAGCGCCATCGAACGCAAGACCGTAGCGCGCGATACCACCAGACCGCACAAGGAAGCGGCGCGTCTCGGCGACCGGGTCGCTGATGCTGTCGCGCGGATAGGCGGCTCCTGGAACTTCATCATCGGGTTCCTCGTCTTCCTCGCAGCGTGGACGGCGCTGAACTCCCTTCTTCTTTTGAGCGGCGCCTTCGACCCCTACCCCTATATTTTTCTCAATCTCATCCTGTCGATGCTGGCGGCCATACAGGCGCCGGTCATCATGATGTCGCAGAACCGGCAGGCCGAACGCGACAGGATCGACGCGGCGCACGATTACGAGGTCAATCTCAAGGCCGAGATCGAGATCATGGCGCTGCACGAGAAGCTGGACGAACTGCGCCACAGCCAGATCGTGGGCATGTGCGACGACATCGCCCGTATTTCCAGCCAGGTTCGGCGTCTCGACGAGACGCTTGCCCTCCACCTCAAGAACGACAAAACGCGCAAATGAGCGAGACCGTCCACAGGCTGATCGAGCAATATGGGCTGCTGGCGGTCTTTCTCGGCTGCCTGGCTGAGGGCGAGACCGCCGCCATCCTTGGCGGCTTCTTCGCTCACCAGCATGTGTTCGCGCTCTGGCAGACCTTTGTCGCCGTCTTCACCGGCGCCTTCCTCGGCGACACCGCCTTCTTCGTGCTGGGGCGTCACTTCGCGCAGACACGGCTGGTGCGGCGCTTTCGTCGCAAGCCCGGCTTCAGTCGCGCCTACCGGCTGGTCACCGACCACCCCAACATCTACGTGCTGTCGAACCGCTATATTTACGGCATGCGCGTTCTGGGCGGCATCGTTGCCGGCCTTTCCGGCATCGCACCAGCGCGCTTTGTCGTGTTGAACGCGATCTCGGCCGCCGTCTGGGCAGCTTTGTTTAGCGGTCTGGGTTATGTCTTCGGCGCCGGCGCCCAACAGATCATCGGCCGCGCCCTGCTCCATCACGAGCGGGTGCTGGTCGCACTCGCCATCGGCCTCGTGATCTTCGCCATTGCCTTTGCGGTGGCGCGAACCTTGATCCGACGCGAGCGGGTCAGGGAAAGCAGCGCTGCGAGCAGCGGCTAAACCGGAATGCCGTAGATGCGCTCGAAAATCGCGAACAGCCAGATGCCGCCCGCCAGCACGATCGAGATCAGTACGGCCAGCGAGCCGCAATCCTTGGCAAGCTGGATGTCGATGTTGAACTCGCGGCTGATGGCATCGCAGGTCGCCTCGATGCCAGTGTTCAGCACTTCGACCATGATCAGCATCAGCACGGCGCCGATCAGCAGCGCATAGCCGCTCCAGCTCGTCGCCACGAACCAGCCGAGCGGTATCGCCAGCACCAGCAGCATCAACTCCTGCTGGAAAGCCGCTTCGCTCGCGGCAAGTCGGCGAAACGCGCGTACCGAATTGTAGAAGGCGTCGATCAGCCGCTTCATGGACCCTTTTTCCTTTTCCGGCGGCCGGCGTCGCACTGTTTCGCCCGCTCGATGGAACGGCGCGCTTATCCGACATCCTTTTGTCATCCGCAACCGGCAAGGCGGTTGCCTTCTCCCAAGTTTTCGGCAAGAAGACGGCCAGATGCGAACAAAAAGCATTTGCCCGTACTTGCGGGAACGACACAGCTTCAAGTAGAAAAAGCCGCCGGAAACGCGGCAGGTTAAGAAAACTTTAGCGCTGACACATCTAAGGTTCGATCGCGAAATACGCGGGCGGGACGTTTTTCGCGCGGAATTGGCTTTGGAACGTTCTGCAACCGGCAGCTTAGGAGCTTCGCGCTCGAGCCGGATCGCTTGGGGGAATTGAGTTTAAATGCAGCCTGCTGCCGTGACGCCCGAAAGAAGCTCCGACATCGCAACGACGGTCGTTGCAACGATGCGGCAGCTGGGCGTTGTCGCCATGCCGCGCAATTACGAAATCTTCTATGAGGCGCTGACGGGCTCCAATCCTGAGCTCAGCCTCGCCGTGCTGGACCTCAGCAAACGGCCGACGCAGGAAGATCTCGACAAGATCGGCCGCAAGTTCTTCTCACAGAACCACAGTACCGGCATTGTCGATCATGTCCGTGGCGTGCTTGCGCGTGAATTGGAAGACATTGCCTCGCTCCTGCGCAGTGAGCGCACGCACATCGAAAAATACGGCAAGATTCTCGATGAGACGTCCGACGGGCTCGCCAATCGCGGCGTCATCTCCAAGGAATTGCTGGAAAAGATCGTAGGCGCCGTCTCGACAGCGACCGCCTCGACGATCGACCACGGCAAGCAGGTCGCCAGCACGCTCGGCGACAAGTCGGCCGAACTGGAAAGCGTGAAGTCGAAGCTCGAGGAATACAAGCGCCTCGCCGACACCGATCCGCTGACCCAGGTTTGGAACCGTCGCGCCTTCGACAACGAGATTGCGCGCATCTACAACAGCAACAAGGGCATCCTGTTCAACGCCCTGATCCTTGCCGACATCGATCGTTTCAAGGACATCAATGACCGCTACGGCCACCCGGTCGGCGACAAGATCCTCAAGGACATCGCCGATATCTTCCAGACCAGCGTTGCCGGCGGCATGTTCGTGGCCCGCACCGGCGGCGAGGAATTCGCCCTCATCGTCGAGGGCACCAGCGAGGAAACAACCTTCGATATCGCCGAGCGCATCCGCGTCCTGATCGAGCAGACGCCTTTCGTCAGCAGCCAGAATGGCGCCAGCTACGGCACCGTGACGGTTTCGATGGGCATCTGCATGGCTTCCGAGGCGATCGGACCGGAGGAACTCTATTCAAAGGCCGACCGCGCGCTCTACCGCTCCAAGGTGGATGGCCGCAACCGCGTCACCCGGCATTCGGTGATGGCCGGCCGCGCCAGCAAGAACTGGCTGATCTACAAGAAAGACTGACGCCACCCACCCCTGGGTCTGGCGCGATGCGGGCCATCCGCAAGGCCAGTTGTCGATTCTTGCCGGCCCCACCTCTTTCCTGATGAACTTTCTTGCACTATATTTGCTGCAGAAAGGATCAATCATGTCGACCAGGATCGCCATAACGCCGAGAACCGAAGAAAACGCCGTCATCACCAAGGCGACGTTGCGTGCCGCCGAGCGGCTCGATGTCACCGCGCGCGCGCTGTCCTCGATCATCGGCGTCTCCGAGGCCACGGTCTCGCGCATGCGCAAGAACGACTTCCTGCTCGACAAGGGTTCCAAGCCGTTCGAACTGGCCGTGCTGTTCGTTCGCCTGTTCCGCTCGCTGGACGCCATTACCGGGGGCGACGAGACGGTGGCGCGGTCCTGGTTGCGCAACACCAACACCGCGCTTGGCGGCAAGCCGCTGGAAAAAATGCTCACCATTGCCGGGCTTGTCGATGTCATCGCCTATCTGGACGCCCGCCGCGCTCTCGTCTGAGGCAGTCAGCCTCAAAGGCCAGTGCTGGCGCATGGTCGAGGCGCAGCACCACGTCTCGACCCTGAAACTCGTCGACACACTGGACGAGCAGGCGCTGCTGGAAGAGTTGATCGAGGATACCAAGCCGCATATCCCGCTGGAATGCCGGCACCTGCACTACCTGCTCGCCACACCATTCCGCTACGGCTCGGTCTACCCCTACGGGTCGCGCTTCCGCCGCGCCGGCAGGACGCTGGGCGTCTATTATGCCGCCGAGACCATCGCCACGGCGGTGGCGGAAATGTCGTTCTACCGGCTGCTGTTCTTCGCCGAATCGCTCGACACGCCATGGCCGCGCGACGCCGCCGAATACACGGCCTTCTCCATAAGCTACGCCACTGGCAAGGCCATCGACCTCACCCGCCCGCCGCTCGACCGGGACGAAGCCGCCTGGACCCACCCGACCGACTACGCGCCTTGCCAAGCACTGGCCGAGGCCGCGCGGGAGGCCGGCGCCGAGGCGATCCGCTACCGGTCGGTGCGTGATCCGGAAGGCGTCAATGTCGCGCTGCTTGGCTGCCGCGTCTTCACACGATCGCAGCCGCAGGAATGGCAGACCTGGCGCGTGCGCATCGGCGCGTCCGGCGTGCAGGCGCTCTGCGAATTCCCGCCGCGCCGCATCGGTTTCGACCGGGCGGCCTTTTCAGGCGACCCCCGGCTCGGTTCACTGATTTGGGATCGCGGCAAAGGCTGATCGCGTCGCTTCCGCCTCGGCGATGACCCAATCGCGGAACAGCCGGATCTTGCGCGACCGGTGACGCGATTTCGGATAGACGAGGCTGTAGCTGCGGTCGTCGCGTCCGACATACTGGAAAGGCCGTATCAGGCGGCCGCTTTTCATTTCATCGGCGAAGAATATTGGCATCACCATGGCGACGCCTTGTCCCTGCAAGGTCAGGGCGACATCGATGGTCTGGACGCCAACCACCAGATCCATGCGATTGTCGTCGCCGGTCTGTACGCCGGCTCCCGCAAGCCAGGACGCCCACCAGCTCTGTGCGCCGAACCGGCGTATTTTCAGCAGATCGACAGGGTTCACGATTGAATGCCGTTCCCGGAAGTCGGCGGTGCAGACCGGCGCATATTCCATCGGAAACAACGCGAAAACCTCATGCTCGGGCAGCACATTGTCGCTGCCCCGGATCATGATGTCGATGTCTTCCCTGGCGAAGTCGACGAGGTCGTTCGAGGTATGCACCTTGATCCTGATCTCGGGATTGGCGGCCTGGAAAGAGGACAGCCGAGGAACAAGCCAGGTGGATGCGACTGTCGGCAGAACCGATATGATCAGATGAAGATCAGGCTTCTCAACCACTTCGACGAAAGCCGAGCCAAGCAGGTCGAGAGCCTCGGTAACCTTCGGCGACAGCTTGCGGCCGGCCGCCGTCAATGTGACCTGTCTGGGCTCACGCACGAACAGCGGAACGCCGATACGCTCTTCCAGCAGCTTTATCTGATAGCTGACCGCCGCCTGCGTCATGCCGAGTTCCTCGGCCGCGCGCGTGAAACTCTGATGCCTGGCGGCAGCCTCAAAGGCCCGAATGGCGGCAATAGGCGGCAGCTTCATGCCGATACATAAGCATTCTTTATCGCAGATAGCGATATTTCGCTTTGTCAGACCAGCCCGCGCTCACCATCTTGCCCTCGTAGGATTTACCCAATCTCGAGGCCTGGCATGAAAGCGCTGTTGAGGACTTTGCTCGCGTGGTTCGGGCTTTCGCGGCGCCGCAATGCGCTCGGCATCCGCCAGATCGATCGTTCGGGAGCGTTCCACGGGATGAGCGCCGCGCAGTTGCGCGACATCGGCCTGTGGCGAGACGACGAGCATTCTTATCTCAGGCTGCGCGAGCCGCCCGCCCTCGACGTCCTGTTCCCGCGATCCGGCGGAACCCCGCCTGGCGGCGGCTCCAACTCGCGCTCGGGTCCGACGCGGCCGCGCATCAGCGTGAACGAAGACGTGTCTGCCGGTTGACCGCACAAAAAAGGCGCCGATCCAGCCGGCGCCTTTTTCTCGTCTCCAATCAACCCTGCTTGCCTACTCGGCGGCCTGCGTATGCGGCTGGCGGACATGGCTCTTCTTGAGCAGTTCCGAGACCAGGAAGGCCAGTTCGACCGACTGATCGGCGTTGAGGCGCGGATCGCAATGGGTGTGGTAGCGGTCCTGCAGGTCTTCCGCCGTAATGGCGCGGGCACCGCCCGTGCATTCGGTGACATTCTTGCCGGTCATCTCGATGTGGATGCCACCAGCATGGGTGCCTTCGGCCTGGTGCACGTCGAAGAAGGTCTGCACTTCCTTCAGAATGCGCTCGAACGGCCGCGTCTTGTAGCCGGCGGCGGTGATGGTGTTGCCGTGCATCGGGTCGCATGACCAGACGACGCTGCGGCCTTCGCTCTTCACCGCGCGCACCAGCTTCGGCAGATGCTCGGCCGCCTTGTCGGAGCCGAAACGCGCGATCAGCGTCAGCCGGCCCGGCTCGTTTTCCGGGTTGAGCAGGTCGATCAATTCGAGCAGCCCTTCCGGCGTCAGCGACGGGCCGCATTTCAGGCCAAGCGGGTTCTTGATGCCGCGGCAATATTCGATATGGGCGTGATCGGGCTGGCGCGTGCGATCGCCGATCCAGATCATGTGGCCGGAGGTGGCATACCAGTCGCCCGAGGTGGAATCGACGCGGGTCAACGCTTCCTCGTAGCCGAGCAGCAGGGCTTCATGGCTGGTGTAGAAGTCTGTTTCGCGCAGCGCGAAGTTGCTTTCCGAGGTGATGCCTACGGCGCGCATGAAATCCATCGTCTCGGTGATGCGATTGGCCAGCGCTTCGTATTTCTCGGCCTGCGGGCTGTCGGCGACGAAGCCGAGCATCCAGCGATGCACGTTCTCGAGGCTCGCATAGCCGCCCTGCGCGAAAGCGCGCAAAAGGTTCAGGGTCGCTGCCGACTGACGATAGGCCATTTCCTGGCGGGCGGGGTCCGGCACGCGCGACTTCTCGTCGAACTCGATGCCGTTGATGATGTCGCCGCGATAGCTCGGCCAGGTCACGTCGCCCTTGGTTTCGTTGTCGGACGAGCGCGGCTTGGCGAATTGGCCGGCAACGCGGCCGATCTTTACCACCGGCTGCGAGCCGGCGAAGGTCAACACCACGGCCATCTGCAGGAACACGCGGAAGAAGTCGCGGATGTTGTCGGCGCCGTGCTCGGCGAAGCTTTCGGCGCAGTCGCCGCCCTGCAAAAGGAAGGCCTCGCCATTGGCGACGGCGGCCAGCTGCTTCTTCAGCTTGCGCGCTTCACCCGCGAAGACGAGCGGCGGAAAGGTAGCAAGGCGGGCTTCGGTCTCCTTCAGCGCGGCAAGGTCCGGATACGCCGGCACCTGCTGGATCGGCTTGCTTCTCCAGGAATTCGGGGACCATTTCGTCATTGTCTTACCCAACACGCTTTCATGCGGGGAACGGATCGCCCGCGCCTTGCCCCATATAGGGATGCGGCTCCATACAGGAAGCCGGTTTTCTATTCTAGACCATTTCCCGCCTTGATTGGAACGTTCTTGCCGAGCCGGCCGAGGACCACGCTAGCGGCCCCAAACACCGGCCGCGGCGATGGTGAGAGCAAACCAGAGCCGGCTTCAATTCGCCCTGCCCGAAATTTCCGACCGGTGGACCCGGACAAGATTGATCGCCGACCCAATTCGCAGCCGGGACAATGCCTTACCAATGGGCAACTGTGGCACATGCGCCACGCAAGTGAAACCAATCACAGACCGCAGGTGATAAACGGGAGATAATTTTAACGAAAAATGATCAATTGCTGTTACGCTCTGTAACAGAACTGAAGAGGTTTGGGCGGGAAGTGATTCGGGTCGATAGACCGAGCCATTCAATGCTGAGACGGCGGCGCCGCGGTGCGGATACGTCGCCAACCCGGACGCCGGTCTCCTCCATGCGCGGATTCTGGGGCCTTATGCGAGCCTACTGGTTCTCCAACCGGTGGCGGGAAGCCTGGGCACTGGCCGCGGTCATCGCGCTTTTAACGGCTCTTTCCAGCAAGGCGGGTGTGTGGTTTGCCGAAGCGTCCGGCGAACTGGTCAATTCGATTGCCTTCTTCCACGATGCCGCGAACACAAGCCCCCTCACCACGCTCCTGACCAATGCCGGCTGGCTGGTCCTGCTTGTCGTGATCAAGGACGCCGTCATCACCGGCGCCCGCACGCTGGTTTCAGCGACATTGCACCGCAAATGGCGCGGCTGGCTGAACAGCCGCTTCAACGAAGCGCTGCTCGACCCCAATCATACGCATTTCCATGCCCAGCACAGCTCGGATGCCGGCGCACCGGACAATATCGACCAGCGCGTGCAGGAATCGATCAAGGACATGACCGGCGGCGCCATCGGCCTCGCCATGGGCGTGCTGGCGGTTGCCACCTCCCTGTTCTTCGTCGGCCAGAAGCTGATCGCCGACTCCACCGAAGTCGCCGGGCTCGAATTCCTCGGCGACTATGGCAGCGCGGTTCTGGCGCTGGTCGTCGTCGCCGCCTATGTGCCGGCCAACACCTGGATCGCCATGAAGCTCGGCGGCATGCTCGAGCGCCTGTCGGTCAGGATGCAGCAGGCAGAAGGCAGCTATCGCGGCGAATTGACGACGCTGCTGCGCCGTTCCTTCCATGTCGCTGCCTCGCGCGGCGAGAACGTGCAGAAAGCCATGCACGACCGGCTCTACAGCGACATCGACCAGACATGGTCGCGCCTCAACCGCGTCAATGCCGGCTATTCGTCCTTCGAACTGGTCTACAATTTCGTCGGCGCGCGCATCATCGCCTATACGCCGGGTCTGGTGCCGTTCATCCACAACCGGATCGACCTCAAGGGCTACATCACCGGCGCCGAACTGGTGAATTCGCTGATCAGCCAATGTTCCTGGTTCATCCACGTCATGCCGGCCATCGCCACGCTGCGCGCCAACAGCCGCCGTGTCATCGAACTGGCCGAGGCGATCGAGAATGTGCGGCAGCCGGCTGAATTCTACCGCCAGACCGGCCAGTCCGACTTCCGCTACACGCAGCAGAACCCGGTGTTCGGCCTGACCATCCAGCATCTGGAACTGATGCAGAAAGGCGCCGATGCCGCGCCGTTCCTGACCACCGAACGCCTGCGCTTCCGGCGCGGTGAATGGACCTTCCTCAAGGGCGAATCCGGCAGCGGCAAGACCTCGCTGATCAAGGCGATCAACGGGCTCTGGGCCTATGGCCGCGGCACCGTCGTTTTCCCCGAGGGCGTGAAAACCTTCTACGCAGCCCAGGAAGTCAAGCTGCCGCCGGTGTCGTTGAAGGAACTCGTCTGCCTGCCCGACACGCCCGACGATCATTCCGACACCAAGGCCGCAGCCGCCCTGCATCACGCGGGCCTGGGTGAATTCATCGAGCATCTGGCCGAAGGCAGCCGCGAAGGCCATAGCTGGGATCAGATCCTGTCCGGCGGGCAAAAGCAGAAACTGATCGTCGCCCGCATCCTGTTGCAGCAGCCAGGCCTGCTGTTCCTCGACGAGGCGACCGCCGCGCTCGACCCCGATGGCAAGACCGCATTCCATCAGGCGATCAAGGACAATTGTCCCGACGCCATCGTCATCAGCGTCATGCACGAGGCGATCGCGCCGCGCTCGGCGACCGGCTCAGAGTTTTATCACAGCGTGCTGACGATCGCCGACGGCATCGCCACCAAGAAGCCGCTGGTGCCGACACTGCCGGCCGAACTCACCACAATCCTGGCAAACCCGCCCGTGCGGTCCATCGCCAAGACACCACCGCAGGAAGATGGCTGGCTGCGCATCACGCGCATGCGGCTGAGGCAGAAATAACGCCATCCGCCGATCCGTCAGTTCCCGGCTTAATACAAACCCGGAACGACACGCCGCTGAACGTCAAGCGCCTTTGCAAATCCGGCCTAACCGCGCGCCATCTTGACTTTGACGTTCACGTCAATGGTAGCGTGCCGCTTTCAGCATGGAAGGCGAGACCGATGGCCTCTTCCCTGGCGCAGCCCTCCCACCCTGCCGCGGCTCAGTCTCTGGACAACCGCCAAGACGCGGACGTCAGACGGCGCGACGTCGCTTTCGTCGCCGACGACGGCTTTCCACTCACCGGCACTCTTTTTGAAGGTGACGGCGACAAGCCGCTGGTGCTGATCTCCTCGGCCACCGCCGTACCACGCGGCTTTTATTCCGCTTTCGCAGCGGCAGCGGTCAAAGCCGGCGCACGCGCCGCCTTGATCTACGACTATCGCGGAACCGGCGATTCCGCCCGTCCGAAAAACTGGTCGAAGCGCATCGGCATGGCCGACTGGCCGTTGCTGGACATGCCGGCGGCGGCCAGAACGCTCGACGCCGTCGCGCCCGGCCACACCATGGTCGGCGTCGGTCAATCCTACGGTGGCCAGGCGCTAGGCCTCGGCGGCATTTCCGCTCGCTTCACGCGCTACGGCATGGTTGCGGTGATGTCGGGTTACCATCGTGGCCTCGACGACCGCTGGGCCGGTCCGCGCATGTTCCTGGTCGGCGTGCCCCTCTCCTATCTGTTTCGCGACATGCCGAAATGGATGCGGCTCGGCGAACCGATCCCGGCGACCGTCTTTCGCGACTGGGCGCGCTGGTGTGCGATGCCGGACTATTTCTTCGACGACCCCGGCCTGCCCGAGACCGCGCGTTTCGCCGAGGTGCGCACGCCGATCCTGTCGCTGCGCATGACCGACGATCCGTGGGGGACGGAGCGGGCCGTTGTCTCGTTCATGCGTCATTTCAGTGGCGCGCCGATCGAGCGGCGCTGGATATCGCCAGGCGATGCCGGCGGTGCCGTTGGCCATCTCGGCTTCTTCCGCTCGCGCTTCGCGCAGACATTGTGGCCGCCCTTTCTCGGCTGGCTGCTCGACGGCACCACCTTCACCGCCGGAAGCCCGCCACCGGTAAGCGGCTAGCGCCTTTCGCGCCCTGTATCCAGCCGTTGCGGGAATGGAATGTGGGACAAGGTCGGGTATGGCCGCCATGCCCTTTGAACTGACGGACAAAAGTGCTAGGAGCCCGGCAACGAAGGCGCGGAGCGACGAATTCCGACCATGGATGCCAGGCAGTTGAAGATCGAAGCCGCGCGTGCCGCGCTCGCCCATGTCACGGACGGCATGCGGCTGGGCATTGGCACCGGCTCGACCGCGGAAGAATTCGTGCGATTGCTGGCCGAGAAGGTTGCGACCGGCATGACCGTCATCGGCGTGCCGACCTCCGAACGAACCGCGGCGCTGTGCAGCGAGCTTGGCGTGCCGCTGACGACGCTGGACGAAACGCCGGAACTCGACCTCACCATCGATGGCGCCGACGAGATCGACCCGGAGCTGACCCTGATCAAGGGCGGCGGCGGCGCGCTGCTGCGCGAGAAGATCGTTGCGGCGGCCTCGGCGCGCATGATCGTCATCGCCGACCGCTCCAAGCTGGTCGAAACGCTTGGCGCCTTTCCGCTGCCCATCGAAGTCAATCGTTTCGGCCGGCGCGCCACCGAAATCGCCGTCGCGGCCGCGGCTGCTGAACTCGGCCTTTCGGGGCCGATTACATTGAGGATGACGGGAGGCCAGCCTTTTGTTACAGACGGCGGTCATTTCATTCTCGATGCATCTTTTGGCCGCATTCCGAATACAAGAGCGCTATCCAATGCCCTTCACGCCATTCCCGGCGTGGTTGAGCACGGTCTTTTCATCGGGCTGGCGTCAGTGGCGGTGGTTGCGGGTGCCAATGGCATCGAAACCGTCCACGCACCCCGATAAACAAGGGAGTCTTACCGATCATGATGTTGCATAAACGGGTCCGCCGCCTTTCCGTCATGCTGGCGGCCACGGCCATCGTCGCTTTTTCCGCGCCGTCCTTCGCGCAGGAAGTTTCCGAATCGCACATGAAGGCAGCCCGCGCCGCGGTCGCCGCCATCCACGCGACCGACCCGTTCGACAACATCCTGCCGCAGGCGGCAGCCGCGCTGCAGGCGCAGCTCATCCAGAAGAACCCCGACCTGCAGGAACTGATCACCAACACGGTGAACGCCAAGGCACTGGCGCTGGCCTCGCGCCGCGCCGACCTCGAGAAGGAAGCCGCGATCGCCTACGCCAAGGTGTTTTCCGAACAGGACCTGAACAGCATCGCCACCTTCTACCAGTCGGAGAGCGGCAAGAAGCTGCTCGACAGCGGCCCGATCGTCACGCGCGAACTGATGAAGGCCGCCGACATCTGGCAGAACGGCGTCGCCCGTGACCTCGCCATGCAGGTTGGCGAAGCGCTTCAGGCGGCCGCTGGTGCCAAGGCGCCGGCGCCTGCTCCGGCCGACAACAATGCCGCCGCCCCGGCTGACGGCGCCGCACCCGCCGATGGTGCTGCTCCGGCCGATGGCGCGGCACCCGCGGATGGCAGCGCCAACTGATCGCGCCGTCTTCGACAATCGATTGGATCAAGAGCCCGGCGACAGCCGGGCTTTTCTTTTGGCGATTCGACGCCTACCTCTGAGACCGCTTTCTGTAACGGACCGGAACCAGCCATGAGCGCTTACGACTACGACCTCTTCGTCATCGGCGGCGGTTCCGGCGGGGTGCGCGCGGCCCGCGTCGCGGCGGCCCTCGGCAAGAAGGTCGGCATCGCCGAGGAATACCGTTTCGGCGGCACCTGCGTCATCCGCGGCTGCGTTCCCAAGAAGCTGTTCGTCTACGCCTCGCAGTTTCCCGAACATTTCGAGGACGCGGCTGGCTATGGCTGGACCGTGCCGCAGGCAAGCTTCGACTGGCCGACCCTGATCGCCAACAAGGATCGCGAGATCGCCAGGCTCGAAGGTCTCTACCGCAAGAATGTGCAGGGCGCCGGCGGCGAAACCCTGCAGACGCGTGCCACGCTGATCGACCGCCACACGATCCGGCTTGAGGCGGAGAACCGCACCGTCACCGCCGACCAGATCCTGATCGCCACCGGCGGCCGCCCGACCGAGCACCGCGCACTGCCCGGCCACGAACATTGCATCACCTCCAACGAGGCCTTTCACCTGGCGGAACTGCCGAAGGCGATCGCCATCGGCGGCGGCGGCTACATCGCCGTCGAATTCGCCAACATCTTCCACGGCCTTGGCGTCGAGACGACGCTGATCTATCGCGGCGCCGAGATCCTCAGCCGCTTCGACATGGATCTGCGGCGCGCCCTGCACGAAACCATGGAGGCGAAGGGTATCCGCATTCTCACCCACGCGGTTTCCGAAGGAGTGGAACGGCGACCAGACGGCCGGCTCGACGTGCGCGTGACCGGCGGCGAAGTACTGACCGTCGACCAGTTCATGCTCGCGATCGGCCGCCAGCCCAACACCGAAAATCTCGGCCTGGAGGCGGCGGGCGTGAAAACGGCGAAGAACGGCGCCATCGTCGTCGACCGCTATTCGCGCACCAATGTCGACAACATCTGGGCGGTTGGCGATGTCACCGACCGCGTCCAGCTGACACCCGTCGCCATCCACGAAGCCATGTGTTTCGTCGAGACCGCCTTCAAGAACAACCCGACCGCGCCCGACCACGAGACGATTGCCACCGCCGTGTTCTCGCAGCCCGAGATCGGCACGGTCGGCCTGTCCGAGGATGAGGCAGCCAAGCGGTTTGCCGAACTGGAGATTTACCGCGCCTCGTTCCGGCCGATGCGCCACACGCTTTCCGGGCGTCAGGAGAAGATGCTGATGAAGCTGGTGGTGGACGCTGCGAGCCGCAAGGTGCTCGGCGCCCATATCCTCGGCCCCGACGCCGGCGAGATGGCGCAGCTTCTCGGCATCCCGATCAAGGCCGGGCTGACCAAGGACGATTTCGACCGCACCATGGCCGTACATCCGACGGCGGCCGAGGAGCTGGTCACGATGTACAAGCCGACCTATCGCGTCAAAGACTGCGTGAGGCTCGATTAGCCTTCCGAAAGCCGTTCCATTGGGATTGCGCGCTTTCGCGCTTGACTGCCGGCCGGCACAGGATAGTTTAGGGACAAAATACCGGCCTCGTTAGCCGGACGGCAAGCGTGCCTCGTATGCCCCGCCCGATCGCGGTGGCTGCGGGGCATTTTCGTTTTGGGGGGAAGCATTGGCGAAGCGCCGCGTCGAGATCGGCATTCTTTATTCCCGTTCCGGGAATTACCGTCTCGTTTCCGAAGCCTGCCATCGCGGCGCGATGCAGGCGGTTGCGGCGATCAATGCCGATCCGTCCTCTCCGATCGAATTCATCGCCATCGAACGCGACCCGCAAGGCAATGCCGACCGCTATGCGACACTGGCCGAAGACATCCTGCGCAACAGCGACGCCCGCCACATCATCGGCGGCGTCACCTCCTGGAGCCGCAAGGAGATCATTCCGGCTCTGGAAAAAGCCGACGGCATACTCTGGTATGCCTGCCCCTATGAAGGGTTCGAGGCCAACGAGCATGTCGTCTACATGCATGCCTGCCCGAACCAGCATCTGGTGCCGCTGCTCGGCCATGTCGTGCCGCTGTTCGGCGCCAACGGCTTCCTGACCGGCTCCAACTACATCTGGGGCTGGGAGACCAACCGGGTCGCGCGTGACCTGATCGCCGATGCCGGCGGTCGCGTTCTGGGCGAACGCTATTTGCCGCTCGGCGAGACAGATGTGGCGCGGCTTATCGAGGAAATCCGCGCGACACGGCCGAATTTCATCCTCAACAATCTGATCGGCCCTTCCTCCTACGCCTTCTTCCAGGCCTATGCGGAACTGTCGCGGCAGGATGACTATTTCACGCCGCAGCACTGCCCGATCATCTCCTGCAACCTGACCGAATGCGAACTGCCGGCAATCGGCGCCGCCGGCAACGGCCATCTCTCCGCCGGCCCCTATTTCCACGACGCCTCGGTCAAGGAGCCGTGGCTGATGTCGCAGGGACATGATGCTGTAACACGGCCCTCGTCGTTCCAGGCTTCGGCCTATGCCTCGGTCAAGGTTCTTGCCGCCATTCTGGCGTCCGAGAACGGCAACGGCGGGAGCGACCTGGCCGCCGCCTTCACGCGCCGCAGCTTCGAAACGCCGTTCGGCGCGATCAGCATCGACCCGCAGACCCAGCATGCCACCCTGCCCGTCGAGATCGGCCGCATCGCCGGCGACGGTTTTGAAAAAGTCAGCATCACCACGGCAGTCGCGCCCGATCCTTACCTGTCGCGTTACGACCGCGCCAAGGTCTTCGGTGGCCGCAAGCTGAAGGTGGTGTCATGAAACGCGCCGCCCGCATTCCCATTCTCGGCGGTGCTAAGGCTTTCGTGTTGCATCGGCCGCACGCGAACCTCACCGCCATCATGCGCCAGCTTTCCGCTATCGGCCTGGCCGCCACCGATTGCTGGCCGGAACTGCCGCCGGAGGCGCTCGGCGCCGACTTCGTCTTCTTCGACGTCGACCTTGGTTTCGACGAACAGTTTCCATGGGCGCCCGGCGAAGCACCGATGCCGATCATCGCGCTGATCGGCTCCGAAGCGCCGGGCCGTATCGAATGGGCATTGTCGCACAATGCCGACGCCCAGCTTCTGAAGCCCGTCGGCAATTCGGGCGTCTATTCGGCGCTGTTGATCGCGCGCCAGAGTTTCGCCGCGCGGCGCCAGCTCGCCGACGAGATCGCCACGTTGCAGGCCCGCGTCGCCGAGCGCCAGACCATCGTGCGCGCCGTAGCCGCACTGACCAGCCAGGGCATCGACGACGAGCGTGCCTATGCGCAGCTGCGTTCGCTCGCCATGAGCTGGCAGGTGACCCTCGAAGAAGCCGCCCGGCGCGTAGTCGCCATGACCGAACAGGAGGGCGGCGTTGACCAGTCCCATCGCGCCTGACGCGCCACTCGCAGCGCCAGTAATCGCAAAACGCCGCGCCGGCGTGCTCGGCCGGCTGTTGAGGCGGCCGCTCGCCGTCATCGGCCTCATCATCATCGCCCTCACCGTCGCCGGTGCTGTCTTCGCGCCGTGGCTGACCGCCTATAATCCCAACGAACAGCTGTTCGACGGCCTGACGCTGGAAGGCTCGCCATTGCCGCCGAATGGCGCCTTCTGGCTGGGCACGGACTTGCTCGGCCGCGACCTGTTGACCCGTATCCTCTACGGCGCACGCACCTCGCTCATAATCGGCGTCGTCGCCAATGGCGCGGCCTTGATCATCGGGACGCTTGTCGGGGTGACCGCCGGCTATTTCCGCGGCTGGATCGGCGGCGCGCTGATGCGTTTCACCGATCTGATGATGGCGTTCCCGGCGCTGCTGCTTGCGATTTGCCTGGCCGCCGTTTTCCAGCCCAGCCTGTGGATCGTCGCCATGGTGATCGCGCTGGTAAACTGGGTGCAGACGGCGCGTGTCGTCTTCACTGAAACCAGCTCGCTGGCCGAGCGCGAATTCATCGACGCCGAGCGCACCATCGGCGCCAGCACGCCGCGCATTCTGTTCCGCCACATCCTGCCGCATCTTCTGCCCACCATCATCGTCTGGGGCACACTCGGCATCTCGACCACCGTGCTTCTGGAAGCCACGCTGTCTTATCTCGGCATCGGCGTGCAGCCGCCGACGGCGTCGTGGGGCAACATCATCTTCGAGAACCAGACCTACTTCCAGGCCGCACCCTGGCTGGTGTTCTTCCCGGGTGCCGCGATCCTGGCGCTGGCGCTCGCTTTCAACCTGGTCGGCGACGCACTGCGCGACATTCTCGACCCCACCCAAAGGGGGCGGGCATGATCGCCTATCTCACCCGCCGCCTGATGCAGGCCGTCCTCATCCTGCTCGGCGTTTCCATCATCACCTTCGCCCTGCTCTACCTGTTGCCGGCCGATCCCGTGCGGCAGATCGCCGGGCGCAGCGCCACGCCGCAGACGGTGGAGAGCATCCGCCAGCAGCTCGGGCTCGACCAACCATTCGTCGTGCAATACTGGCGCTATCTCACCAATCTCCTCTCCGGCGATCTCGGCCGCTCCTATATCCAGCGCTCGGAGGTCACCGAACTGATCGTCGCGCGGCTGCCGGCCAGCCTGCTTTTGATGGTCGGCGCCATCCTGTGCGAAGTGGCGCTCGGACTGAGTATGGGCCTGATCGCAGCAGTGAAGCGCGGCAGCGCCACCGACCAGACGCTGATGGTCGGCTCCTTCATCGGCGTATCGGCGCCGCAGTTCGTGGTCGGCCTGTTGCTGCTTTATGTCTTCGCCGTCCAGCTCGGCTGGTTCCCGATCGGCGGTTACGGCACCTGGCGGCATATGGTGCTGCCATCGCTGACGCTCGGCATACTCGGCGCTGGCTGGTATTCGCGCATGATGCGCTCGTCGATGATCGACGTGCTGCGCCAGGATTATATCCGCACCGCCCGCGCCAAGGGCCTGGCCCGTGGCGCCATCCTGTTCCGTCATGCGCTGCCCAACGCCATCCTGCCGGTCGTCGCCATGATCGGCATCGACATCGGCCTGTTCATGAGCGGCATCGTCGTGGTCGAGAGCGTGTTCGGCTGGCCTGGCATCGGCCAGCTCGCCTGGCAGGCGATCCAGCGCGTCGACATCCCGATCATCATGGGTGTGACGCTGGTTTCGGCCTGCGCCATCGTGCTCGGCAACCTGCTTGCCGACATCGTCGCCCCATTCATCGATCCGCGCATCAAGCTGCGCTGACCCTAGCAACCCACAACCAAGAAGAAGGGAACCTCACATGAGAAAATACCTGGCCTCAACCGTAGCAGCATCGGCACTGGCGCTGATGCTCGGCCTCGCGCCCGCCACGGCCGAAGAGAAGCTCGATCCGAACGCCAAGCAAGGCGGTGCCATCACCATCACCTACAAGGACGATGTCGCGACGCTCGACCCGGCCATCGGCTATGACTGGCAGAACTGGTCGATGATCAAGAGCCTGTTCGACGGGTTGATGGACTACGAGCCCGGCACCACCAAACTGCGGCCGGAGCTCGCCGAGAGCTACGAGATCTCGCCGGACGGCACCACCTTCACCTTCAAGCTGCGCAAGGGCGTGAAATTCCACAATGGCCGCGAAATGACGGCCGACGACGTGAAATATTCGCTCGACCGCGTCACCAATCCAAAAACCCAGAGCCCGGGCGCCGGCTTCTTCGCCTCGATCAAGGGTTATGAGGATGTCGCCGCCGGCAAGGCGACCGGCCTGGCGGGTGTTACCGTCGTCGATCCTTCGACCGTCAAGATCGAGCTGTCGCGGCCCGATGCCACCTTCCTGCATGTGATGGCGATCAATTTCAGCCATGTCGTGCCGAAGGAAGAGGTGGAGAAATACGGCGCCGATTTCGGCAAGCATCCCGTCGGCACCGGCGCCTACAAGCTCGCCGAATGGACGCTCGGCCAGCGCCTCGTCTTCGAGCGCAACCCCGACTACTGGCACAAGGGCCTGCCCTACCTCGACAAGATCACCTTCGAAATTGGCCAAGAGCCGATCGTGGCGCTGCTACGCCTGCAGAAGGGCGAGGTCGACGTGCCCGGCGACGGCATCCCGCCGGCCAAGTTCCAGGAAGTGATGGCCGATCCCGCCCAGAAGGCACGCGTCGTCGAAGGCGGCCAGCTGCAGACCGGCTACGTCACCATGAACACCACCATGGCTCCCTTCGACAATGTGAAGGTGCGCCAGGCCGTCAACATGGCCATCAACAAGGAACGCGTCGTCAAGATCATCAACAACCGCGCGGTGCCGGCCAACCAGCCATTGCCGCCGTCGATGCCGGGCTACGACAAGAGTTTCGCCGGTTATAAATACGATGTCGCCAAGGCCAAGGCGCTGCTCGCCGAAGCCGGCCACCCGGACGGTTTCGAAACGCAGCTCTTCGTTATGAACACCGACCCGAACCCGCGCATCGCCCAGGCGATCCAGCAGGATCTGGCCGCCATCGGCATCAAGGCCTCGATCCAGTCGCTGGCGCAGGCCAATGTCATCGCCGCAGGCGGCGACAAGGCCGGCGCGCCGATGATCTGGTCGGGCGGCATGGCGTGGATCGCCGACTTCCCCGATCCGTCGAACTTCTACGGCCCGATCCTCGGCTGCGGCGGCGCCGTCGCCGGCGGCTGGAACTGGGCCTGGTATTGCAACAAGGACCTCGATGCCAAGGCGGCGAAAGCCGATTCGATCGTCGATCCGGCCAAGGCCGACGAGCGCTACAAGCTGTGGGGCGAAATCTACTCCAAGGTCATGGAAGACGCTCCCTGGGCGCCGGTCTTCAACGAGCAGCGTTTCACCATGCGCTCCCCGCGCATGGGCGGCGACGACAAGCTCTATGTCGACCCGGTCCATATCCCGATCAACTACGACTATGTGTATGTAAACGATGTGCAATAACTGCAACTACACCATCCACGGGCGCCATCATCACTTCGGCTGGGACAATTCTTTTGTCCCGGCCGAGCGGGTGAAGCCGGGCTCGACCATCGAGTTCAACTGCCTGGATTCGTCCGGCGGCCAGTTGCAGCCCGACAGCACGGTCTCCGACATCGCCAAGCTCGACTTCGGCAAGATCAACCCGGTGACCGGGCCGATCTATGTCGACGGTGCCGAGCCTGGCGATGCGCTGAAGATCACCATCGAGCAGTTCAAACCGTCCGGCTTCGGCTGGACGGCGAACATTCCAGGTTTTGGCCTGCTCGCCGATGACTTCAAGGAACCGGCGCTCGCCATCTGGAAATATGATCCGACGTCGCTGGAACCGGCGTTGTTCGGCAAGAACGGTCGGGTGCCGCTCAAGCCGTTCGCTGGAACGATCGGCAACGCCCCGGCGGAGAAGGGCCTACATTCGGTGGTGCCGCCGCGCCGCGTCGGCGGCAATCTCGACATCCGAGATCTTGCTGCCGGCACCACGCTCTACCTCCCGGTGGAAGTGGCGGGCGCGCTGTTCTCAGTCGGCGATACCCACGCCGCCCAGGGCGACGGCGAGGTCTGTGGCACGGCGATCGAAAGCCCGATGGATGTCGTGCTCACGCTCGATCTGGTCAAGGACGCGCGGCTGAAGACGCCGCGCTTCACCACGCCTGGCCCGGTGACGCGCCATCTCGATGCCAAGGGCTATGAGGTGACGACCGGCATCGGCCCGGACCTGATGACCGGCGCCAAGGAAGCTGTCGCCCAGATGGTCGACCTGCTTGCCGCGCGCTACCAGATGGACCCGGTCGACGCCTATATGCTTGTTTCGGTCTGCGGTGACCTCAGGATCAGCGAGATCGTCGACATGCCGAACTGGGTGGTGTCGTTCTACTTCCCGCGCTGCGTGTTCGAATGACCGCAGCTGCCGGCACAAAGCCAGGCGCGGCCCCGGCCGCGCCTCAGCCGGACGCAGGCGGACCGGTGCTAACCGTTGCCGGCCTGACCGTCTCGGTGCGCGGTGACGATGGCGAGCGGGCCGTCGTTTCCGATCTCTCCTTCTCGCTCGCTCGCGGCGAGACGCTGTGCATCGCCGGCGAATCCGGCTCCGGCAAGTCGATGACCTCGCTTGCCGTGATGGGGCTGTTGCCGCAGCCGCAGGCGCGTGTCTCGGCCGGCGCGATCCGCCTCGGCGACCTTGAGCTCACCACCTTGAGCGAAAGGCGCATGCAGGCCATCCGCGGCAACCGCGTCGCCATGATCTTCCAGGAGCCGATGACCTCGCTCAACCCGGTCCTGTCGATCGGGCGCCAGCTGATCGAGGCGATCGAGGCGCATACCGATCTGAGCGGCAGCGAAGCCCGCGCCAGCGCCATCGAGGCGCTGAAGGCGGTACGCATCCCCGAGGCCGAGAGCCGGCTGAAGCAGTTCCCGCACGAGCTGTCCGGCGGCATGCGCCAGCGTGTGATGATCGCCATGGCGCTGGCCCTGAAACCCGATGTGCTGATCGCCGACGAACCGACCACCGCGCTCGACGTCACGGTTCAGGGCGAGGTGCTGGAGCTGCTGCGCGACCTGCAGCGCGAGCAAGGCACCGCCGTCATCCTCATCACCCACGACATGGGCGTCGTCGCCGAAATGGCCAACCGCGTCATCATCATGCGCAACGGCCGCATGGTCGAGCAAGGCAGCGTCGCCGATATCTTCGAGCGGCCCCAAGTCGACTATACGCGTGAACTGCTCGCCGCCGTGCCGAAGATGGGCACCGGGCGCGCCAATGCGGCCGCCAAGCCGGCTGAACCGGCGAAACCTGCCGCCATCGCCGAAGTGCGCGACCTGCATGTGCGCTTCGACCTGCATGGCGGCTTCTTCGGGCGCGTCACCCGCCGCGTCCATGCGGTGGAAGGCGTCTCCTTCTCGATCGCGCCGAACGAGACCCTGTCGCTGGTCGGCGAATCCGGTTGCGGCAAGTCCACCACCGCCAAGGCGCTGGCCGGCCTCCTGCCCTATAGCGGCGACATCGCCGTCGGCGAACGCAATCTCGCCGGCCTCGGCCGCGACGAACGCAAGGCGGTGCGCCGCGACATCCAGATGATCTTCCAGGATCCCTACGCTTCGCTCGACCCGCGTATGCGCGTCGGCGAACTGGTGGCGGAACCGCTGCTCATCCATAACATCGGCACGCCGAAAGAGCGCACGGACCGCGTCGCCGCCCTGTTCGAGCGCGTCGGCCTGTCCGCCGACCAGATGGAGCGTTATCCGCACGAATTTTCGGGCGGCCAGCGCCAGCGCATCTGCATCGCGCGCGCCTTGGCGCTGCGGCCGAAGCTGATCATCGCCGACGAAAGCGTCTCGGCGCTCGACGTTTCGGTGCAGGCGCGTGTGCTGCAATTGCTGAAGGAACTGCAGAACGAGTTCGGCGTCGCCTATCTGTTCATTTCCCACGACATGGCGGTTGTCGAAAACATCTCCGATCGCGTGGCGGTGATGTATCTCGGCCAGATCGTCGAGATGGGCACGCGCGACCAGATTTTCGCCAATCCGCGCCATCCTTACACGAGGCGGCTGATCGAGGCGGTTCCGGTGCCCGATCCGGCGCGCCGTCGTCCCCGTTTCGCCAGGCTGCACAGCGAGATCGCCAGTCCGGTGCGCCGGGTCGGCGATCCGCCGGCGAAACTCGACCTGCGGGATATCGGCGACGGCCATCTGGTCGCAGCCCACTAACATGGACGAAGCCTCGCGGCTTGCCTCGAACCGGCCGAACGGTTAGGCCGGTGGCGCAAACAGCCACGGAACGGATCATGAAGCGCCCTATCATCGTGTTCGACCTCGACGGCACGCTCGTCGACACCGCTCCGGACCTGCTCGACAGCCTGAACCACAGCCTGGTGGCGGGCGCGATGGCGAGCGTCGACTATGCCGGCTTCAAGCGATTCGTCGGCCAGGGAGGGCGCGTCATGATCGAGCGGGCCTATGCCGCGCAGCAGAAGGCGCTGAAATCCGAAGAGCTCGACCGCCTGCTCGGGCTGTTCATGACCCACTACACCGGAAACATCCCCGGCAAGTCCCTGCCCTATCCCGGCGTCGTCGAGGCTATCGACCGGCTGGAGGGCGCAGGTTACGCGCTTGCCGTCTGCACCAACAAATACGAGGCGAATTCGCTGGCGCTGATCGAAGCACTCGGCCTCAAGCAGCATTTTTCGGCGATCGCCGGCCAGGACACCTTCGCCTTCCGCAAGCCCGACCCGCGCCATCTGCTCGAAACCATCGCCATGGCCGGCGGCGATCCCGAGCGCGCCGTCATGGTCGGCGATTCGCAGACCGACATCGACACCGCCAAGGCGGCGGGCATTCCCGTGGTGGCCGTCGACTTCGGCTATACCGACCGCCATGTCCGCGAATTCGAGCCATCGGCGATCATCTCGCACTTCGACGAACTGACGCTGGGCCTCGTCGAAAAACTGATCGCGGCGGCGCGCTGAAAAATCTTTTGCCGCATCATGCTTTCCTGCCGTGGAAGCATGGTTGGGACGGTTGACTTCCGACCACGGCCTCCCTTATATCGCGGCGCGCTTGGCCTTCGGGCACGGAGCGGGCGATTAGCTCAGCGGGAGAGCACACCCTTCACACGGGTGGGGTCGTAGGTTCAATCCCTACATCGCCCACCATTCCGCTCGCGCTTTTTCCCCATGGTTTTTCTTGGTTTTGCTGTAGCGCGCAACTTCGGTTGGCAGGATCGCGCAACTTCATTTGGCATCAATTCGGAATGTGTTGAAAGCGGAATGAAGGCCCGTTCACGGTGCAGGGCACCAATGTTCCTTGCGTCCTTGCCAACGGCGCGCCAGTCCAGCTGCTATCAAAGTCTCGCCGACACTTTTGTTGTCGATCTTCACGATCACCAACCGCCGCCCGTAGCGATCGAACCGGCCTGTAGGTTCGACGGCGAAGTCATTCGCCAGCAGACCCTTCAGCTTCGATGTTGCTTTTGCCGCCAGCCGCCTCTCGGCCTCGCAGGATGCATCCGTCTCGGGCGCATCGACATCGGCGATGCGGTACTTCTTGCCGCGCCACCAGAATGTATCACCGTCCACGACGCAATTGACCCGATGCCCTCCGGAACAAACGGGCATGGCTGCCGCTGGCGCTACGCTCGCCCATGCTATGACCAATACCCAAAGTGTCTTCACGCGGAGTTCCCGTTCGGTTCAATGCCCGGCCGACACTAGGGCAGCCAAGGCACTGTGTTGAGCTCAGGCGATCGCCGCCATCGCGACACCTCATGTCGAACCCACAGCATAGGCCAGAAGCATGGCGGTGACGACGATGGCGCCAACAATGCCGGCATAACCGCGCGCGATGAGCCGAACTCCAAAGATCGAGATTTCAAAGCGGTTCATTTTTGCCTCCTGTTGCTGGAGACATTGTCACCTGGCGGCACTGAGTGTGGATCAGACAGCTGACTCCTGCTGCCAATCAGGCCTTCGTTGGATCTGGGCGCTGAACCGCGCCAACCCATGGAAGGCCGAATACTCATCTTCTGCCCTGATTTCGGAGTAGTCCGGCGCCCAGGTGACGAATTCGTAGCCGTCAACCGTCGGCGGTTCGACGAAGGCAGACTGGATTTTCTTGAGCAGCTTCCTGGTGGATGCGTCGCCCGAACGATCCCAGAAATGCACGGTGGCCAGCAAACTGATGCTGCCGCTATCTTCGTCGGCCCCGGTGACACCGATCGAAGCATAGGGAAATTCCCTCGGCTCTTCACGCGGCCTCGCCTCTGCAATCGCAACCGGCATCATGTCCAACGCCCTCAACCGGGCCACCATCACCGCATGCAGTGCATCAGACGGGCTCGTCATATTGTCACCCTACAATGCCATTGTCCGACCACGATAGGCGCTGGGATGCGAACATGGCTGGAAAAACCGTCTTCGGCTTTGATCTATCGGACGTCGAACTGCGTCAATCGCTACGCGGGCGTTACGCACCCTATTGGCAGACTTTGGAGTATGGCCGCGCCGTCGGCTACCAAATATATCGCTCCGGCGTGACCCATTGGGTCGCCAAGATCAGGCTGAAGGACGCAAGCTATCAACAACACCGGCTTGCCTTCACCGAAGACAATCCGGACATTGGCGACCAAGGGCTTTCGTTCGAAGCCGCTTGTGAAGCTGCCCAGGAATGGTTCGCTGCGAACCCCTTCAAACACCTGGCTACCGACGCCAGGCCAATCGGCTCAATCGACTTTCTGAAAGCCTCTCCGATCGGCGATGTCTACACAGTAGGACGTGCCTTGGGCGATTACATCGAGTGGAAGCGCGTGGTTGCCGCGCGCTCGCATTTTGTCGCCCTTGTCACCCTGATCAACCTCCACTTCGTGCCGCGGCTGTTCTCTCTTCCCGCGAAAGACATGAATTCGGAACGACTGCGGTTCTTCATCAAGGACGTTCTCGAAACGCCGCCTAAAAGGGGAAACCAGCCACTCAAACCACGGCGACCGATCGAGGCCATGTCGGAGGAAGAACTCAGAAAACGCAGGAAGACGACCAACACGCTGATCGGAGTGCTGCGTATGGCGCTGCTGATGGCCTGGGAAAACAGCTATATAGAATCGGATCGTCCCTGGCGTTGCATACGCCGGCTGAACAATGTCGACCGACCGCGCATGCTGCATCTCAGCCGACCGGAGTGCTTCCGGCTGCTCGAACACTGCGCGCCGGATTTGCGAACCCTGGTTCTGGGCGCGCTCTACACCGGGTGCCGCATTAAGGAATTGCTCAACATGCAGGCGTCGCATTTCGGTCGCGACGGTCCGGGCGTCTATGTCACACCTGTCAAATGCTACCGCCCGCGTGTGGTGATGCTGCCCGACGAGGGGCTCGCCTTCTTCCAGAAGTTAGCGGCCGGCAAGAAACCCAACGACCTGCTATTCGTGCGAAAGGACGGCAGACAATGGTACACCAACCACCGTCCAGGCTTCAAACGCGCTGTCTTTGACGCTGAATTGCCGGAAGATTTCTGTTTCCATGGCTTGCGCCACACCTATGCTAGCCAACTTGTCCAGGACGGCACGCCGCTGATCGTCGTCGCCGAACAGCTCGGCCACGCCAACATCGATACGGTCAGCCGCACCTATGGCCATCTTGCACCAGACATCCGCAAAGCAGAGATCCGCGACAAGTTCGCTTCGCTGGTGCGGTGAGTTTGCACGATTTCCCGAAGCTAACCCGATGCAATAAAGCCTGTAGCTTCGGTGATAGCTCCAACAGCCCCCTCTCTGTGAATACCGTCGCGAACAGACGAGATCGCGTTGAAGCGCAGCAAAGAAATACGCTACCTCTGTACTGGGCAACAGTTGGGGGTGAGCAGGGTGAACGATGGCATATCGGAGACCGCAGCGGAAACTGCGGAGAACGACCCTTTGGACCTCATTTGGGCGGACGACCACCTGGGTCGTCGCGAAGATGCCCGGTTTGTTTCCGATTTCATCAGGGGGCAAATCGAACTCCGCAGAAAAAACGGGAGAGTTGCTTCATACGTTCTCAACGTGGATTCACCATGGGGTGGCGGCAAGTCGTTCTTCCTGTCCCGCCTGGCCGAGCAATTGAGATTTGAGGGGCATCTGGTTGCGGAGGTCAACGCGTGGAGAGACGATCACTCAGACGATCCGCTCATATCGTTGATGGCCGCCATCGAAAAAGTCCTCGATCCCTATCTGAAGAAACCCGGCAAGATCTCTGCTGCCTGGGGCGCGGCCAAGACCAACGGTGTGCGAATTGCGGGAAAAGTAGCGGTCGCTGCTGCCAAAACGGCGCTAAAACGATATGTCGGTGAGAGCGTCGAGGACTTGATCTTAGAAGCGGAAGAGACAAAGCAGAAGGACAACAAGACACCCTCGGCGAAACCAGCGAGCGAGGATGTCATCGGTACGGCCCTGGAAGAGGCGACGAAGGAGATTTCGTCGCTAACTGATCGAGCGGCCGACGCGCTGATTGCCAAATTCAACACCACGAGCAAGTCAATTTCCGGTTTCCGGGGCAACATGGCCGCCATCACCAAGACCATGGCCGAGGCTGATCGGAAGGCGCCACTTTTCGTTCTAGTCGACGAACTGGATCGGTGCCGGCCGACCTATGCCATTTCGCTGCTCGAACGTGCCAAGCACTTGTTCGAAGCAGACGGGGTCGCATTCATCTTCGCAACCGACGCAGGTCAATTGCAGCATGCCGTGCGCGGCGTCTACGGTGGCGACTTCGATGGTAGCGGCTACCTTACCCGCTTTTTCGACCGGCGCTATGTGTTCGCCGAGCCCGACGTCAACCAATTTGTCGCCAGCCGCATAGTCGACCTCGACCTTTCGAAGCTGGACAGCGGCCTGGAAAAGCCGCGCGAAACTATAATTCACGGCTTCCAGGCATTGCAGCCCATGCCATTGCGCTCCGTCGAGCAGATCATCGAGATCATCACCGCCACGATCTCGGCGTGGTCATCGAAGCTGCCAATTGACACCGCTTCCCTACTACTTCTGAGCACCTGTTATCACCAACGGCAGGATTTCAATACGAATGTGTTCTTTGAGTCTGTCAGAGGCCGATGGATGTTCACGTCTTCGAGAAACTATGAGCAACAGCCACAAAGAATTGATGTCTTTGGAATGACAGTCAATTTGCTGGCCCAGTCCGGTGACCTATACAGCGGGGTCGTCGGACGATCTGCCGGCCCCAATCCCGCCGATGAATACATTCAGCGCTACCTCTCACGCGAGTTCAATGCCCGGATTGCACATCAGCAGGGCCCAAGTATCCTGCTATCATTGCGTTCTCTTATCCAAAGCGCCGGAAGGGTTCTCAACGACGACACTTCAAGATGAGACTATCAACTCCCGTGCCGGTTTCGCCCCACGACCGCCTGCGACCGTATAATTCAGTTCAACCTCTTCGAAGGCAAAACCAGTGAAGGCAGTGCGGATCTCGGGCACATCGTTGATGGAGAGCAGGAAGCGGCCTTTTAGGCGCGCCAAGCACTCGGCCATCAGTGCGAATTGCTCGCGGCCGAACAAATCGCGGCCGTAGTCGCCTTCCGAGCCGAAATAGGGTGGATCGAGATAGAACAGCGTCTCCGGCCGGTCGTAGCGATCGATGAAGTCCAGCCAGTCAAGGCATTCGATCACCACGCCGGCGAGACGCTCATGCACGTCGGCCAGGAGCGGCTCCAAGCGCGACAGGTTGAATGCACCGCCCGAGCCCGGGTCGACGCCGAAGTTTCGACCGGAAACCTTGCCGCCAAAGGCGATCCGTTGAAGGTAGAGAAAACGGCCTGCCCGCTCCAAATCGGTCAGCGTCACCGGATCGGACGCCTTCAGCCGCTCGAATTCCTTGCGGCCGGTGATCTGGAAACGCAGCGTGTCCAAAAACTGCGGATAGTGCCGCTGCAGGATGCGGAACAGGTTCGCCACCTCGCCGCTGCGGTCGTTGATCACCTCTGACCGCGGCCGCTGCCGTCGACGAAAGAAGACGCCACCCATGCCAACAAAAACTTCGGCATAGGTTCGATGCGGAATTGCGGCAATTCGCGCGGCGATATGTGCTGCAAGGCGACGCTTGCCGCCGATATAGGGCGCTGGCGGCTGCGCTGTTTCGACCGCCGTAAACTCATCTTCAAGGCTCATTTCAGTGCTTTCGAGAATCGGCCACTCTCGTCCTGCCCGGCCGGGCAGCGGGTGTGGCGGTTATCTCGGATCATCGTCAGGCGGGACTGGTTTGGCGATCGGCCCGCCGCCAGCGCCTCGGCGCTGGCCACCCGTTCATTCGGTCATGTCTGCGGCACCCTCGGCAGGATGTAGTGGATGGCGACGCGCACGGCGCCGCCGGTGAAATTGCCGCCATTGGCCGATAGCCGGACCGGCGTGTCGGCGTAGAAGGCGGTCGGGCCGATGACGCCGGCATTATTCGAACCGGCGGCGATGCTCAGCGAGCCACCGAATTTCGAACGCTCGCCGGCCAACCCGCAATCATAGGAGGCAGCACCCGTGATAGCAGTGACGGTGCGGGTCGAGACGCAAAAGACGATTGCGCGGTTCGGGATCGAAATCACGGTGTCGGCAAAGGCGCCGGACAGCCCCGAGACCAGCGTCTCGGCGACCGCCAGAACGTTACGGGCGCCGTTCGGGCTTTCCGAGGCGATGGTGGCGCCGACTGCCGCCGTTTCGCGCCAGGCGGTGCCGGAATGGACCAGCAGCAGCCCCTCGTCGGCCACGAAGCAGAGCCAGCCCTGGCGCGGCACGATCTTGGTCCAGACACCGTCGGCGAAGAGTGCAATGTTGAAATCCCAGCCCAGCCAGACGCCGGAAGCACCGGAGGCCGGAATATAGCGGTCGCCCTCGGAAGGCGCTGCCGGCGGCACGGTGAGATCGCGGTCGAGCACGGCAAGCTGCACCAAAGCGTCCAGCCGATGCAGCGCCTCGTTGACCGGGATATGTTTCTGCGCCTGGTCGGGCGCGATGGTCTGCAGCTTCAGTTTGAGCGTTTCGGGCATCGGCGGCTCCGTCAGATGGTGATCAGGGTTTCAAGGAAGATGCCCGGCCCGTAGCTGGTGCTGCGCTGGGCGATGCGGGCATGGAAGGCGGTGCGCGGCGCGCCGAAATCGGCGGCCTGCAAAGCGGCCGTGTAAATCTGCTCGGGCGCGGTCGTCTCGAAGGCACGCAGAACCGCACCGCCGGCGCCGGAGAGGATTTCCAGCCGGTAGGCCTCGCGTTCCTCGCCGAGCGGCACCTCGTCCCAGCTGTCACCGCCGATGCGGCTGCGCCTGATCCAGGTGAGCCGCCAGTCGCCGGTCTCGCCGCGGCGACCGATCAGCCGCGCTGGGGAAAGTGGTCGCCGCCCGCGCCCGCGCAGCGTCATCGTGAAGGACGACACGCCTGGATCGGCGACGCCGCGTTCGGCCGAGCCAGCGCGCCAGTTGAGCGGCAGGCCGAGCAGCGAGGCTGGCAACGTCGCCTGGGCGACGCTCGGATCGAGCACCAGGCAGCGTGCGCCGGCGGCGACCGGCGCGCGCATTGCGTGCTCCGAGCCGCGCTGGCCGCGCAGAAGCCCGGCAAGCCGGAAGGTGCGCGCGCCGGTCGGCGTGACGTTGGCGAATTGCAGCACCTCCCATTCGCCATCGGCATTCTCGACCAGCATGGCGTTGGCGCCGTTGAAGACGGCAAGCTCCGGCACCGAGGCGAGTGTGCCTCGCGCCAACTCGACGTCGAGCCGGTTGACCCGGTCCCAGCGGCCGACCGGCCCACTATGGAGCGGCGAAGCGATGCGGCCGATCGCGCCCGGCACCGGCAGCAGCGTGTCGAGCTCGAAACCGGCATCGGAGGGCGAACGCCACAAGGCGATGCCGGTGCGGAACGGCGACAAAACGCCGGCGACATAAGGCGCGTGCGCGACATCGCCATCGCGCAGCAGCGGCGCGTCGGCGATAATCACCTGCGCCGGCACGATCGTCTGCCGTGGCGGCTGCTGGCCGCCGGTCGGGTCGGTGCCGAAACTGCCGCCGGCGAGCGGATCGACCTCGAAGGCCTCGACGCGGCGCGCCTCGCCGATCGCCGCGCGCTCGATGCGCACCGCCTGCCCGGCCGGCTGAAAGGCGACAACGTCGCCCGGTTCCAGCGCCAGCCGCGACGGCGCCAACGCAAAGGCATAACGTTCGCGGCCGACCCAGGCGGCATTGAGCTCCAGCTCGGCGATCTCGCGGGCGCGGGTCTCGCCCATCACCACGGGCGGCGAGAAATCGACGACCCGGCGCGACGAGCCGGCCGAGCGCCGCGCTTCGGCAGCGCCGGCCTGGTCGTCGCGCGCCTGGTCGCCATAACGCAGCTTGACCGCGTCGGGCAGGTCGGTCTCCTGCGCCCGCGTCCGGCGAAAACGCGCCGGCGCGTCGCTCGCTACCACCAGTTCGTCGGCCGTGATGGTGGCGATTGGCGCGCGGCCATGACGGGCGAGGAACTTGACGGCACCGCCGCTTTCGACCGCGTCGAACTGGTAGGCGGGCCGCAACGCATCGAGCAGCGCGCGCGCCGAGGTCAGGTTGCCGACCGTCACGCCGTCGACGACGCCGGGGATCGGCTCGACGACATAGTGGCTGAAACCGGCATCGTTGAGGATGGCGCGAATGGTCTCGGCCGCCGGCGCGGTGCCCAGACGGCCGGACAGCCAGTGTCCCGTCTGCCAGTTGCGCCAATCGCCCCACAGGCCCGAACTCACCGGGAAGGACGGCCAGGGCCGAGTGTCCCAGCACCAGATATTGGAATGGCTGAGATCGACCATGCGGCCGCCATAGGCCGGAGAGACCGGATTGTTGGCCGCCTGAGCATAATGACCGATCATCGCCTCCAGCCAGCTGCGCTGCATCTGGTCGTCGCGGGCACCGCTGGAAAACCACGGAAAGCCGCCCTCCGAAGAGCGGCGGTCGGGGAAAAGGTTCGGCTGGTTGGCGCCCTTGTCGACGGCCGGGCAGCCCAGTTCGGTGAAACGCAGCGGCTTCGAGCGCGGCACCCAGTTGGTAGAACCGCCGCTCCGAACCCCGCCCGGCCGGTTGTGATGGGCATTCCGCCACCAGCCCAGAATGTCCTTGTTGCGGAAAACGAAGGGCTCGCCATGGGCGCCGTCGGTGATCGGCGTGCGTGCCTGCGCGTTGCGCGCGGCCTCCGAAGCGTAGAACCAGTCGAAATATTCGCCGCCGGCGACGTTGCCGCGAAGATAGGCCTGGTCGTAGATGGTCGATGGCCCGGCCGGGTCGAAATCCAGATGCGCCGAGCCGTCGCGCCAGTCCGACAGGGGCAGGTAATTGTCGATGCCGATGAAGTCGATATTGGCGTCGGCCCAGAGCGGATCGAGGTTGAAGAAGACGTCGCCCGAACCATCGCCCGGCCGGTGGCTGTGATATTCCGACCAGTCGGCGGCGTAACCGAGCTTCACGCCGGCGCCCAGCATGGCGCGCGCCTCGGCCGCCAGCGTCTTCAGTGCGTCGACGAACGGATAGGTCGTGCCGGACGAGCGCACCTGCGATAGCCCGACCAGTTCCGAACCGATCAGGAAGGACTCCACCCCGCCGGCCAGCGCCGCCAGCCTGGCATTGTGCAGGATAAAGCGGCGGAAGCTCCATTCCGCCGGACCGGAATAGGTGACGGTGGTGCCGGAGCCGCCGAAATGCACGGCGCGCGCCGTGCCGACGAAGGAAGCGACCTGATCGGCGGCCGCGGCCGTCTTGTCGGGTGAACCGGCGAAACCCGGCGCCGGCGAGCAAGACATGCGGCCGCGCCACGGATAGGCCGGCTGGCCGGGAGACGACGCACCCGCCGAATAGGGGTGGGGCAAGGCATTGCCATGCGGCACGTCCATCATAATGAAGGGCAGCAGGCAGACATCGAGCCCCCTCGCCTTCAGCGCCTGAATGCAGCGGATGACCGAGGCGTCGTCCGGCGTGCCGCCATAAGCGGGGGCGCCCTCAATGGTGGAGACCAAGGTCGCGGTCTGCCTGGTCAGGCCGGCGACGCGCCACGTCACCGGCTCGGTGGTCTTGACCGTTTCGATGCGCGGCTCGATACGACATGCGCCGCAGCGCAGATCGGTGCCGAACCAGGACACGACCAGCATCACGCTCTTCAGCGCCGGGCACAACATTTGCAGCCGGTCGATCGAGGCGGCGATATCGGTCGCGGCCAGAAGCGTGTGGCGGTTCTGGCTCTCGCCGTCCTTGACCCAGACATGGCGCGTGTCCAGCCCATGTTCGTTGCCGGGGATCAGCGCCACTGCCTCCACCTGTGTTTCCAGCGCGCCGACGAGGCGGAACACTTCCGCGTTGATCTGCGGGATGCGGTTGCCATAGGCGGTCAGGTCGAGCCGTTCGAAAACGATGTAGCAAAGCCCGCGATAGGCCGGCGCCGCTCCTTCCTTGGCCTCGATCAGCGGATCGGCGAGCTGGCTTTCCGAACCCGGGTGAAAGCGGAATTCGACCTCGTCCTGGTCGATCTCCTTGCCGTCCGCCCAGATGCGGCCGATGCCGGCGACCGGCCCCTCGCACAGTCCGACCGCGAAATTGGCATGGTAGACATAGGTCGTGGTCTCGACCTTCGGCCCGCCAAACCCCTTGCCGCCGGATTTCTCCTTGCGGATCTCCTCCTCGAACCGCGTCGCCCAGAACAATTGGCCGGCGGTGCGGGCGCGGCCATAAAGCCGGTTGATCGGGCTGCCTTCGGTCGAGGTCTGCACGTCGGAGCTGGTGAGACGCGGGCCTTCGCGTTTCTGCGCCGGTGTCAGTGCCGAAACCAACGCCTGGTCGGCCATCGAGCCGATCAGCGCGCCGATGGCGCGGCCCGCGATCAGCCCGATCGGCCCAAAGGCCGCACCCAACGACGCGCCGGCAAGGCCGAGCAGGATGGTTGCCATCACGCCCTCCCCGGCAGGCAGAAGACACCGGCGATGCGGGCGCGCCATTGCGGCGCCAGCCAGCCTTCGGCGACGATGCCTGCCGACTGGTAGGCATGCAGGAGCCGTTCCGGCTCGACCAGAAAGCCGCAATGCTTGGCCGGCAGCGACGGCCGCCAGCGGAAGACCAGCACGTCGCCAGGCAGCATCGCCGCGACCGGCACGGCTGCAAAGTGCCTATGTGCGGCGTCGAGCAAGGTCTCCTCGCCCGTCGTCTCCGCCCAGTCGCCGCTATAGGCCGGCAGCGGCTCGGGGTCCTCGCCGTGGAAAGCGCGCCAGACGCCGCGCACCAGGCCGATGCAATCGGCGCCAACGCCCTTCAGCGACGCCTGGTGGCGATAAGGCGTGCCGATCCAGCCGCGCGCTTCGGCAACGATTGCCGCGCGGAAAACCTCATCGGAAGAAGGACGAACCATCGTTCACCTCCGATTTCTTGGCGACGCCGAGCGCGAAATCATTGCCCGGAATGTGCGGAAAGCCCCGGAAATTGGCGCCGTTGCCGAAACGCGAACGGCACATGTCGAAGGTGCGGGCGCAGCCGGCGGTGACGATGAAGGCATCGCCGGCGACGACCGGCCGGGCGGCGCGACGCCACAGCACCAACCTCTCGCCCGAATGACCGCGCAGTTCGACGCGGGCGCCTCGGTTTGCTCCGGCGGTCCAGGCAAGCACGCCATGGGTGAACAGGTCGCCGGCGAAACCGGCGAGACCGGAGACCGACAGCAGTCGGTCGTCGCTCGCGCCGAGCACGGTGCCGGAGCCGCGACGGGCCGGACTGGTCAGGTCGACGCCGCAGCGGGCGTCGCCCAGCACCGCATCGCACTGGCGTTGATAGGTGCGGCCCTCGTCCTGGTTGAGGCGATGGACGAGACCGCGGATCTCGGCCTCGTAGGCAAGGTCGCCGCGCGTCACTTCGCCGAGCGAGCCCGCCCGCTCGAGCAACCGGTTATCGACCTGCGTCCAGTCGACGATCCAGATCTCGACATCGGCGTCGTCCCAGAGGCCGAGCGCGATGTCGGCATCGGCGATGGCATCGGTCGAGACCGCGCCGGAAACCTCGTCGGTGTCGACGGCAAGGCCGAGCGAGCTTTCCGTCTCGGCGGCGGTGAAACCGGTCTCGGCCTGGTAGGTGACACCGCCGAAGACAAGGTCGCGGTCATGGTCGGTGAAGCCCAGCACCAGCCCGTCCCGACGCTGGAAGCGCCAGCAATGGCAAAGCGTGGTGACACCGGACGCGACCAGCGCGGCGAGGCCCGGCGGCAGAACCATCATGGCCGGATCTCCTTCAACAGGATCGACGGGATGTCGCCGAGCGTCGCCGTGCGGTGGCTGATCTGGTCGAGGCGGCAGTCGAAGCGCACCGGCACGTGGAATTCGCCGCCCCAGCTGAGCGCGGCACTAGCGGCCGGAGCAACGGCGAAGGTGACGATCCCGGTGGCGGCATCGAGCGTCCAGCCGGCGGCCGCCGCTCCGCCGATGCCGATCTCGACAGTGCCGGCCACCGGCTTGCCGATCGGCCGGAAGAATTCATGCGGGCCGCGCGCATAACGTTTGACGAGCTGGAAGGTCCTGCGCACGCCGTCGCCGGTGCCGAGATCCTGGTCGGTGCGGCTCACCGGCTGGTGCGGGCCGCGCGAACGGTAGTCGGACCAGTCCTTCAGCCGAAAGCCCTTCAGCCGGCCCATGGCGATGTAATAGAGCTCCAGCACCTGATAGAGCTCGTCCGGCGTGCGCACGCCGTAGCGGGCATCGTAGAAACGCAAAGGCTGCGCGATGCGGGTGTTGCGCTCCTCATGGCCCGAGGATTTTTCAACGATTTCGGCCGGCCAGTCAGGCCCGCCGGCCGAACCGGACGAGACATGGACCGGGAAGAGCTGGTCCTCGAGGAACGGGATCGCCATCACGAATACCTGCCGCTGCGCGCCGCCAGCCGGCCGGCGGCGCGGGCGGCGAGAGCTCGGCTTTCGGCGAAGGCCTTCGGGTTCGGCGTCTCGACATGCCAGTTGTTGACCACCGTCCGGCCGCCGCCATATTTGCGCTGCAGGTCTTCCGGCCAGCCGATCTCCTCGCCATCCATGGCGATCACCGGCCGCTCGCCAGGTTTCAGCCAGCCGCCGCCATGCAGGCGCGGCGCGCCGATGAACAGCGACGGCGGCACCCGGCGCGTGGGTCCGGGCGCGGCACCGACGGAGCCGCCGCCATGGTAGAGACCGACACCAAGAGCGCCCGGAGCGGCCGGGAACATGTTGAGCGCGTTGAGGCCAAACAGGTCGCCGAGCATGCCGAGCCCGCCGCCCCGACCGCCGAACAGGGCCTGGTCGAGCGCGCGCAGCGAGAAATCGAGGAAACGCTGCGAGACCATCTGGATGACGCCGCCAAGCGCCTCGCCGGCGCTGCCGGCCCGCCAGACCGTCATGCCGAACTGATGCATGATACCTTGCAGCGCGCCGAACTCCTCGGCGAGTTCCGCCGCACTGCCGCCCGCTCCGCCGCGCCGGGCATAGGCCGCACTATTACCGACAAAACCGCCGGAGGCGTAACCGGAGATGCCGGCGCGCATCGCTTCCAGATTGGCGACGCCGATGCGGGCGGTCGAGGCAGCGTCAAAGACGAATTCCCGGCCATGCACGAAGCCGGCGACGCGGTCGGCCGGCAGATGGCCGGTATAGCCGCCGGCGGCGAAACCGCCCGCCGGCAATCCGCCCGGACCCGCCGGCAGTGCCGGTTGCACCGAAAGACCGGAAATCGAACGCAGCAGCCGCTCATATTCGGCAAGCTGCGCGTTGGCCGCGCCGGCGGCATCGCCGGAGGCGGCGATCTCGCCCGAAACGCCCGCAATCGGCGCGTTGGCCGCGGCGGCACTGCCCCCGATGTCGCGATATTTCTCGGCCGAGCCGCCCAGCGCTGTCGCGGCCGCCTCGGCATCGCCGGTCAGCCCCTTCAACAGATCCTTGGCGCGGGCGAGCTCGGCCTGCAATTTGGCCGCCTGCTCGGTGTCGGCGATCAGCCGCTCTGCGGTCTGGCGCAAGGGCGAGCCGACCGGCAGTTCCTCGGCCGCCTTGCCGATCTCGTTGCGGAAGGCGATGAGGTCGGCCTTGCCGTCGGCCAGCTGCCGGCGCAGCTTCAGCACCGCCTCGCCAACCGCGCCGAAATCCTCGAGGAAACGTTCGAGCCCGTTCTGCAGCGCAAGCGGACCGAACAGGTCGCGGCCGTTGAAGTCGCCGATCGCCAGTTCGACGTCCTTTTCGAGGCGGCCGATGTCCTGCTGCGCCTGGAAGCGCAAAAGCGAGCTGCTCTCGAGGCCGTAGGAGGAGGCCCCGCCCCTCGCCTCGTCATAGGCGCCCTTGATGCGACGGATGAGTTCGGTGTGTTCCTTGAGATCGCGGTTGATGCGCGGCGTGTTGTCGAACACCTCGCGGGCATAGGAGACGAAGGCCTCGGTGGCGATGCCGAGGCCGGCGGCGACGGCCGCACCCACAACGCCGCCGGCGAGACCGGCAAGCAGCCCGACCGTTGCGCCCCGGAAGCGGCCGAGATGGTCGGCGGCGCCGCCGGCCGCCTTGCCGACATCGCCGAGGCCGGTTGCGGCGCCCGGTGCCGCGCGCCCGGTATCGCCGAGCCCGGCGCCAACCTTGCCCAGCGCATCGGCCGCCGGCGGCGCCTTCCTGGAGAGCTTGTCCAGCTCTTCGTTGACCGGTGCCCATTCGATCGGCTTTTTGGTGTCGCGCGCCGTCACCTTGTCGAGGTCGCCGGACGTCTTCACCGCCTTCTTGCCGAGATCCTCGACGCCGCGCGCCGTCTCGTCGAGCGCCTGGCGGGCGCCCTTGGCATCGCCGTCGATGACGAGCGCCAGCCTCAGCGTCATCTCAGCGCCCCGTTGAGCGCATCGCGCGCCGCGGCTTCGAGGGTCTGCAGATCGGCCAGCAGCTTTCGGTCGAGGTGGATGCCGGCTGCGCCGAAAGCGACGGCGGCACCGGCATAGTCGAGGCCAATGAAGACGGCGCGCAGCCTCCCGTCCTCCAGGCCAAGCGTCGTGCGCCATTGGCTGGCGGCGGCAAGGAAGGCTTCGACCGCCGCTTCATTGTCCGGCCACACGCCGGCAAAACCGCCAGGCCGATGCCCGGCCAGCCGTTCGGCCAGGGCAAGCAGCTGGTTTTGCGGCACGGCGAAGGCGCGCGCGTCATCGAGCGCGGCATGGGAAACATCCTCCAGATCGGTGCGGGCGCTTTTCTCGACGAGGCCGCCGGCCGCCCAGGCCCGCGCGGCCGCATTCAGTTTCCCCGGCGTGCTCCACCGATGGCGCCGAGAAAGGCGGTCAGCAGCGCCTGGCGAACATGGTTGTTGTCGGCGAGGCGCGCGAAGCTTTGCGGCGTCAGCGCCAGCGGCGAACCGTCGTCGTCCTCGACCTCGTCGATGGCGGCAAGGGCTGCCTGCAGCAGTGCCCGCGCGCCCGCGCCGGTGGTCATGTCGAAACGCTCCAGCTCGGAGATGGTCAGCGCCCGGAACTCGGCGCGGAAGGAACCGAGCTCGGTCTCGCCATCCGGCGAGCGCACCGCAACCGTCGTCCAGAAACTCGGATTGGCATCGAGGCGAAACATCAAATCCTCCCGTCAGGTCAGCGTCAGCGTCCATTGGTCGTTGCCGGCGGTCGGCAGCGGCACCATCGGCAGCACCCATTCCAGGATGTTCTGCTGGTTGGCGAAGCTCGGCCGCTGCAATTGCGCGCCGGCGACCGCCAGCGTCGCTTTGCGGCCCGCGCTGCGGCCATGCTGCAGGGAAAGCGCTGTCCGCAGCTGGCCGGCGGCGGCGGCGAAGGGGTCGAATGTCGAAAGCGGCACCGCCTCGACCTGGCACGAGATCGCATCAGTGCGGTCGACGACAAGGATGCTCTCGGCGCCGATCAGGAAACGGCCCTGCACGTCATTGCCGAGGTCGAGCGAGAAATTGCGCAAGACTAGCGGCACGGCGCCGAGCGTGAAAACAGGCGTGTTGAGGCTGGTGGCGATGTCGGGCGCCAGGAAGGCGGTCAGATCGACGGTCGGCCGGACGCCGGGATCGCTGGGCAGGGAAAACAGGCCACGGAAATCGAATTCGAGATAAGGAATGCCCTGTGCGTCGATCCGCATCACGGCGCTGCCACGGCTGCCCTTCAGCACGAAACGGGTCGGACCGATCCAGAAATGATGGGTGACGCTTTCATGGCCGTCGCTGATTGGATTGTAGACAACGGATGTGGCGGCCGTGATCGTCTGGCCGACCGCGCAGGCCCTGAGCGAGGTTCCCCAGGCCGGCGGGACACCGGCGGTGCCGGACGGCACCATCTCGACGCGGTATTGCAGCCGCATCGCCAGCTGCGTCGGCACCGTGGCCTGCGCGCCGAGCCAGGGCAATTCATGCTCTCGGCTGACATCCTGCCCTTCCATTGGCGACAGCACGACACTGGTGGCCAGGATGCCGTCGACCGTACCGGTGGGCGCCGCGTCGACGCCATAGACCGTCTCGCGCTTGCACAGCAGGATCTTCGATTTCCATTTGATCGGCATTTCAAGCCTCCTTCGACGGCGCCCCGGCTGGCGGCTCGGCCGTGAATTCGACGCGTTTCAGCGAACCGTCCGGCTGGCGTGCGAAACTGCCGCCGGACGACGGCAATGGAGGTGGCAAAGCCTTGTCTTCCACGACCGGTTTTTTGCTCATGGCAGCACCCTCAACTGGTTCTGGATAGCGAAATCGAGCTGGTAGATGACGGTGCCGGCTTCAGCCGACAGCAGCTGGCCGCGCCGCAGCGAAAAAACGCCCACCACCTCTTCCGGTCCCCAGCCGGCGAGTGCCGCGATCAGCTTCCAGACCAATTGGTCGACGGTGGCGAGCGAACGGGCGCCGGCGATATCGCCGGCGGCGTGGATCACCAACATGACGGCGAACACTTCATCGACCAGTTGCGTGAAGGCGCCGGCCGCCGCATCGCCCTGGTTGCGAGCGACTAGGCCGAGCGGCAGGACAAAGGCATGCCGTGGCGCCTGCGGCAGGCCGCCCTTGCGCACCAGTTCCGACAGTTCGGCGGCGCCCTCGACCCGGCGGGCGAGCTCGGGCACGCGGCTGTCGATGCGGGCGACGAGCTCAGCGACCAGCATTGCCGCCCTCCTCCGCGCCGAGATAGGCGCCGGCGATCGCAGCGATTTCCTTGCCGGCGGCCTCATCTAGACCGAGGAAGGCGCGTTGCGGCATGGTCACCGCCTTGACCGTGACGAAGCCGTTACCGCCCGGCAGCCGGAAACGCAGCGCGCGAGCCTTCTTCGCCTCGATGCGGCCGCCGGTCTGGTGGATGGCGGCATAAAGCACATTGGTGCCGACGGCGACGCCGTCGTCGCTCGCCTCATGGGTGATCGACTGCACCAGGTTGGCGGTATCGGTCAGGGTGCGGCCGCCGAAGAAACGGGCGCGCAGCGATTGCGGCCAGGGACTGCCTTGCGGGTCCTCTTCGTCCTCGAAACGCTGCTGGGTCGAGACGACGAGCGCGGCGCCGACCTCGTCCCACAATTCGCGCGGCCGCTCGGCCCGGCCGGCGGCCTGTTTCAGGTCGGAAAGCACGACCTCGTAGCCGTCGAAGGCAAGCCGCGCGCCCCGCGCTGCCTCGCTCAGATGTAGCCCTTCAGCGTCGCGGCCGAGAGCGGCCGCTCCGGCTCGTTGGTGACGACTTCGGCCGCAGCCGAGGCCGGCGGCTCGACGCCGGCGACGTCGAGGCGGATCAGCCCCGAAGCGATGTCGCGCAGCGTCTTCAACGCGGCATCGTGATCGGCCTTGATCTTCTCGGCGGCGACGCGGCCATGCGCGTAATAGATCGAGATGCGCAGGGCGAGATCGGTGACCAGGCGCGGCACCTCTGCCAGCGGCAGCGCGTAACGCAGCTTGAGATGGCCGTCGATCAGCGCGCCGGCGTCGGCGATCGCCCGGTTGAACAGAGCGACGTCGACAATCGTCACCGGCACCTCGCCGCGATCGGACAATTCGATCAACAGCCGCTCCGAATAGCGGTCCTTCAGCTCGGCAAGCGTGCAATAGGTAGCCATCAGACGAACTCGACGGTGAGCATCGGCTCGGCGAGCAGTGCCTCGAGCTGTTCCGGCAAACGGAAGGCCGACAGATCGTGTTCGATAGCCGCGATGCCGTGCGCCATGCCGGCGCGGCGGAAGCCGTCGATCCGCGAGACGACGCGCAGGCCGGATGGCGGGGCATCGTGCGCCGCCTGCCAAGCCTTAAGCGCCGCGGCCAGGCGCGGGAAGCGCAGACGGAACGCCTCCTCGCCTGGTTGCGCATCGTCGGGCAATGGGGTCCCCGCAGCGACGGCGGGCTGCGGGGCATCCGGGCCGGCAGGCTCCGGGGCCGGCGCGGATGTCTGGATAGGTTGAAGGGTCTCCGCTGCCGGCTGGGCCGCGGCTTTCGATTTCCTGGTCATGAGCGGTCTCCGGGTCGGGAACGGTCAGGCCAGCCAGGGCACGACCAGCAATTCGGCCGTGCCTTTCCACTGGTTGGTCTCGCCGCCGGCGCCATAGTCGTTGTTGAGCAATTTGCGCGCCGCGCCTTCCAGCGCCGGCGGCACCACCATCAGGCTTGCCGTAAGGCCGAGCGGGCGGCCGTAATCGCCCTTCATCGACGAGACGGCGACACGCGCGGTCTCGTAGCGGGCGGCGTCGAGCGGCTGGCGCGAGCCCCAGCAGAACTGCCAGAAGCCGAAGCCGACATTGGCGCGGGCGTCGGCGCCGTAGACAAATTCCTTGTTCATGAAGACATTGTCGTCGGTGAGCTTGTCCTTGGCCTGGAAGTCGAAATCGCGGCGCTTCTGCAGGATGACCGGCTTCAGCGCGCGCGAGGCGTCCATGAGGAACCAGGCGGTGCCGGCGCCGCCATCGGTGTTGGCGACCGAGACTGGCTGGCCGGCCTCGTCGAGCACCGGATGGTCGGTGTCGAAATAATACTGGCCGTCGTAGCACTTCTCGGAAAAGCCGGATTTCAGCAGGCTGAAGACGAGCTGATCCCATTTGGCGCCCGTCGACTGCCCCATTTCGGTGAACATCGGCGCGTAGATGCCGAGATTGTCGGTCTCGATGTCGTCGCGGTCGACGCCGATAGTGAGTTCCCACGGCTTTTCGGTGATCGAATAGTCATGCTGCTGCAGGTTCTGCACGGCGCGTGGACCGATCCATTCGCGGACATTGGGGATCTTGCCGAGCCAGCCATATTTCTGCGTCTTGGTCGACGAAGGCACGCCGGTCGAGATGCGCGAATGCAGGGTCGAGGCCTGGCCGAGGCCGGCCTGGAACGAGGTCTTGAAGCCGACGCGCAGGCTGTCGAGATTGGCGGCGTTGATGAGCATGGACGTTGATCCTGTTGAAGCGAAAGCCTTTTCGAACCGGGAAGCGATCAGGTGAGATAGGCCCTGGCGAGCGCCTCGTCGAAACGCACCCAGACGCCGAGCTCGTCGACCCCGTCGACGAAGCCGGCGATGGAGCGCGTGTTGGTGGCGCTGGTCTTGGCCACCGTCTGGTCGTCGACGGCATAGGCCGGTCCGCCGATATCGGCGGCGGAGATGAGGTCGGCGGCGGCCGAATTGGCGAAACGATAGATGCCCGCCCGGTATTTGACGTCGGCCGCACCCGCCGCGCCCGCATTGACCTTCTGCTCCTCGGCGCGGCCGACGCCGATCAGGCCGGCCGCCGTTTGGCCCTTGGTGAGATGGCCGGTGGCCGCGCGCATGACGATGGCGCCGGCGAAAATGGTGACGCCGGCCGCCATCGGGCCGGAACGGTCGTCGCCGATCATCCTCGGCGTGTTGCGGTCGGCGGTCAGGGCGGTCATGGTTTTGTCTCCGGTGGCGGATGAAAGAAATGGCTAAACTTGGCGTTCGGCCTTCAGCGTCGCGAGATAGTCCTTCTCGGCGATACCGAGCAGGCGCGCGGCCTGGCGCTGCTCCGCCTGCAGCGCGATCTCGCCGGCCGGAACCGGCGGCGGCACGATCTCGCCGCCGCCGCCAAGCACCGGCAGGCCGGCGATCAGTTCGGCCGTACCGGCAGGATCGGCCATGTGCATGGCGACGTAGCGGTCGCGCAGCGGCTTGACGCCGACGCGACCGGCCTTGATGGCGCCGTCGACATAGGCCTCGGCCTTCTCGCGTTTTGTCGTCTCCTGCAGGGAATTCAGGCTTTTGGTGACGGTGGCGAGCTCGCTCTGCAGCGCGGTAAGGGCTTGCTCGCTGTCCTTGCCGCCGTTGCCGGTGGCCAGCGCCTGGACACCGGTCAGTACGGCGCCAGCATCGATGCCGGCCTGCAAGCCGAGGGCCACCGCGATCGGATCGAGCGCGGCCTGCATCGCCGTCGAGGACTTCGCCTTTTCGGCATGCAGCGTGGTGACAGCGGTCAGCGCCGCCTCTTCGGTGGTGGCGGCGGGCAGGCCGAGCGCCGCGAGCAGCTTTTCGAGCAGCGGGTTCATCTCTGTCTCCTGGTGAAGTGTGGTCAGCCCGCGCAGGTTCGGCCGGTTGACCAGCGAGGCGCGCAGAATGGCGGTGACGGTGCCGTCGGCGGCGTGCTGGATCGCCGGCGAAATGCCGCGATAGGCGCGGCTGGTGACCAGGTGGCGGCCGTCCTCGGTCCATTCCACCCTGCCCCAGACGCCGTCGGCGCGGGCCTGCAATTCGACGATCCAGCCGCGCGCCGGCGCAGGCCGGCCTTGCGGAGCAGCCAGATCGGTTGCGTGGTTCTCGTCGATCGGCAGCCGCTCGCCGGCGCCAAGGCTCACTGTTGCCAGGCGGGCGGCGTCGGGCACGCGGTAAGGCCCCCGACCATCGCAGGTGCGGATCTCGCCGGCCGGCAGAAGATGCACCCAGTCGGGCGCGCCCTCGGGCAGGCCGACGGCGGCGCAGAGCGCCACATTGGCGATTACAGTGGAATGAAGCGAGGAGCGAAGCATGGCGGCAGCTTGCCGCCATGGAAAGGCTCAAACCATGCCCGCCGGCGCGGGCGTGGCACACCTCTATCGCCGCGAGGCTGTCACGAACGAGCGAGCAGGGTCAAGGCTCGGGTTCTTGCGCTAAGACTCTTAGGCGCCGCCATATGCTTGAAGAATCAACGTCTGCGAGTCCAAATGTAGCTGGGTTGGTGGACACATGCTGAAACTTGCAATGATTGACCGCCGCGTCGCGATCTACGACGAGGAGGGCAAGAAGAATTACAAGCGTATTAGTGACATAGTTTCCGAGCCCTTCGTGGTTTTGCTCGGCGAGCCAGGTATGGGAAAATCGTCGGTGTTCGAGGGGACAGCAAGGCTCCAAGGACTGGAGCCGATCACCGTTAGGCAATTGCTGAACGGCGCTCAGATCGATCCGACGAAACGTCTCTATGCTGACTCTTTCGATGAGTATCGTTCGGACGGACGGGAAGCCGACAAGGCTTGCCTGTTGGCGGAGACCATAAAGGGCGCAAAATTACAAAGCTGGTGGCTTTCATGCCGCGGACAGGATTGGCGTGAACTATCCGATCTGAGGGAGTTGCAACGATCGACTGGCGATGGAAAAATCGTCGTCGCAAGCCTCGAGCCGCTCGATCGCTTCGAAGCAGCGGCTGTGCTGGAAGCGCTTGGTGCGCCCGAGCCTCTCTCACTCGTCAAGCAGGTGGAGAAGATCGGTGCACCCGCTTTCCTCGAAAATCCCCTGTTGGTTCGCCTGTTGTATGAGGCTTGGCTGGCCAATGGAGCGATTCCGCCAACCCGTTTCGAAATCTACCAGGCGGCGATCCGGCAGATGGCGGAAGAACGTAACCCTGATTATGCGCATGTTGATCGCAACTCGGTAGATGAAAGGATATCAGCTGCGGCAAAAGCGTGCCTAATTCAGCTGACTACCGGCGCAAGCGCCATTTGGCGTTCCAATTTGGCCGTACCGAGATCAAGCGGTGATCGTCCTCCTCTGACTAGGGACGATCTTGCGCTGAACTCTAAACTTCTCATGAGCACGCTGGATACAGCGCTATTTCGTGGTGAAGGCAGCCTCTTTCAACCGGCGCACCGATCAATTGCCGAATTCCTAGGGGCAATGGCCTTGGCTGCAGCGGTGAACGGCGATGCCGATCATGCCGCCCTGCCCTTGTCGCGGGCCATGGCACTTATCTGCGGCCCTGATGGCATGCCGCCGAGTGCGCTGCGTGGGCTGTTCGCCTGGGTCGCGGCGCACCTCGGCTTCAATGGAGATTTCAAACGAGCGGCAGAACTCATTGAACGCGATCCGATAACCGTTCTCTCCTATGGAGATGCTGCTGTTCTTGGCACTGAAGGCCGGAAGCTGCTGCTCGACAAGATCGATCGCGATGACCCCTATGCATACTTTATGCGGGGGGTCACAACTATCGGTGCGCTAGCCGGGGAGGATCTCGCGGAGGAATTTCGAACCATCCTCACCACAGGTGGAACAAGTGCAAAGCTGCATGCGGTTTTGAGTGCCCTGACTGTCGGCCGCCCCGTCAAATCTCTTGAGCCGCTTCTTAGGAATATTGCGTACGATAGAAGGGCGCCAAATTGGTTGCGCTTAAGTGCGGTAGATGCTTGGCTAAACGGCGCTGATCATCCCAACCAGCGTCTTCGACAATTGCTCGAAACACTTTCTGAAGAAACCGCGTCAGCTGACCGCGAAGAATTGCGGGCATCCATCGCGGCTCGGTTACCAGCAACTCTCTTGCCACTTAATGAGCTGAAAGCGATTCTACGCGATTTTGAACGAGTTCAAAGGAGCGATCATGGCGGCGGGCTCCATCGCCTAGACCGGCAGCTACGGGACTATCCAAGACCGGAATTGTTTAATGAACCCGTTTCAAACTGGAGAGACGACACCGAGAATCCTCCTCAAACATCTGAGGTCAATCATCTGCTAGAGCGTGCTCTAGCCGCCGCTATCACGGGAGAGCCAACACCGGACGGCGAACAGCTGTTGACGTGGCTGAACCACGTCTCCTACGGAACATCCGCCGTTGATGATGTTCGAAAAGCGATCCAGCAGTGGCTCGACGCGGCGCAAGATCGAGATGTGTCACTGGCAGCCGCATTGATTGCCTCGGACGATACCGCGCTACATGCCTGGATGATCTGAACCGCCCCGGGTTTGCCGGAGGCTCCAACTTCCAAATAGGATGGAGCCATGACGAGCAAAACGACGAACAAGTTTTCCCCTGAGGTGCGCGAGCGTGCGGTGCGGCTGGTGTTGGATCACGAGGCCGATCATTCCTCCCGCTGG